>NZ_CP101827.1:1220708-1581062 GCF_024498295.1 Thermocaproicibacter melissae
GAAATCACCCGGTTTGGTTATGCCCAGCGCATTGGCCGCGCAGGTATTCGTGATGGTGATTCGCTCGCCGTTTGTAAGGCGAATCGCGACGTAATCGTCCGGATCTCCGGGCTTCGGCGAGAAGAACTCCACCTTGCCGCCCTCGATTTTTTCCGGATCGGTGAAAACCGAGTACTCCATACCTGCGATATGTGCGGAGCGGGGGCCTACGTCGATGACGCCGTTTTTATTCGCGCGAATCATCGAGCCGCCTGCGTCACCGAGCACGCGGACATCGAGCGAGCTGACAAAAGTTGGGTGACCGCCAACAACGGCGTAGTCAATGGCAGGGCGACCGTTTTTGATGACACCGATGTTCGTGGTCGTGCCGCCGACTTCAAAATAAATGCCGTTCGATGCGCGCAGATACAAAAGAGCACCCATGACGGACGCGGCAGGTCCGGAAAGCATGGTAAGTACCGGACGTTTTTTCATTTCGTTAATTTCCATAACGCCGCCGTCGCCGCGCATAATCATCAGCGGAACATTTACGCCGACTTCACGAATGGACATCTCCGTGCTGTTGGCGGTGTCCATCATTTTTGGGAGAATGCTTGCGTTGATGGCCGCGGTTCTCGTACGTCTGGTAAGTCCATAGAGTTTTGTAATATCGGAAGCCATGGTGGTCGGGATTCCCTTTTCCGCCGCGGCTTCATAAATGAGCTTCTCGGGGCCGTTGTCATCCACTCCGAATGCCATGGAAGAAACAATAACCTGTGCGCCCTTGCTCTTCAAATCGTCAACGATTTTGTTTGCAACTTCCTTCGTAAGATTTTTGGTCTTTACGAATTCGTTGATAATCTTAATTTTCTTTCCGTTTCCAAGGTCGATATCGTCGAGTTTCGATTGCCTCTTCGCCAGAAAACCTTCGAGACCTCCCTTGGATATTCCCACGACGCCTACGGTCGCGACATCGCCCTCAATCAGTGCATTCGTCGCCTGCGTGGTGCTGTGCGCAACGAATATGACTTCTTCAGGCTTAATATTATTCAATTTCATGCAGTTCTGAAAGGAACGTACAACACCTGCCGCCACGCCTCGCGGATCGTCATGTGTTGTCTTCACTTCAGCCTTACCGATGACTTCATGCGTTGCGTCATCGATTGCTACTGCTTTAGTATAGGTACCGCCTACATCGATACCCATCCGAACACGTCTGCTCACGTTAAATTGACCCTCTTTTCTGATGAAAGCAGTATCTACTGCGATAAGTCCTTTTGCGAAAACGAAGAAAGCAGCGAATAGGATTTGACCAGTTGCCGGTTTTCAATGTTGGATAAAAGGCCACCCTATTCGCTGTTGACTAAGTACGGGAGCTACTGTTCCCGGTACTGGCGAATTAGTGGACTAAGCCGCCATACATGAAGTAAACAGTAGCACAGAGAATTGCGCCGATAATCCAACCGGTCGGAATCGACATTTTCATATAATCTTTCGGGTTTACCTTGGTATAACCGAAGCCCCAAGCAACCCAAGACTGAGTGATATCGAGGTGCTGCGGTGCAACGGTTGTAACTGCAAACAGCGGATACAGGAACATGATAGGCCAGTTGGCGGTTGCAGCGACAACAGCCAAAATTGCGGTGCCGCAGCCTACCAGATTCATAGGCCCGCGGAAGAAGCCAAGCGGAGTCAGAATTGCAAACACAACACAGAGCAGAAGAGCCGAGGTTGGAATCACTCCGCCGAACAAAGTCTTAAAGTAAGGTGCCGCATAGTTTGCAGCGTTGTTAAACATTGACAGGGTAAGCAGGAAGCCTACCATCGGGGCAACGTCAACTGCACCGTCGGCGAACTGCTTTGCCAGCATGCGGCAGATTTCGACGAATCCGCCCTTGAGCTTACCGCAGGTCAGCAGAGCATACAAAGCGGAAACGATAAAGGCAAGGATAATCGGGCAGTTGAAAAGAACAACGAGCAGAACCGGAAGAATGACAGAGATCCAAGAAATAGCCGGCGCGTTGTCCGTGCAGGCGCTTCCCGGAGCGGCTGCTGCCCATGCACGTGAAGTCTTGCTCTTTCCAAGGCAGACGTTCGCAACAATCAGAACGACAACCAGTGCGACGATGGAAGCAATGATGGAGAAGTTGAAATACGTATTGAAGCTATAGCTTGCATATTCTTCTTTGACCGTTGCAAACATGGCCTGATATTGCTTGAAATTGACGATGTTGGAGAAAATGCCCGCCATGATGGAGCCCATGAAAGCAAAGAGGGCGATTGGCGCCGCAATGCCGAGGGACAACATGATGGGAAGAACAATAACCGCAATGGAGATGACAGGGCCGATGCCGGTCATGGAAGTGAAGATAACGGTGGTAACGATGCAGAGCAGCGACATGGTGATGTGCGGTTTATCGCCGCCAAGCTCTGTTACCTTACGGATTAGCGTCGAAGCAATGCCGGTGTCCATCAGGACTCTGCCGAAGAATGCGCCGAAGAAGACGTTGACCAGAATGGATTTGCCGTAGTTTTCCGGCCCAGTCTGGAATACATTTGTCAGCACATTAATCACACTTTGGTCTTTCATAGCTTCACTCGGCGAAATAGCATTGCCGATTAACGCCAGAATGACCCAGAAGACAGAAATGACGAAAAAGCCAACCATTAGATTGTAGCCCTTGACGCAGTAATAGATCATACCGAAAAAGGACAGTAACATGATGATGCCAATGACAACATTAACCATAGAATTTCCCTCCAAAAAATTGTTTGCCGGTCCCCCAAACTAACTAAAATGTTAGCTGTGTCATTGTCAAATGAGCTAATTTTTGTGCAATGAATCTTTTGTCTACGAATGTTTCCAATACTCTGGATAAATAATACCTACTGAAAAAATTTGGAGCCATTGGATTCTTTTCGCTGATAAATCGGCATAGCACCTCCTGGTTTCATGTCAGGTGATGCTAGCCGCTTTTTAACCCAACTGGCAAGTAGGTTGCACCGGATACATTGGAAATATTCGCTGTTGTACGGGGCATCATCTTTGATTTTACTATCGGGCCCAATCTGACATGTTAGTCGTATTCTAACATGTCAGTTCCATTTTGTCAAATGAATTTATTGCTAGTTTAAATCAAATTATGTCTCGGATTATCCTCAATTCGGGTAAATTGCTATTGCATCCAAACCTTAAAATAGAATCTCATCTTTGCTGGAGCAGGTACAAAATCAGGCTGCATGCAGCCGCGCGCGTGGGGTACCGATGTCTTTTATCTCGCTTTTACTTAATTTCGAAAATATGTTGATTTTTGTGAGTAAACATCGTAATATTTAACCAGAATTTTCGATACATTGATGGCTAATCATGGCAATCTTTTTCAAAATCAATTTTTCGGAGGAGTAAAAAAGATGAAAGCAAAAAAACTAAAGAAAATGCTGTTCTTGATTGTTTTATCTGCTGCAATCGGATTAAGCGGCTTTTGCTTTTCCGGTTGTTCAGCAGGCAAAAAAACATCAGAGACAGCGGAAGCGACCGTTTACTACGGATTAGAAGATAATATTCAAGACGGCGTCATTCTTCATTGCTTTGACTGGACGTTCAAGCAGATTAAGGAAGCCCTTCCTGAAATCGCGAAAGCAGGATTTTCTTCCGTTCAAACATCACCGGCTCAAGCATCATACAAAGGAAACAGCGCTTGGTATTTTCTTTATCAGCCAAACGGTTTCTACATCAACGATTCGGGACTTGGTTCAGAGGAGGATTTAAAAGAGCTTTGTGCCGCCGCAGACAAGTACGGAATTAAAGTTATCGTGGACGTGGTCGCAAACCATTTAGCAGGTGACCATAGCGGTATTGATTCAACACTTATGCCATCAAAATACTGGCATAACTATGGCAGCTTAAGCGATTACTCAAACCGATATGAAATTACACACGGTGATATCGGTATGCCGGACTTAAACACCGAGGATTCTTATGTGCAGAACAAGGTAGCCTCATACATTCAGAAATTAAAATCCGATGGCGTTGACGGAATCCGATGGGATGCCGCTAAGCACATCTCGCTTCCTTCCGAGGGGAGCTCATTTTGGAGCACGGTTATCGATTCCGATATGTTCAACTACGGAGAGATTCTAGGAAGCCCTGTAGATAACAATGCATCGCAAGCTGCTTCGCTTATTGAGGAGTATGCAAAGTATATGTCCGTTACAGATTCCTCCTACTCAAGCACAATTCTTAACGCATTCACAAACGGCAAAGTTTCATTGAAAAAAGGAAACTGGACCGTTCATTCGAGCGTTCCAGCAAACAAGATTGTATATTGGGCAGAAAGCCATGACACGTATTCAAATCATACAAACGAAGGCGGATGGACAAAAAATGTTGATCAGAATATAATCGACCGTGCATACGCAATCATTGCGAGCCGAAACGGTGCAACAGCGCTTTACTTCTCACGCCCCAGCCAGACCGATAAGGATTCTATCCTGGTAGGTGAGCAAGGAAGCACACACTTCACAAGCCCGGAGGTTGCAGCCGTTAACCATTTCCATAACGCATGTAATGGAGAAGATGATTTCTATGATACAGACAGTACATACAACACAGCCTATGTTTCAAGAAAGAGCGGAGCTGTTCTTGTATTAGGCAGTGATGCAAACCAATCCGTATCGGTAAAGAACCACCTTACAACACCCGGAACCTATATTGATGAGATTTCCGGAAATGTATTCACAGTAACAGAGGATACCATCTCAGGAAAAATCGGATCTACCGGTATTGCCGTATTCTACAAGGTTGACGCAGAGAAAAAGGGCTCCACCTCATCGGATCAGTAATCAGACAAAAGTAGAAGGCCATCACTTTCCCGGGTGATGGCCTTCTACGTAGATTGGAACTCCCTGCCATGTGGCTGCTGCGATTCTATGGACTAACCGATGAGATTGAGCCTTTGTTGCTGCTAATTTATGACTAGCCGATAACGTCAAGGGCAGATTCTTACGAATGAAAACAAAAAAGAGGAAATCCTTTTACAGATTTCCTCATGTATGGTGGACCTGAAGAGATTCGAACTCTCGACCTCTCGGATGCGAACCGAACGCTCTCCCAGCTGAGCTACAGGCCCGAATTTTATAAAAAGAAAGGGGTTTTGTCCCCGCGACGTTTGCTATTATAGCACGTTGCAGGGACAAATGCAAGCTAAAAATCTCGGCTCAAAGCCAAGAATGGTTGATCTTGATGTAGATTGTCTTGACGATTTGCGCGACCAAAACGTACGACAGGATTATCGCTGCCAACCAGCCGAAATATACGGCCGGAAGGCCACAGAAGCCCACAGAAGCACCCAAACCGGTAAACGGTAAAATAATGCCCGTTGCCATAACGGCTGTTGTGAGGGCTACCACAGGAGCAGCAGCACGGCTCTGAACAAATGGAATCTTCGGAGTGCGGATGAGGTGAATAATCAGCGTCTGGGAAAGCAGGCTCTCGATGAACCAGCCCGAATTGAACAGTGCCACAAGCGCAGGGTCCGAAGCCGTGTTGCATCCAAAAACAAACCACATAAGCAGGAAGGTTGCAATATCGAACAAGGAGCTTACCGGACCGATGCAGAGCATGAATTTGCCGATTCCCGAAGCATCCCACTTTCTCGGAATGCGCAGGTACTCGTCGTCCATATTGTCCCACGGAATGGAAATCTGCGAGATATTATAGAGTAAATCGAGCAGCAAAATCTGTACCGGCATCATCGGAAGGAACGGCAAGAACGCGCTCGCCGCAAGCACCGAAAGCATATTGCCGAAATTCGAGCTGACGGTCATCTTGATGTACTTGATAATATTTCCGAAGATTTTCCGGCCTTCCACAACGCCGTGTTCCAAAACCGTCAGGTCTTTTTCGAGAAGGATAATATCGGCGTTTTCCTTTGCAATATCGACCGCTGTGTCCACGGAAATGCCGACGTCCGCTTTGCTCAAAGCATGGGCATCGTTGATGCCGTCACCCATGAACCCGACTGTGTGGCCGTTCTTCTGCAAGGCTTCCACGACCCTTGCCTTCTGCAGAGGCGACAGCTTGGCAAAAATGGTCGTTTTTTCGGCGCGTGCCGAAAGTTCTTCATCACTGAGCTGTTCCACTTCCGGCCCAAGAAGGATGGTATCGGCCGGCAAGCCGACATCGCCGCAAATCTTCTTTGTGACAAGCTCATTGTCGCCGGTCAGCACCTTCACCTGAACGCCGTAGCGCTTCAGAGCCTCGATAGCCGTCGCTGCTGTCTCTTTCGGCGGGTCGAGTAAGCCGAGGTAACCGATGAGCGTCATATTGCTTTCATCGCTCACACCGAACACGCCTTCCACGGACGGGCTGTCCTTGTAAGCCACGGCAATTACGCGCATTCCCTGCGAATTGAGTTCGGACGCCATGCCCTTGACTTTTTCCCGCATTTGACCGGTCAACGGTACGATTTCTTCTCCGTACCGGCAGGTTGTGCAAATCTGCAGGATTTCTTCCACAGCGCCCTTTGTGATGAGGCGTGTCTTTCCCTGCCTGTCTTTTAGCACAACGCTCATGCGGCGGCGCGTAAAGTCAAACGGGATTTCGTCCACTTTCTGATATTCGTTGTTGAGGTAGGTAATGCTTTTTTCCGAAGCCTTGTCGATGACGGCAAGGTCGATGAGGTTCTTTAGACCAGTCTGGAAATAGCTGTTCAGGTAGGCATATTGAAGGACTGTGACATCTTCTTCGCCCTTCACATTCAAATGGCGCTCAATCACGATTTCATCCCGCGTGAGCGTTCCCGTTTTATCCGTACACAGCACATCCATAGCGCCGAAATTCTGAATCGAATTGAGGTGCTTGACGACGGTTTTCTGGCGCGCCATGCTCACGGCGCCTTTTGCCAGATTGGTGGTGACAATCATCGGCAGCATTTCCGGCGTGAGGCCGATGGCGATGGAGATTGCATACAGCAGCGCCTGAAGCCAATCGTGCTTTGTAACACCGTTAAGCACAAAAACAATCGGCACCATAATGCACATGAAGCGAATCAGCAGCCAGCTGACGGAGTTGACCCCTTTATCGAAGCTTGTCGGCTCGCGCTGGCTGGAAAGGGCCTTTGCCATGTTGCCAAAATAGGTTCGGTCGCCTGTCGCCAAAACAACCGCGGTCGCGGAACCGCTCACCACGTTCGTACCCATGAAGCAGATGTTGCGCAGGTCAAACAGATTGGTATTATGGGCGTCTGGGTCCGCTTCGGCGAATTTTTCCACCATTTCCGATTCGCCAGTCAGAGCGGACTGGCTGACGAAAAGGTCCTTTGCCCGCAAAATGCGCACGTCTGCCGGAATCATGTCGCCTGCGGAGAGAACCACAATGTCGCCCGGAAGGAGGTCCGCGATATTGATTTCTTCCATGCCGTTCTCGCGGCGGATTACGGTTGCCGTCGTCTTAACGAGAGAGCGTAGGCCCTCTGCTTCCTTTCCGGAGCGGAACTCCTGAAAAAAACGCATGGCGCCGCTAATCAGCACCAGAACCACAATTACAATGACTGCGGAAAGGTTCTTCTCCCCGACCGGAGCTAGCACGTAAGAAGTAAGGAAGGAAATCGCAGCAATAACGAGTAATATTAGGGTAAACGGATTGATGAATGCTTGCGCCAACTGCACATACCATGGTTTCGGTTTTTCATGTGTAATCTCGTTGCTTGGGTATTGGCGAGAAAGCATCTCAACGTCTACAAAGTCCAGGCCTTTTTCGCGTGTCTTGAGCTTAGACAGCAGAATGTACTTTTCCATTGCGGAGTACTCAGCCAAGGATTTGGCGATTTCTTTTGCTTCTGCCATTGCTGTGTTTGCTTGATTCGTTTTTCTTTTCACGTTCCTCCCTCTTTTCTCCGTTTTTTACGGTAAAAATTTGAAAAATAAAAATCCCCCGCCTCTTCCATGTTCGGTGGGGGACTTTCCTGCATCATTCTGCGGGGATTAGCCGCCCGTCAATTTTTCAGGTAAACTGCTTGCGCGGTGCGGTCCTCGAGTGTTGGAAACAAATGAGCAAGATACTCCTGTTGGTTCTGGTAAGCGGAATCAATGCCAAGGCAAGAAACGATAAGGAAGAAAAATGCTCCGGTCTGAATCCAAAAAATCGTAACATCCGTAAGGCCGTGTACCAAAACCGAAACAAAAATCGCAGCCGCCAGAATATCCAAGTCACGGCAAATATGATGGCGATACCGCTGCACAAGGATGCGGATATATGACCCAATGTAGACGCAAATGGCGGCCGCACCCACAATGCCAAAATTCAAAAGTGTGTCGAGTACAAGGCTGTGGCAGTGATACGTCTGGTATCCCCCGTACTGTTCCCAAATAATATGGTATGCAGTTGCCCCGCGCCCAAAAATAGGAGTCGCTTTAAATGCGCGCCACGCAGCATGCCAGATCGACATGCGATGATCAATTGTACGCTGAATTTCCGCGGCGGACCTTGGCAGGAGCTGCGGAAACACCAAGAAAGCAATTCCCGCGGCAAGGATCACAAGAAAAGCTACCTTAGAAATTTTGGATTGACGTTTATAGACAAGCCACACAAAAACAGCACAAACCATACCTAAGGCAGAAGAAAAACTTCCCGCCAAGTAAAGGCCGGCAAGATTGAGAGCGATGACAATGGCGTACTGCATCGTTTTTTTCGGATTCGTAAAGATACGGTAAAGTGCGATTACAACAATAAATTCAATCATCATGCCAAAGTAATTGGCATTGACAAAAGTGGAAACCGGACGGTAATCAGAAAACGAAGAATAAACCAAAAATTTCTGGATAAGAGCTACAACCACACAAAAGACGCTTGCAGCACAGGCTGTGTCCAGCGCCATATAGTAAAGTTCGCGGGTCATCACACTTCTGAAATAGAGGCCACACACAACGATGGCATAAATCAAAATGGAATATGCCATACCTCTGTAATTGTTGTAGGAAGCGGCTACAAAAAACGACCCAACCAAAAAAGTAAAAATCAGTTTCGTGAACGGGGCTTGAAACGCTTTCGTGCGAATACGGTATTTCACCATCGTCATGAAAGCAATGCACGAAACTGTGACAAGGCTGAAATAGAACGGAAGGAAAAGCGATACGGTGAACAGAAACACAGCAGCGCGGTCAATATCGGCCTGAGAAATCTCTTTTTTTCCTGCAAAAAGTGCATAGCAGGAACGCAGTGCCTTTACGATAAAAACCACCCCTTTGTGTATTCTTGTTCCGAACGAAAATTCATACAAATTTTTACAATTTTAGATTTATTGTATTGTAACTGAAACACATCGTAAATGCAAGTACATGATTGTAAACAATAAATGAACAATGGCTTCTCAGCCCAGTTGTCAATTATAATCAATTAAGGACTGCGAAGCAAGAGGAATTAATGCTCAAAGTGGCAGAACGCGTCTCTTAACATTGTGCAAAATAACGAAAATCATGAACATATTTTTAATTAACAGGGCATAAATCTTTATTTGCTGCGATTTTCGTATATACTTTAAGATATCCTGAGGAAAATGCGGATCAGAGAAATTTCGCTCTGCAAGAAATTGGAATCGGAGCTGTTTGAAAGATGAATGAAGCGACTAAACCTTTACCCTCCTATTGTGAGCGATTTAAGCCTGACTATTCGTGCGGACTGACTGAATTACAGGTTTCGCAGCGCATACGGCAGGGACTTGTAAACGGAAAAGATGAAATCCGAACGAAATCAATCGGTCAAATCGTCCGCGACAACACCGTTACATTCTTCAATATCCTAAACTTTATTCTCGCTGCACTCATTATATCGGTCGGATCATGGAAAAATCTCCTTTTCATGGGCGTCATCATCTCCAATACATTAATTGGAATTATTCAGGAAATCCGTGCCAAAAAAACAATTGACAATCTTTCGCTGATTACATCTCCAAAGGCCCATGTCATTCGCTCGGGAATGAAAAGCGAAGTAGTTGTCTCTGAACTTGTGCTCGACGACGTCATTGAACTTTCTTCCGGCATGCAGATTCCCGCTGACTGCATTATCCTCGACGGGCATTGCGAAGTAGACGAATCCCTGCTGACCGGCGAATCCGACCCGGTTTCAAAGGACGTAGGCGACATGCTCCTGAGCGGCGCTTTCCTTGTCAGTGGCACCTGCCGGGCCAAAGTGGAACATCTCGGCAAAGATAACTATGCTTCCAAAATTACACAAAGTGCCAAATACATAAAGAAGCCGAATTCCGAGATTATGGCGTGGACAAACCGAATTATTAAATGGATTGGGTTTGCGATTATTCCAATCGGCACCGCGCTGTTCTACAAGCAAGTTTTTGTTTCCAACGAAGGATATGCCGACGGCATTGTCAGCACGGTTGCCGCGCTGATTGGAATGATTCCGGAAGGGCTTGTCCTGCTGACGAGCGTTGTCCTTGCTGTTGGTGTGATTCGTCTTTCCAGCCACAAAGCACTCGTGCAGGAACTTTGCGCCATTGAAACTCTGGCCCGTGTTGACACGCTCTGCCTTGACAAAACCGGCACCATAACCGAAGGAAGCTTACAGGTTGACAAAGTTGTCCCGCTCGGGAACTGCACCGCAGAGGAAGCAGAACAGATTCTTGCCGCTTTTGCCGCGGCTCAGAATGACGGAACACCGACGATGCGTGCTATCCAGAATGCCTACCCCAAAGCGCCCTCGTGGGTCTGCGGCAAAAAGGTTGCTTTTTCCTCCGCGCGGAAATGGAGCGGCACTGCTTTCAAAAACCAAGGCTGCTATGTTCTGGGTGCAGGCGAATTCATTCTGCCAAACCGGTTTGAAGAGATCCGCGCGGAAGCGGAGAAATATGAAAACCTCGGCCAGCGCGTGCTTCTGCTCGCCAAAACCGATTATCTGGACGAAAACGGCTTAAATGAAGCCGCGGCGCTGCCCCTCGCGCTCGTCATCTTGAGCGATAAAATCCGCAAAAACGCAAAACGGACTCTGGAATACTTCAACAGTCAGGGTGTGGACATCAAGGTCATTTCAGGCGACAATCCCACCACGGTTTCACGCATTGCGCAGCGGGCAGGCCTGAAAAATGCGCAAAACTTCGTGGATGCTTCCAAATTGAAAACCCAAGCGGAACTCAGGGAGGCTGCGGAACGCTACACCGTGTTTGGCCGCGTCACGCCGAAGCAGAAGCTCGAGCTTGTGAAAGCACTGAAGGCGAAAAAGCACACGGTAGCCATGACGGGCGACGGCGTCAACGATGTTCCGGCGCTCAAGGAAAGCGATTGCAGCATCGCGATGGCATCCGGCAGCGACGCCGCACGCACGGTTTCAAACGTAGTCCTGCTCGATTCCGATTTTGCCAGCATGCCGCGCATTGTGAATGAGGGCCGCCGCTGCATCAACAACCTGCAGCGCTCCGCTACACTGTTCCTGGTAAAAGCGATTTTCTCGGCGCTGACCTCCGTCATCTTCATTTTCTTTGCCTGCAACTTCCCGTTCCAGCCGATTCAATTCACGCTCATCAATGCTGTCGCCATTGGCATTCCGTCGTTTTTCCTCGGCCTCGAGCCGAACCGAGACCGCCTGCACGGGAAATTCAGCCACAATGTCATGCGCAACTCACTGCCCGGAGCTTTGACGCTTACTTTCTGCATCTTAACGCTGTCCGCCATGTCTTTGCTGTTCCATTTCTCCGACGAGGAGCTCTCCACGCTTGCAGTTCTACTGGCAGGTTTTATTGAACTGATGATTCTGTTCCGCGTATGCTATCCGTTCAACATCATGCACATAGTCCTGTTTAGTTCGATGTGCACCATTTTCGTGCTTGCCCTGGCGCTATTCCCCACGTTCTTTGAGATAACCCCAATCACGTTCCCGATGATACTCGTGCTGGTCATGATGATAACACTGGCACTTTTCCTGATGCCGGCACTGATACACCTGTTCAATCGCATCATCTTTCGGAAAATCAATTACTGACAAGCCCGATTTTTCGGAAGTAAGCCTCGCTGGAGATGCCGGACGGCCTCAGAAAACACCCTAAGGAAAAAAGGCAGTCTGGGTCTCTCGTAATGTAGTTCATTTTCTCCAAGCATGTAAATGTCGCCTGAAAGCCCATTTCCCGCAGAATCGAATCGGAGCAGTCACTTACAGCTCCGAACGGGTAGACAAATGCAGTCGGCCGGAACCCGGTGTTTAACTCCAGCTCCGTCTGCATCTTTCCCACATCATTCTGCAGGATATCTTTGTAGGCCTGAAAATCTTCCCCCCAGCACTTCTGCGCTCCGAGGCGTCCCTTGGTGGTGTGGAGGTTGTAGCTGTGGTTCTGGAACTCCACAAGGCCGGAAGACATCATCTCCGTAATCTGGTCCCAAGTCAGGTAGGAATAGCTGGGGTGACCGGAATCTTTCTTTGAAAATTGATCCGTATAAGAACCAACCGGCGCAATGATAATCTTTGCGCCGTATTTTTTTGCCAGCGGGTAAGCATAAGTATAATTGTTATAGTACCCGTCATCGAAAGTCAGCATAATCGGCTTTGCAGGGAGCGGGGTGCCTATTTTGACATATTGAATCAAGTCCTGTACGTTGACAGTCTGGTATCCGTTTTCTTTCAAATAGTGCAAATCTCCTTCAAACTCATCGGGTGAAATGACATATTTGCCGAGACGTTTTTGCTCCTTCAGCATACTGTGGTACATAAGGACCGGAAGCTTGATGCTGCCAGCGGGAACATCTGTGGGGGCAGCGGAAGCATCTACGGCGGAAGCATTCACGGCAAAAGCAACCCCAGTACAGATTAAAACGGCGACGGCAGTGCAGACTGCCAGAACGGTACGGCTGATGCGAAACGAAACAAACATAACAATACCCGCCTCCCATCTAAAGATATGGTCAGGCGGGTATTCTCATGCCTAGCTGAAATTTCAGGTAACACCTCTTAGGTCAAACGGCGGAATAAACGATTTGCTTGCGGATTCACGCTCCTGAATATAACCGTCAAGACCCAGCTCAAACAGACGGTTCTGCACCTTCTCATATTCCCTCGCGGTGATTCTGCGCCCTAAGGGAGGAAAATCGGCGGCTTTGCCGCACGGAACATACTGCGCCATCACGCTGACGGGCACCCCGTCCGGCAGGTTCGCGGCAAGCCAGTCCAAAACCGCAATCGAATTTTTGGTATGCCCCGGCAGAATGAGGTGCCGCACCACGGTTCCCCGCTGCATCATGCCTGCCTCGTCATAGACCGCAGGCCCGGTCTGGCGCACCATTTCGAGAATCGCCGCCTTCGCCGTTTCGGGGTAATCCGGCGCACCGGAAAGCGACGCCGCCAACTCCGGTTGTATGTACTTAAAATCCGGAAGGTAAATATCCACATAGCCTTCCAGCATGCGGAGGGTCTCCAGTGTTTCGTATCCGCCGCAGTTGTAAACCACTGGCACAGACGGTTTGCGAATCGAAAGCGCTTCTAGGATGGCTGGGACAAAATGCGTCGGTGTTACGAGATTGATATTATGTGCGCCCTGTTCCTCCAGCTTCTGAAAGATTTCGGAAAGCTCTTTCGGCGTAACCCGTTTTCCCACTTCTTTGACTGTGCTGATGGAATAGTTCTGGCAAAAGACGCACCCAAGCGGGCACCCGGTGAAAAAGACGGCGCCGGAACCGCGTGTTCCGCTGATGCAAGGTTCCTCCCAGAAATGCAGCGCCGCGCGCGCAATTACGGGGTCTGTACCCATTCCGCACCTTCCGCTGCCGCTCTCCGCTGTACGGCGGGCTCCGCAGCGGCGCGGGCAAAGCGTGCAGGCTTCTTGAATCATGCTTCCGCCTCCTCGGTCAGTGCAAGGAAGGCAGCAAGGCCGCCCCGTTTTCCGCCGGTCGCGCGGTGCGAGAACAGCAGGTTGGAATTGCACTTCGTGCAGATTTCCGCCACCGTAATGGAAGAAGCCTTCAGCCCCGCACGCATCAGGATACGGCGGTTTGTCTCCCAAAGATCAATGTGAAACTTCCCGTTTCCGTCGTCGTGAATCAATTCCTGCGGGTTTAAATCCGTCAGCTGCGCAAACGCATCGCGAACAGGAGCATCCACCTCAAAGCAGCACGGCCCGATGGAGGGGCCAATCCCCGCCAGCATATCCTGCGGGCGGCTGCCGAACTCGCGCGTCATTGCCTCTACGGCCGCAGAGGCAATCCGTGCCACCGTTCCGCGCCACCCCGCATGGGCAAGCCCAACGGCGTGCTTTACCGGGTCCAAGAGGAAAATCGGAACGCAGTCTGCATAATGGGTGACAAGCGTAACACCCGGCTCATTGGTAATCAGCCCGTCTACGCTCTGCATATCCTTCGGCTTCCAAATTCCGATGCCGCAATGCTCTTTCCCCACGCGGCGAATGTTTGTATGATGATCCTGTGCGGACGAAACAAGCGAATTGAAATTGAAACCGACTGCGTTGCAGAAACGGCGGTAGTTTTCCAGAACATTTTCATCGCTGTCTCCTCTTCCGAACCCGAGGTTCATGGAAGAAAACTCATTTTGACTGACTCCGCCGGCACGTGTGGAAAACGCATGTCGCACGAAGGAATATGTGGAAAACGACGGGAATGTAAGGTATTGCACCCCGCCGCTGTTATGAAGCTCCATATTTTTTGCATCGAATTGCATCGAACGGCCTCCCGAAAACAGATTGCCTTGATTGTATCACAGACCGCTTCCAAAGTCCATGCGGGAGGCCGAAGATGCACCCCGCAGAAGTCAGCGGTAGATCGTTACGAACTTGATGTTGAAGAAATCGCACACCAGAAGGTCGTCTGTCATGGCCTCCTGAAGAATGATGAAGTTTGCGCCAACAGCGAGAAGTTTTCCCGATTTTTCAAGGTAGGTGTTTGCTCCCACCAAAAACTCCACTTTCACGCGGTTGCCAATTTGAGTGCGGAGAAAACCGTTCAGGAACTGCACGCTGTCTGCTGCCATTCCCACGCCTTCCTCCTGGTCTGCCATCGGCATACCCGACCCGGGAAGACTGGGGCCGCCCTGCATCCCCTGCATCTGTTGCATTCCGGATGTTCCCTGATTCATCATCCCGGATGTGCCCTGGTTCATCATCCCGGATGTTCCTTGGTTCATTCCACCGATGTCTAAATTATTGATAAGCGGTGTAGGCTGTTGAGTAAGCCCCTGCGGAAGTCCGCTGGAGTGACTTGTTGTGTAAGTCGCTCGGAAATCTGAAGTCTGCATATTCATCTTATGAATCCTCCTAGGTTTTCGCGTATTTTTCAGTTGGAATATAGAAGCAGTGCTGACCGATTCGTGTCAGGAACTGACCTGTTTGGTTTGGCGGAAAATACTGAATACAAGACGGTTTGAAAGGATTGAAATAAAACAGCGAGTTCGCAACAGCGTTCAGCGTACCGTTGGCCATGGCCCAGTCTGCAATCTCATAATGAGTATCATTGGGGACCATGTTGTATATGTTTTGTGGATTATAGGCCCCTCCCACAACTTCTTTCATGCAGGTGAACTGACCGGCCTGGGTGATGATGGCACGCATATCTCCGCCTTTGCTGACGCGGAAAAACTCGCCGTAAGGCACATTGGTGCGGTTTACAATAACCGAAGCGACGGCCTGCATTCCGGTGTAGCCCTCGCCGTCTGCTTCGCACATCAGCAGCCGCGCCAAAAGTTCGCGAGTCGTGTATGGCATAAGATTCCCGTTCCTTTATCGAATTTGAAAGTTCTGCTGACATTACTATATGCAGCAGAAGGAAGTCCTGCACTCGAAAAAGAATCCTGAAAATGAAAAAAGCAGGCTGTAAAGCCTGCTTTCTTTGTGATTCTGTTAATTTTATTTGCCCGAACAAATCTCCCCGACAATGCGGCTGACGACTGCACCGTCGGCACGGCCCTTGACCTGCGGCATGAGTTCCTTCATGATGCGCCCGCGATCTTTCGGGGTAGGTGCCGTAATGCCGAGTGAAGCGAGAACGCTCTGAATCGTCTTGCGGATTTCCTCTTCGCTCATTTCTTTCGGGGCAAATTCCTCAAGAACGGAAAGCGCAAACCTGCTCTTGCTCAGAATATCTTCGCGGTCTTTCGGTGTGGTTTCCAAGGTTTCCTTCACTTGCTTGATTTCTTTGCGAACGACTTCGTTTTCCTCGGCTTCCGTCAGGTCTGCCTGCTTATCGATCTGTTTTGCCTTCAGCTGAGAGAGAAGCAGTGAAAGAACGTCTTTCCGCTGTTTGTCGCCGCTCTTCATAGCCTTTACCATTTCCGCACGTACTTCATAGATTTTCGACATACCTAAGCCTCCATATTTCAATCGAAAGTTTTCGTGAATAATTATGAGTTCTTGCTGGCAATGGTTACGGAAACCTTGTAGTTTCCGTAAATCCAGCACTTGGTGGAATTGCTGATTGTAAACGTAACCGGTGCTTCCGTCTGACCGGTGAAATTCTGCTTATCCGAAAGGTCAACACTGCCGATGACGCTGGTATCGGTCAGTTTTGCGAGTTCCTCCGGCGGTCCTACGGCGGTGACGGAAAGCCCCGTCGTGCGCACGGTGGCGTTCCGGTCGGTGCCCACATTCTTCACGTTGAAAACAGACGCCACAAGCTGCTTCGTTGCCATGTTGCTAAGATCCAACGTAACATGAGCGGTCGGCGAACTGCTGAGATTCTTGCAGGATGAGGGCAGCGTAATGTTTGCGTCAAACGAATTGTGTGTCGGGCTGATTAAGGAAAAATCAATTGGGTCAAGCGATATTGTGCCCATCATATTGTCAAGCACGGTTTTCGGCGCTGCGACGTCGATGGTGCTGGGCTGAATACTAATCTGGTCGGCACTGAGTGTCAGACCGGACGGTTTATTTGCAAAGGTCGCGGTAACCGTCATGGTCTTGCGCGGCAAAACGGGAATCGTGACGTCTACCTTTTCGGGGGTAACTGTCATGTTTCCTTTGTCCAGTTTATTGCCGTTCGCATCAAACAGCACAAGCGTCGCAGTAAACTGCAAGGAATCCGTCGGCGTGTTTGTCACCTCATATTGATACGCCACACGGTTCACCTGGTTGACTTCTTTTTCCGGACCGGCAATGGTGACGGTGTCGGAAGTCAGAACAGGGGAACCGACAAAATAAGAGGGGTCGGTTTTCAGCCCGCCTTTGTAGGTAATATCGCTTTCAATGTTGAATGTCTTTTCCCGGTAGCGGTCCACCATGAAGCTGACAACCTCCGGATCCGTGTGGTCCACCGTATACGCCGTACGCCCGAGGTTCGTTTCCGAATTCCGCACGGCAACCGGCAGCGAATAGTTTCCGGGGGTCGTGATGCTTGAGGCAGACGGAACATAGGCAACCAAGTCGGAAGCCTGTAGTTGAAATACGACCGCAGCATTTCCCTTCACATAAACCGAGGCGGTCGTGTTCGTCGGGCGGAAAACCTTCAATCCCTCGCTCTGCGCGGCATCGGAAAGCGTAATCTTCAGCGGGACACCTACAATCGCCCGCGGGTGATCTTCTGTGTTGGTGCAGGCCACAACGAACCATAGAACAATTGCCAACAGCACAGAAATCACAGCAACAAAGCGATTGTTGTAGAACAGGCGATTCCACTTAAAGCGTTTCTTAATTTTCGGCTGCTTGTCCTTTTTCATTGCTTTTTCCCCCTTCTGAATGAGGGAAAACGACTTTGCTTTTTCTCGTCCTTTTCCTCGGTGCTCTCCGCCAGCAAACGAGATTCAAGTTCACTTTGAAGCGTTTCCCGTGTGTAATTTCTAGTAATGACTCCGTTTGAAACAACAGAGATCTGGCCGGTTTCCTCGGAAACGACAACGATGACCGCATCGGAATTTTCGCTCATGCCGATTGCGGCACGGTGCCGCGTTCCGAGTTCAATCGCAACCCTGTCGCTCTTTGTCAGCGGAAGAATGCATCCAGCGGCATAGACCATGCCGTCGCGCAGAATCATGGCACCGTCGTGCAGAGGTGCCTTGTTGAAAAAGATATTGCAGATGAGCGGCACGCTCGGAAGGGCATTGATAATCGTTCCCGTGTCGATGATGTCACCGAGCTTTGTTTTCATTTCAAACACCATCAGGGCACCTGTCTTTTGTTTGGACATTTGGACTGCGGCTTCCACAACCGCATTGATGCAGAGGCGGTTCCTGCGGTAAATTTCCTCGGAAGTTCCGCCGCCCAGCCAAGATTTTCGGCCGAATTCGCTTCGCCCGATTTGTTCAAGCGCGCGCCGTATCTCCGGCTGAAAGACAATCATCACGAGAATCAGTGCATACTGAAACAGATACACCATGAGTGTCCTCATCATGGTCAGTTTCAGCAGAGTGGCAAGGCCCCACACTACCAGAAGAATGATTATGCCCTTGACCAGCTGCCCCGCGCGCGTTTCACGCACAAGCTTGATTGCGTTGTAAATGATGAAGGAAACGAGTATGATATCCAGTGCATCATTCCAACTGAACTGCCGGAGCATCTGGAGGAAGAGATGCCACGCCGCAATGATTTCATCCATACCTTTTTCCTTTCTTCCGCATATAACACTTAGTTTATTTTAACATATTTACTAGCACTTTCAATGCTTTGTCTGTCTTTTTTTGACTAAGATTCTTTTTACGGCATTCGCGGCGCCCTGAATATCCTGCATGGTCGTAAACGCAGACGGGCAGACCCTTACGGCTCCTGTCTCGATTGTTCCCATAAAGCGGTGAGCAGCGGGTGCGCAATGCAGTCCGGCACGAACCGCAACGCCTAACTCGTTCAGCTGACGGCCGACTATCTCGCTCTGCATTCCGCGGATGTTGAAGGACAGAACCGGAACATAGTATTTCGGGTCAGGCGCCGGAGTATAAAGCACAACGCCGTCCATCGCAGCCAGCTGGCGGTGCAGTTCACGCATCAAAGAGATTTCATGGTTAAAAATTCTTTGGATTCCGTGGCGGCGCACAAAACCGATTCCTGCCCTTAGGCCTGCAATTCCCGTCATATTCAGGGTTCCGCTCTCCATGCGTTCCGGCATGCCGGAAGGCTGCACAGGGTTGATAGATTCCGTGCCGGTTCCGCCCTCAATCAGCGTTGCGAGCGAGGAACCTTTCGCCGTAATGAGCATACCGGTCCCCATGGGGCCGTAAAGGCCTTTGTGCCCGGCTACGCAGAGGTAATCAATCTTGCTGTCCTGCAAGTCAATCGGCAGCAAACCGGCCGTCTGGGCACAGTCTACGGCAATCGGAATTTCATACTGATGCACAAGCGCGGCAATGCGCTCCACCGGCAGACGAATTCCCCACACATTCGATGCATGAGTGCAGATGACAAGCTTGGTATTTGGGCGCAGCGCTTTGCGGAACGAATTTACCGTACTGTCGTTGTCGCCGGGGTAAACACGAGCCTCGGTATAGGTTATGTCGAATGCTTTCAAAGCATGAAGCGGACGAATGACCGCATTGTGTTCCAAGCAGGAAATGACGACATGGTCACCCGGTTTCAGCAGCCCCTTAATCACATAGTTCATGGCATGCGTGCAGTTCAAAGTGAACGCCACGCATTCCGGGCCGGGTGCATGGAAAAATTCCGCCGCGTCGCTTCTGCAGCGGAAAATCTCTTCGGAAGAAGCCATTGCCAAGCTGTGGCCCGCTCTTCCCGGGTTCGCTCCGTACCGAACCAGTGCGTTCGCCACGGCTGCACGCACTTCACGCGGTTTCGGATAAGTAGTAGCAGCATTATCAAGGTAAATCATTCATCAGCCCTCCCACACGTCACGTCCAGCCACGGGTATTCCGGACTGGCGTAGAATCCGTTCTGCTTCATCTGTGCGAATCGGCACATAAAGTCCGTAGCCGCAGCCACGGCCGTCCGAATTATGATAAATCCTTTCGACACTTGAACGAATTCCGTAATGGGCAAGAAGTCTTTGCCCTTTCATCGCATAGGTGACTGATCCAATGAGAATCATAGGTCTTCCCACAGCAAATCCCCTCCGTTGGCGAACCGCCGATCAGAAGCCTGGACGAAAGGCCTGCTGCCCAGAAAACGGTGATGGAACGCCGATCCGAACAGAAAATGAGCCGGTCAGATCCTCATGGAAAAGAACCGGCGGTTCCTTTAGTAATACAGGATATGCTGTAGACCCCTGCTTTGCTTATAGCTGTTCCAGAAGGCAAACCGCGTGTGCTGCAATTCCCTCCTTGTTTCCGGTAAATCCGAGACCTTCTTCCGTGGTTGCCTTCACGCTGACGCTGTCGGCGGGCACGCCGCATACTCTTGCGATGTTATTCCGCATCTCCATAATATACGGTTTGAGCTTCGGTGCCTGTGCAATAATTGTCGCGTCGATGTTCCCCAAGCGCAGGTTCTTTTCGGCCAGCAGCGAGCAAACCTTCGCCAGCAGCTTCAGGCTGTCCGCACCGGCATAAGCCGGGTCATTGTCCGGGAAATGGGTTCCGATGTCGCCGAGCGCCGCGGCGCCGAGCAGGGCATCCATAATCGCGTGCGTGAGGACATCGGCATCCGAATGGCCCAGAAGCCCCTTTTCGGCTGGAATCTCAACGCCGCCGAGAATCAATTTTCTTCCCTCGGCAAACCGATGCACGTCATATCCATGACCGATTCTCATACCGATTCCTCCCTGCGCCGCAGAATGGTCTCTGCGGTGATGATATCGTCCTGCGTTGTCAGCTTGATATTCTCGTAGCTTCCGCGGCAGAGATGGACTCGAACGCCCATATGCTCGAGAAGCTGGCAGTCATCGGTGTAATCTGCGTTTTCCTCCTGCGCCCGGCGCATGGCGGCTTCATAATCGCTGCGGCGGAACACCTGCGGCGTCTGGACCGCCCAAAGGCAGCTGCGGTCCGGCGTGGAATCGATAAAGCCGGCGCTGTCCGTTATCTTAATGGTGTCCTTGACCGGAACGGCAAGGGCAGATGCGCCATGTTCACGCGCGTCCGCAACGCAGGCGTCAATCTCCTCCGGGCGGACAAGCGGACGGGCACCGTCGTGCACCGCCACAAGCTCCGCTTCGTGCGGAACAGCCGCAAGGCCCGCGGCGGCGGACTGCTGGCGTGTTTCCCCGCCGGGGACAATGGAGATGATTTTTTTCGCGTCGATTCCGCGTGCGATGATTCGCATTTGGTCAAGCTCCTCTTCCCGGCAGACGACGACGATTGAACCGATTTCGCCTGCCTTTTCGAACGCCAAAATCGTCCGAGCGACAGACGGCATTCCGAGAAGGGGAAAAAATTGTTTTCCAACAGAAAGATTCATTCTTGTGGAAGCGCCTGCGGCAAGAATTACCGCACAGCACTGATTTCCGTTACTCAAATTCATGGCTCCTAACTCTAAAAGACTGCTTGCTATTTCCTGATTATCAGGATATAGTAAAAGAAAAAAACGTAAGAAAATGGTGAAGAGGATGAAAAAAGATTATTTAGCAACACCGGAGCTGCCTGCAAAACGTGTTAGCGATTCTGAAATTGAGCAGGTGCAGCCCGTTTTTAAAGCTCATCTGAATTCGCAGAATCGTCTGTTCGGCGGGCAGCTCGTTGCATGGATTGACATTGTTGCCGGCGCTGTCGCACGCCGCCACTGCAACCGCAACGTTACAACCGCCGTCATCGACAGCCTGCAGTTCAAAGAACCCGTTTTCCCCGATGACGTCGTCGTTCTTTACGGACGAATGACCTATGTGGGCAAAACCTCCATGGAAGTTCGGGTCGACAGCTATGTGGAAGCCCTCGACGGCAACCGGAAACTTGTAAACACCGCATATCTTGTACTTGTGGCACTTGACGAAAACGGCAAGCCGACACCCGTGCCGCGGCTGATTTGCGAAACACCGGCCGAAAAAGCCGAGTGGGAAGCCGGTGAAAAACGCCGCCAGCTCCGCGAAAAACGGCGCTCCGAGATGTTTTAGTAGGCGTGTTTCAGTTTGCTGCGCACTCTTTGAAGGGCATTGTCCGCCGCCTTTTCGGTGACGGACATTTTTTCTGCAATCTCGCGGTAGCTGCAGCCGCTGAGATAAAGCCGGAGGGCTTTCTGCTCCATAGGTGTCAAAAGCTGCTCCAAGCGTTTCTGAAAAATTTCAAAGCTTTCTCGGTTGTCAACAAGGACCTGCGGGTCCGCGGAACAGTCCGCAGGAAAATCCGGCGCATCTTCCCCGCTGAGCGAAACGAAATTGCTCAGCGGACTGTTTTTCTTGCCCATCGCGGAACGGTAGGCCATGATGACGCGGTTTGAAATACAAACATCCGCGTAGGTGCGGAACGAGGCGCTGCGCTCCGGATTATAACTCTCCGCGGCAAGGAGAAGGCCCAAGAGGCCCTCTTGGCACAGATCCTCTGATTCCACACCGGCAGCATGGTAAGGGGAAACCTTTGCCCGAATAAAGGAGATGTAGCGCTCCGTCAGCTCGGCAAATGCCTCTGCGTTTCCTTCCTTAACGAGCGCCGCCAACTGCGCATCGTCGCAGGCTGTAAGACTGTCGATTCTGTGGGCGGACAAATCCATCACCCCCGGAAAATGCGATGATTTGAGTTTCATCATACTCTAACACCGGGCGTAAGTCAACCGCCCTCCTCGACGGGAATATTGCATTGAAACCCGTCGAAGATAGGAGTATAATGTCAAAAGAATATACGCAGGAGGAATTATCGGATGGTTTCTCACGTGTACAGCATGGGCCTGTATGGCATGGAGGCTTTTCCTGTGGAAGTGGAAGCCGACCTTTCGCAGGGGCTTCCGTCGTTCGAGGTGGTCGGCCTTCCCGGCACCGCGGTGAAAGAATCGCGCGACCGCGTGCGTTCCGCAATCAAAAACTGCGGGTATGAATTTCCCGTCAGCCGCATTACGGTGAATCTCGCGCCGGCTGACCAGAAAAAGGAAGGGCCGCTCTATGACCTGCCCGTGCTGATTGCACTGCTGAAAGCCAGCAAACAGCTCGACTGCGGCACCGACGACAGCGTCTTCATCGGCGAGCTTTCTCTGACAGGCGAAGTAAGAAGCGTCCGCGGTGTTCTTCCCATGGCCATTGAGGCAAAGAAGCGCGGCTTTCGGCGCATATTTGTTCCCTGCGACAATGCCGCGGAGGGTGCTGTTGTAAAGGGGCTGGACGTCTTTCCCGTCAAAAATCTTCCAGAGCTGCTCCGCCACCTGACAGGTGCCGAAGCCATTTCGCCGGCCTCTGCAAATGAAACGGAGAATCTTATCTCTCCCCCCGCTGCTGATTTCGCCGATGTGCGCGGCCAGCTGCAGGCGAAGCGCGCGCTCGAAATTGCGGCAGCCGGGGGGCATAATGTGCTCCTCGTCGGTTCGCCCGGCTCGGGAAAAAGCATGCTCGCCAAACGACTGCCGTCCATTCTGCCGGACATGACCTTTGAAGAAATGATTGAAACCACCAAAATTCATTCCATAGCGGGGGCGATTCCGCCCGGCGTTTCCCTAATCCGCACACGGCCGTTTCGTGCCCCCCATCACACCGTTTCGCCCGCCGGACTCTCCGGGGGAGGAAGTATTCCGCGCCCCGGCGAAATCTCGCTTGCGCACAACGGTGTTCTGTTTCTGGACGAGCTTCCCGAATTCTCCCGGGGAGCCATGGAAGTTCTCCGCCAGCCGATTGAAAATGGTATGGTGACAATCTCCCGCGCAGGCGGCACCGTTTCGTATCCCTGCTCCGTCATGCTCGTTGCCGCGATGAATCCGTGCCCGTGCGGTTATTTTGGACATCCGAAGCGCAGGTGCATCTGTTCGCCGCAGGCGGTGACGCGATACCTCTCCCGCGTTTCCGGCCCGCTGCTGGACCGGATTGACCTTCACATTGAGGTTCCTCCCGTGGAATTTGACGAGCTTTCCTCCGATGAAAAAGCGGAAAGCTCCGCGGAAATCCGCAAGCGGGTCAACGCCGCCCGTGCGATACAGAACCAGCGTTTCCATGGCACCGGCATCACCTGCAACGCGCGCATTACGCCTGACCGGCTCAGAGAATTCTGCCCCATGTCGGAAAAAAGCCGGAATCTTCTGAAAACTGCCTTTGAGCGTCTCGGACTTTCGGCCCGTGCCTACGACCGTGTTCTGAAGGTCTGCCGCACGATTGCCGACCTTGACGGTTCGGAAACCATAGAGCCGCAGCACATTGCCGAGGCAGTGCGGTACCGCAGCCTCGACCGGAAATACTGGCTGAAAGAACTTTAGGATTCTAAGGAAAAAGCGCACTCCGGAATGAAGGAGTGCGCTTGCTTTTTGGATTCAGCCTGTAAGGACGGAAGCGGATTTCGGGAATGTATATCCATACGGATTGCTGAGAAGGTAACTTCTGTCGTTCTTGAAATCTCCGTAGTTGTAAATGTTCGCTTCATTCAGGCAGCGGTAGAAAAGCCCCGCAACGAAGTTTCCTCCTGCCTGATTCCACAAAATCAATTCGGAACCGAAGGCCGTTGCATTGGTGTAATTCAGGTCATGTTCCATTTTATCCGAATTATTGAAATTGACATAGCCTGCATTCAGCCAACCGGTCTCCCCGTTTGAAAGGCGAACCTTATACCAGACATCATTCTTCTTTTCTTTCCAGACATCCATTACCGTTACGGACGTGCCGTTGGAAACGCCGCTGCAAATTGGGTTGGAATTGAACGTATGGTTTTGGCGCATGGATGTGCTGTATGTAACCTTCGCGCCTAATCCTGACGATGGAATTTCGGGCGGTACAACCGCATTTTTCATAATCCTGCGGAAATCCATCTCTTGCGAAGAGTTGAAATATCCCGCGCCGACGTTATAAGCAAAGCTAATCAAGGCATCGGCCTGATTCTGATTCATTTTGAAATTATTCGCGGCAATCATCCGGTTCAGTTCTGTAGTGTAAGAACCGTGGTTAACCGTGTTCACCAACTGAGCCCAAGCCTCCGGCTTACTGAGATTGTTGTAGAAAACCGCGTTGGAGCTGAGTGTAAAGCCGTAGCCGATTGTCGGAATGCTGTTGTAGGTAAGTTTATCGGCATAAACCGTAGCGCTGTACCCTTCCCAGCTAGCGATCATGTTGATAAGTTGATCGGAAGCGCGGCGGGATTCGTTCGTGGAAACCTCTGGGTCGCCCTGTGTAGCTACCATCACATCGGAAGCGACGCCGCCGGAACTGTAAACGCCTTTGACGGAAGAAACCGCCGTAAAGGAGTACACGCCGGCAGTATCAAACTTGGTAGAAGCCGTCCAAACTTTTGTCGTAACGCCATTTGTGGTGTTTGTTGCTGAGAGAGAAGCCTGCAGCGTCCGCACACTTCCGTTTTGCATCGTAACGAGGAACCTGACACCGTCACGCTGCGTATCGGTAACTGCGGTAAACGTTACGGCGCTGCCCGGTGCCGCAATATTCGGGGACGCATAAGCAGCGCGGACAGGTTCTGCCTCAGTGACTGTAACATTGCAGACAGCTTTTGCAGAACCGGAAGCGGCGGTAATCACCGCTGTTCCGGGCGCGACAGCCAGAACATATCCGTTCTGGACGGTTGCAACTTTGGTGTTGCTGCTTGTCCAGGTAGCGGAGCCGGAAGCCTTAATCCAAAGCGTTTTGCCCTGCGGAATTTTTGCAGAAGTCGTGGAAATCGAAATGGAATTGCTGGAACCTGTATCGCCGTCATAAAGAAACTTCACATAGTCCGTGCAGACATATCCGATTGTGCTTCCCCATTTCACCTTCATCCAGCTATTCTTCGGTGGCTCAAGTACGGTAAGATATGTACCATTTTTCAGGTATCCAAGCACACTGTAAGATGTGCCTGGTCCGGAACGAAGCCGCAGCAAATCGTTAACCTGCACGAGCGCACCCGTCAGCTTCGGAGTGGAAGGAGTGCTCGTGCTCCCTGTTGAACCGGAAGAGGCGGAAGAACTGGAGTTGGAAGAAGTGGAAGAACTAGAAGAGCTAGAAGCTTTGGAGGAACTGCTGGAAGAAGTTGTGGTACTTGAAGAACGAGATGATGACGAGGATGATGAAGATGTGGAACTTGAAATCTTCAGATAATCCCTGCTGCACCAGCCCTGTGTTCCGCTCGCTGTGCGAACCTTTACCCAAGACCGGTTGGAATTATCAAGCACCGTGACGGTGGAACCTTTCTTCATCGTCAGAATAACACGGTAATTCAACCCTGCACCGGTGCGGAGATTCAAGTAATCCGTTGTTACCGCGGTCAAAGATGAGCCGGAGGAAGAAGTTGAAGTATTTGAGCTTGTGGAACTTGCAGCACCTGAAATTGCCAGGTACTGGCGGTAGCACCAACCGCTCCTTCCGTCGGAAGTCTGAACCTTCACCCAGTCGCGGTTGGAATTATCAAGCACCTTCAACGAAGTACCGGTCTTGAGAACGGTAATAATCCCGTTGCCGAGGGACGGGCCGTTTCGCATGTTCAAAGCCGTTGTCGTTTTAGCAGTGATTCCGGAAGAAGATGACGAAGTGTTCTGACTGCCCGAAAAGCTCAGATACTGCTTAAAGCAGTATCCGACATACCCGCTGACAGTCTTAACCTTCGCCCACTGGCTGTCCGAATTATCCAGAATCGTTACCGTGGCATTTTTAATCAGAGTCAGAATGACCTTTGTATTGGTACCCGGCCCCTGTCTTAAATTGAGGTAATCTGTTGTTTTTGCCGTTGTGGCCGCGGACACGCTGCTCCCGAGCGGAACAGCCGTAAACAAAAGAACGGCTGCACAAACTGCCGCTAACGAAGTCCGCCAAAAGCGGCGCGATGTTTTCTGCAATTCAATTCCTCCCATTTGACCAATAAAATTCCAAAGCATAATCCTACATTTTGCTATATTATACAGCATTATTTGGCATGTTACAACCCTTGCAGAGAGCCGCCTTCTGCTTAATTTGTCAAAAAAATTCACAAAAATCGGGGTGCTAAATTGTCACCCCGATTTTTGTGCATATTTCTTCCAGCAAATTATTTCATTTTTATGTATCTTCAACGGGAAGTACGCTGTTAAATACCGCGTAATTTTTATAGGTAATCTTGCGGTCAATATGCTGGGACCCGAAGAACCATTTTTTATATTTGGTTTGCTTCATAATCTGGCTGAAGTAGGCTTCGAGTTGATTCTCCGTTTTCACGTCGATCTTCGGCGGCATATGCGTGATGATATAATCCACTTCAAACCCGTTCGCACGCAGGTTATCGGCTCCCCTGCGCATTTCTTCGAGATTCGGCATTTCACACGGCCACCACCGCTTCATTTCCATGCGGATTTGCTTCTCAGCGCTTTCTCCCCCGCCGAACGTAAAGATCTTATGGCCTTCAATGGTATAGACCTCTCCACGCATTAAATGATAGAGGTTGCCGCTGATATGCTGAACCCTACCGCCGTTCCATTCCTCCACCGGATATTTCGCAAGAAGGTCGAAGTTCTCGTGGGTGCCGTCCAGAAACAAAATCTGATATTTCTTTTTCCCGAGCTTGCGGAGGCACTTTTCCTCCTTCGCACCGCCGTCCCACAGAAAGCCGAAGTCCCCACAGATAATCAGCGTATCACCCTTTTTCAGTTTTCGCATTTCCTTCGAGTGAAAGCGCTGCATTTCCCCGTGGGTATCTCCCGTAACATAAATCACGTTTCTTTCCTCCATGCTGCGCGCGGATAATTTCCGCGCGGAAAATATTGTTGCGGTCGAATCTTCTTTTCATTTGCTTCTAAAACTGTTATACTGAAAATATGTAGCAATGCATTGTTATCATATCACATCGGAGGCAAAATTTCCATGATAAAAAAGGCTGCCGCCCTTTTCTCCTCATTTTTGATTTTCTGCACTGTGCTTTTTCCGATAAAAGCGCAAGCGTCGGTGTTTCACATTGATTTTGACACATACTCGAAAGCAATTGAACTGGTAAATCTCGACACCGGGGTACCTGTCTACGAAAAGAACCCCAACGAAAAATGCGAGCCGGCTTCCATTACAAAAATCATGACATATATCGTAGCCGTCGAGCACATCAAGGACCTGCAGGGGACAAAAATCACCGTCAAGCAGAAAATCCTAGATGAACTCTCCGGTACGGGCAGTTCCATGTCCGGTATTCAAGTCGGCGATGTAGCTACCGCCTACCAGCTGCTGAACTGTATGATGGTTCCGTCGGGCAACGATGCCGCCTTGACCCTTGCCGATTATGTCGGCGGCGGGGATGTTCAGAAATTCGTTGATATGATGAACGAAAAAGCCAAAGAGCTCGGCTGCACGAACACCCATTTTATGAACCCGCACGGTCTGCATGACCCGAACCACTACACCACCGCAGCGGACCTTGTCAAAATTACCCGATATGCCATGTCCCTTCCGTACTTCATGCAAATCTGCAACCAGCTCAGCTATACCTATAAACCGATCGGCGGGCCGAACACAGGAAAGCAAACCGTTCTTTCCACGACGAACCGGATGCTGATGAGCAGCGACCCGAAGTATTATTACACCTATGCCAAAGGCATCAAGACCGGCCATACCGATGAATCCGGCTACTGCCTTGTATCCACAGCCTCTGCCGACGGTTACAGTTACCTTTGTGTTGCGCTCGGCGCTCCTTCTGTTGACAGCAAGGGCAATGCAATCACGACGCACGGCGAAATGCTTGATTCAGCCGCCCTCTACCGCTGGGCGCTGAGGAATCTGGAGCTGAAACAGGCCGTGGACTCGACCACTATCCTCGGTGAAGTTCCGCTGAAATACGCTTGGAACAAAGACACCTTGCAGGTTACGGCAGAAAAGAGCTTCTCCTGTATTCTCCCGAAAAATGTGCAAACGAGCAGCATTATTGTCACTCCAAACCTTCCGGAATCGGTGGAAGCCCCCATCAAGAAAGGGCAGGTCATCGGAACCGCAACCGTCAGCTACGCCAACCAAAAGCTCGCGACCATCAAACTTGTTGCGGCCGATTCTGTGGAGCGAAGCGAAGTGCTCCACACGACCGATATTGCAAAATCAATTGTAACTTCCACTTGGTTCTTGATTATTGCAGGCATTGTCATTTTCCTGCTGGTTGTTTATATTGTTCTTGCGATTATTTACAACCGCAAGCGCAAAACGCTGCGCAAGGTAAAACATTATAAAAATATGTAATGAAGCACTTCAAGGGGATAAGAACCGAAATGCCACCTGCCAAAAACAGGTGGTATTTTTATGCGCAAAAAAGCCGCCTCCCCGGTTTTCACCGAAGCGGCGGCTTTGCTGATTGCAAGGGAAACTTACTTCAACTCGACTTCTGCGCCGACCTTTGTGAGTTTTTCCTTCATAGCTTCTGCATCGTCCTTGGAAACGCCCTCTTTGATTGTCTTCGGAGCAGAATCAACAAGGTCCTTAGCTTCCTTCAGGCCCAGGCCGGTGATTTCACGAACAGCCTTGATGACCTGAATCTTCTGATCGCCAACACTCTTCAGAACGACGTCGAAAGAAGTCTTCTCTTCAGCAGCCGGAGCAGCAGCAGCCGGAGCAGCAGCAACAGCGACAGGAGCAGCAGCGGAAACACCGAACTCATCTTCGAGAGCCTTTACAAGCTCGGAGAGCTCAAGAACGGTAAGGGATTTAACGTCTTCAATCAGCTTTGCAACTTTATCGGACATAGTAGAGAACCTCCATATAAATTTTTATTTTTGTAATAGGGATTAAGCGGACTGTTGTTGTTTTTCGGCAATTGCATTCAATGCAATAACCAGGCCTCTGAGAGTGCCGTTGAGCACCGTAACGAAGCCGGAAATCGGGGCATTCAAGCCGCGGAGAGTCCGGGCCACGAGTTCCTCTTTCGAGGGCAGCTCTGCCAGAGTCTGGATTTCAGCTACAGTGGCGGATTTTCCGTCGATGAAGCCGCCTTTGATTTCAAAGTTCTTGTTTTTCTTGGCATAGTTATTCAAAACCTTAGCCGGGGCAACATAGTCCTCTGTGTTCACGGCAATTGCCGTTGTGCCTTCCAGAATGGAATCGAGGCCTTCAATTCCCGCTTCTTTCAAAGCAAGGCGCAAAATCGAGTTCTTAACCACTTTGTAGTTGCTGCCGGATTCTCTGAGTTCCTTACGGAGCTTTGTGTCGTCAGCCACCGTGATGCCTTTGTAGTTAACAATAACACCCGTGTGAGCCGCCTTCAGTTTTTCAGAAAGATCAGCAACCTGCTTCTTCTTTTCTTCCAAAATCTTTTGACTTGGCAAATCTATTCACCTCCAGTAACAGAATCAGAACAACAGAAAAGCCTTTTCCGCTTGCCGCAGAAAAGGCTTCAAAACACAAAATCGTGCATTGATCCTTATTCTCGGCAGGCTGGAAAAAACATTATGCTAAAAGCACCTGCTGTCTTTGAATAAGTTCTATTAACTTAGAGCACTATACCACAAATTCGGCCGTCTGTCAAATCAGGCGCTGAATTTGTTCGGGTTGATGCGCACGCCGGGGCCCATGGTGGAAGCCACGACGCAAGAACGGATATACTGGCCTTTCGCAGCTGCCGGCTTTGCTTTCACAATGGCGCTGAGAAGGGCATCGAAGTTTTCGACGAGCTTTTCCTTGCCAAAGGACACCTTGCCAATGACGCAGTGAATGATGTTGGACTTGTCGAGACGGTACTCAATCTTACCGGCCTTTGCCTCTTTAATGGCTTTGCCGATTTCACGAGTAACAGTGCCGGCCTTCGGGTTCGGCATCAAGCCGCGGGGGCCGAGGATCTTACCGAGACGGCCGACAAGACCCATCATGTCGGGTGTTGTAATCAGCACATCGAAGTCCATCCAGTTTTCATTCTGGATTTTCTGAATCATTTCCTCTGCACCAACAAAATCTGCTCCGGCTGCTTCTGCTTCTTTAGCAGCGTCGCCCTTGCAGATGGCGAGGACGCGCACGGTTTTGCCCGTGCCGTTCGGCAGGACGATAGCACCGCGAACCTGCTGGTCAGCGTGGCGGCTATCAACGCCGAGCTTTACGTGAACTTCGACACTTTCGTCGAATTTCTTGGTCCCTGTCTTGACACAGAGATCAAGAGCTTCTTCGGGATCATAGAGTTTCGTGCGGTCGATCAGCTTTGCGCCGTCGACGTATTTTTTACCGTGTTTCATAGGTTTTCCTCCCTGTCAAGTGGTAAAATCGGATTTCAAGTTCCTCCCACCGGGAATAAGAGAACAGAAGAACGCTCGTCTTAGCGCTGGCGTTCTATATCAGTCGACGACTTCAACGCCCATGCTGCGGGCTGTTCCGGCGACCATGCTCATTGCTGCTTCAAGAGAAGCGGCATTCAAATCCGGCATCTTTGTTTCCGCGATTTTCTTAATCTGCTCGCGGGTAATCTTCGCAACCTTTGTCTTGTTCGGCTGGCCGGAAGCTTTTTCGATTCCGCATGCCTTCTTAATCAGAACAGCAGCCGGCGGAGTCTTGGTAATGAACGTAAAAGAACGGTCCGCATAAACGGTGATGATGACCGGGATAATCATTCCAGCTTGATTCTTTGTGCGTTCATTGAATTCCTTCGTAAATGCCATGATGTTGACACCGTGCTGGCCGAGCGCAGGTCCGACCGGCGGTGCCGGGGTTGCTTTGCCGGCAGGTATCTGAAGCTTAATGAAGCCTGTTACCTTTTGTGCCATTTTTACTGCACCTCCAAAATTCGTGGTTGATGGCGGAGCGGGAAATTTTTCGCTCCTCCCACAGGGGAAATCCCCTCATAAAGGGCGGGCTGCCCCGCCGATTATTCTGAAAGAAAACTTATTCGATGCTTTCCGCCTGATTGAGCTCCAGCTCTACCGGCGTTTCGCGACCGAACATAGAAACGGTGACGCGGACGCGGTTTTTCTCTTTGTCCACTTCACTGACGACGCCTACAAACCCTTCCAGCGGGCCGGCGATAATCTTTACGGAGTCTCCGACTCCATAAGAAACTTTAACCTCTTTCTTTTCAACACCCAGGCGCGCAACCTCATTCGGGGTAAGCGGAATGGGTTTGGATGACGGGCCTACAAAGCCTGTGCAGCCGCGGATGTTGCGGACAATATACCAGGATTCGTCAGTAAGAACCATCTTGACCAGGACATAGCCCGGGAAGATTTTACGTTCTACTTCACGTTCTTTGTCATCCTTAATCTCCTTGACGGTTTCGGTTGGAACAAGCACCTGCTGAATCAGATCGTGAAGCTGCCGGTTCTCCACCGTCTTCGCAAGATTTGAGGCAACCTTGTTTTCATACCCGGAATAGGTATGTATAACATACCATTTTGCTTCTTCTGGCAAAGATAGCCCCTCCGATCGAATCAATCGTTATTTTGCGACGCTCATGATCAAACTGAGCAGATTGACAAACACAAAATCCAGCCCCACCACAAAGAGGCCAATAATCAAGATGGTAACGAGTACGACACCGGTGTTGCGAAAAACGGTATCTGGCGTGGGCCAAACCATTTTTTTGACCTCACCTTTTGTGTCGCGGAAAAATTTTGAAATTCCTTTGCTGGCTTTTGTAAAGAAGTGTTCTTTCTTCTTCACCGACTCTGTCTTTTCAGCCATACATTTTGCCTCCGTCCCCATTACTTGGTCTCACGGTGAAGCGTGTGTTTCTTACAGAATCTGCAGTACTTGTTCATCTCAAGCCTGTCCGGGTCATTCTTTTTATTCTTCATCGTGTCATAATTGCGCTGTTTGCACTCAGTGCAGGCCAAAGTTACTTTCACTCTCATAACGGCACCTCCCGTAATACGGAAAAATTTTTAGCTCCTAATTTGCGGAGCTGCGGCCTCCCTCAGGGTAAACGGATGCAAAAAAAATAACCCCATTTACCGAGGTAAAATTATTGTAACACACCGCTTTACTAGTGTCAAGCTATATTTTCAGAAATGTGAATGTCCAATAAATACCGCCTCGGTTTTTGGAACCGAGGCGGTAAAAGAATTACCTTCGATCCATTTCGTTAAGGGTTGCCGCCATGATTTGGCTGCGCTTTTTCTTCTTTTCCGGCTTTACCTTCTTGCCCTTCATCTTAAGGGCAGATTTATGAGCTTTTGCAAGCTCCTGAGAGAAGTTCGGCTTCAAGGCTTCCACGGCGCGTTCGCTCAATCCGTTCAGAAGTACAATCGTGATAATGGAACGCACATCGAGGTCGCCGGAAACATACATTTCACTCAGCAGAGTGGCGCAGCGGTTCACGGCAGATGTGTTTCCGCCGGATGTGCACAGCTCTTCGATTTTCGGCAAGAGTTTCTCTCTGGTGAATGTCACGGAGCGAACCTGACCGTAAAGGCTGCGTTCGTCGTTCAGCTCATCTTTCAGCTCCGGGAAAATGCCGACAAAGCGGTTGAAGAAAAAGATGGTGTCTACGTTGTTGTCGTCATCTTTGCGGCGTTTCTTTTTCTGCGCCTGACCAACCGCTTTCTGGATCTGCCCCGCGACAGAATCCGTAAAGTCGTTTACGATGTCTTGCAACTGGTCCTTAGAATCGGTTTCCGGGTCAAAAAGCCACACGGAAACCGACTTCCACTTTTTATCCGGGCCTTCGTCCGTCATGCCGCATTTTTTCAGCTCAAAGCGCTTTTTGTCCACCTGGTAAACAATGCCGTAAGCGAGGTCGTCCCCTGCAAACACCACGCTTTGCTTGTCCTTTTCCGCGGCGGTATTCTTAACCTGGCTGAAGCCCCGCTCCTGAAGCACTTCGCCTACTTTTTGCGTTACATAATCAAATGCGTTCTGCTCCAATTATCGTTCACTCCTGTAACGGAATTTCATCCGCTGTCTTGTCTTCCTGCATGATTTGCTTTGTAAGGATATATTATTATACTACATGATTATACTACACGGCAAACCTTTTGTCATCAGCGAATTTGCCGGCATACGGCTCCAAAATATGTTTGCACCGCATGTGGCGTTGTGCTATGATATGTACTTGTAGGATTCGGACAATACGCGGGCGGAACTGCCAAAGCGCGGTGCTGTCCGCTGGCTGGCCAATGCTTTTTGGCCGGAATCTTCTTAGGATTTTCCCTCTGCGTGCCGAACAGAGCACGAAACAGAGGCTGGAGGAATTTTCTTGATGCAAAAGAAAAAAATAGCCGTTCTTTTTGGCGGCTGCTCTTCGGAGCATGAAGTTTCCCGTGTTTCTGCATTTTCCGTCATTCAGAATCTGCCGCGGGATAAATACGAGATTGTGCGCGTCGGCATTACGAAAGACGGGCGCTGGTTCCTTTACACCGGCCCGGATGAAAAAATCCCGACCGGAGAATGGGAACAGAGTGACGAAAAGAAGCGCGCCTTCCTTTCTCCCGACCGCGGCATCGGCGGATTTGTTGTGGAATCTTCCGAAGGTTTCACCACACTTCCGGTAGACTGTGTTTTCCCCGTTCTGCACGGCAGAAACGGCGAAGACGGAACCATTCAGGGCCTGCTGGAGCTGAGCGGCCTTCCGTTTGTGGGGTGCGGCACCCTGTCTTCCGCTGTATGCATGGATAAAGCCATCACCCATGCGCTGCTTTCCAACGCCGGCATCCACTGTGCGAACTACCTCTGGTTTTTCCGCACCAGCTACACGGGCGACGGCATCCGGAAAATCAAGACAAAAATCGAGGCACGCCTCGGTTATCCTGTTTTCGTAAAACCCGCAAATTCCGGCTCCTCGGTAGGCGTTACCAAGGTCAACAGCGAAGCGGAACTAGACGCCGCGGTAGCAGCGGCAGCAGCCGAAAGTGACAAGATTCTCGTGGAAGAAGCCGTCTGCGGCCAAGAAGTCGAATGTGCTGTTCTCGGCAACACCGACCCGAAAGCAGCACCCATCGTGGGTGAAATTGTCGCCTCCGCGGAATTTTACGACTACGACGACAAATATAAGAACGGCACTTCCAAGCTGAATATTCCGGCGCATCTTGACGATGATGTTGCGGCGCAAATCCGCACCACCGCTCAGCGTGCGTTCCGCCTTCTCGGCTGCCGGGGCTTTGCACGGGTCGACTTCTTCGTGCGGAACGGGAAAGAGATTCTTCTCAATGAGCTGAACACAATTCCGGGTTTCACACCCATCAGCATGTATCCGAAACTGTGGGATGCGTCCGGCGTTTCTTACAGCGAACTCCTTGACCGACTGATTCAGCTGTCCTTTCAAGACGATGCGCAAGACTTCAAGAAGTAAAAAGGTACAGCACATCAGCGGCGAGGCCGCCAATGCGACGGCCTCGCACCGGACTGTACAAACTGTGCAAAAGGAAGGAATAACCGGGCTGCATACAGCCGTCCGTAAGACTCAGCGTCCGGACGACACGGATCTATTTTCTCAATTTCCTTTGAGGGAGAATGAAATGCAGGAAAATTATCTTATTTCCATAAAAGGCTCGCAGAGAGTGGACGGCGAAGAGGGCAGTGTAGAACTTACTACATTCGGCTCCTATGTAAAGCGCGGCTTAAGCCGTTACATTGTATATAAGGAATACGCCTCCGACACAGTGCCTGTGACACGCACTTCCATACTGAAAATCGACGGCAATAACCGTCTGACCCTGATGCGAAAAGGCGGAGACAGCACACGGCTGATTCTGGAAAACGGCAAGCGCCATCTCTGCCAGTATGACACAGGCTACGGATGCCTGACGGTCGGCATTTTTACCAGTCAGCTCGACTCCAATCTCGACGACAAGGGCGGAAGCTTGAAAGTCCGCTACACGTTGGACATCAATTCCGTTCTTTCCAGCATGAACGAACTTTCCATCACCGTCAAGGAGGCAAAAAACAACGATGTTAAAAATTGAGCTCCAAGCAATTGAAGATTTAAGGAATGCAATACTTGCGGCAATCCGCTGCGGAATGGAGTCCGGCGCTCTTCCGCAGGCCGAGATTCCCGAATTTACAATCGAAATTCCCGCTGACCGTACCCACGGCGACCGCGCCGCCAACGTGGCGATGGTCAGCGCAAAGGCTTTTCGCATGCCGCCGCGCAAAATCGCGCAGGTGATTGCCGACAAAATCGACCTGAGCAAAACTTACTTTGAGCGCTGCGAAATCGCCGGCCCCGGCTTTCTGAATTTTTTCCTTGCCCGCCGCTTTTACGGCGACATCATTAAGGAGATTTTGGAGCAGGGTTCGGAATTCGGCCGCAGCGACTGGGGTAAAAAGCGCAAAGTCATGGTCGAGTACGTTTCCGCTAACCCGACCGGCCCGATGCACATGGGCAACGCGCGCGGCGGTGCCCTCGGCGACTGCCTCGCAGCCGTGCTCGATGCAGCGGGATTTGACGTAACGCGCGAATTCTATGTAAACGACGCCGGCAACCAGATTCTGAAGTTCGGCCATTCGCTGGGTGCGCGCTATCTGCAGCTTTTCAAGGGCGAAGATGCCGTTGAGTTCCCGGAGGACGGCTACCACGGAGAAGATATTATTGAGCGCGCCAAGGAATTCGCCGAGGTGTACGGCGACAAATACGTCAACGCCGACGCGGAAACCCGTGAAAAGGCGCTTGTCGACTTTGCTCTGCCGAAGAATATCGAGAAGATGAAGGCCGACCTTGAAAAATATCGCATTGTTTACGACAACTGGTTCTTGGAAAGCACTCTGCACAATGACGGAGAACTTCAGGAAACCATAGAGATTCTAAAACAGCGCGGCATGACTTATGAAAAGGACGGCGCTCTGTGGTACCGCGCGACCGCAAACGGTGCGGAAAAGGACGAAGTTCTGATTCGCCAGAACGGCACGCCGACCTATTTTGCGGCGGACATCGCCTACCACCGCAACAAATTCGCAAAGCGCGGCTTTGACCGCGTCATTGACGTATGGGGCGCCGACCACCACGGCCACGTTGCCCGCCTAAAGGGGGCCTTGGACGCCATCGGCCTCGACGGAAGCAAGCTCGACATCGTTCTGATTCAGCTGGTGCGCCTTGTGCGCGGCGGCGAAGTCGTGAGAATGAGCAAGCGCACCGGCAAGGCAATTCAGCTAGCTGACCTTCTGGAGGAAGTACCCGTCGATGCGGCGCGCTTTTATTTCAATCTGCGTGAAGCCAATTCTCAGATGGATTTCGACCTTGACCTCGCGGTTCAGCAGGATTCGCAGAACCCCGTGTACTATGTGCAGTACGCTCATGCGCGCATCTGCAGCATTTTGAAAAATCTTGCCGCCGAAGGCGTACATCCGCGGCCCTGCACCGATGAAGAACTCGCCCTGCTGACGGCTCCGGAAGAAACCGAACTGATTCGTCACCTTGCCTCCTGCACGGAAGAGATTATCGCCTCTGCTCGCGACTATGACCCGGCCCGCATGATGCGCTATGTCATCACGCTGGCGACGCTCTTCCACAAGTTTTACACGAACTGCCGCGTAAAAGGTGAAGAAGAAAGCTTGGCGGCTGCCAGACTCAACCTTTGCCTTGCAACTGCGACCGTGCTGAAAAACGTGCTGTCGATGTTCAAAATCACGGCACCGGAAAGTATGTAACCGAAAGGATTACGGTGTATTAACATGGAGATTCCGTTTGGCCTGCCTGCGGTATTGAAAAAAGAAGATACGCCGGAAAACGGCGACGCTCCCGTTCGATTATCCAACTATTCCGTCATCAGCGGCGGAATGGGTTCCTCCGGCGCGGAGACTTGCGTTTGCGGAGCCGTGTTCGGCCCCTCGGGGATTCTGTACGATTCCGAAAAGGAATTCGACTTTGACGCTGTTTATTCTTACTACCGCCAGAAGATATGCGACCTTAACGAAAGCAAGGTGCGTTTTCTGCTGCTGAATCGGCAGACGTCGCTTGCGGATATGCGCGCGGCGCTTCTGGCGGCAAGAGACAAAGACCTGCCGGTGGCCGCCTGCCTGACGGCTGACCGCAGAAGCAGGAACTGCAGTTTTCTTTCTTCCCTCATCACCCTGCAGGCGATGGGAATTCAGGCTTTCGGCCTTTGCGGTATTCCCGACGAGGCCATGTTGGAAAGCATTCGCCGGGCCTCAGCACACACGACGGTTCCGCTTATCGTGATTGCCGACGCAAAACCCAATCAGTCCCCCGAAGAATATGCAGAAGCGGTTCGCCCGCTTCTGGAGGCCGGTGTCAGACTGCTTGGGTGCGGCCATGGAACCACCCCGGAGCATTACCGTAAGATTGGGGAACTTGCAAAAAAATTCGGCCCTCCGGATATCTCCGAAGAGCCTGACTGCTTAGCTGCAGCGTCCGACCGTGAAACGTTCTTTCTCGGCGACGATATACGATGGAGCGAGCCTCTTCCCTGCTCCGCCTCACTGGTCGATAAGCTGATTGACCTTGACGACGAACAGGTCAATGCGGCGCTCGTCTATGTGGAGAGCGTCAGCGACGCCGAGCTTCTGGGCAAATGTGTCTCCATGTCTCGCCTTCCCATTGCGGTGCGGGCGGACAGTCCTGTTGTGCTCGACGCTGCCCTGCGCTATGTTCAGGGGCGATTGATTGTTGACTCGGGTTCCTCCATCGAACGCGATGTTTTGGAACCGATCGCCGCAAAATACGGCGCTATTGTCTACTGACGTCCTGCCTGTTATTGGTATCCTGTTCTTCGGTTGGTTCGGGAACCTGCACATCTTCCGGCGGAACGTCCCAGCCTTCAAAGGCGATTGCCATTGCACCGAGCGCCAAGCAGCAGGCAATTCCTGCGAGCATAATAGCCCAGTTGGTGATGCCAAATGGGCCGATGACCATTGATGCAAGCGTCATCACAAAGCCGATATCGAACAAAATTACCGCAAGTTTCTCGTCATCCATCGGTGCCGTCCCCTTTCTCGGAATTTAATTCATAGAGCGCGTCCGCAAGCGCGGCAAACTGTTCCATTGTGAGCCTTTCGGCGCGCAAATCCGGTGCGACTCCGGCTGCTGCAAAAGCGGCAGCCGCTTTTTCTTTTGGAATCGAAAGACCTGCGGCAACCGAATTGACAGCCGTTTTTCTTCTCTGGCTGAACGCCGCCTGCACAACGGTGAAGAACTGCTTTTCATCGCGTACGCTTACCGGCGGTTTTTTGCGCACTTCTAGGCGGATAACACAGGAATCCACGTTCGGCTGCGGGTAAAAACAGGAACGTGGTACGCCAAATAGTATTTTCGGTTCTGAATAATACTGAACGGATACGCTGACTGCTCCCGCGGCGCGCGTTCCCGGCGCGGCACAGAGGCGTTCGGCAGCTTCCTTCTGAACCATGACCGTCATCGCGGTAATCGGAAGTTTTTCTTCAAGGACTCGCATAATGACCGGCGAAGTGATATAATAAGGCAAATTAGCGCAGACTGCGACTTCCATTCCCTCGAATTCCTCGCGAATGAGAGTCGAAAGATCGAGCTTCATGGCATCGCCCCAGACGATGCTCACGTTTTTGCAGTCACCCAGCGTTTCCTTCAGCACCGGCTCAAGGCTGCGGTCCAGTTCAATGGCGACGACCTTTGCCGACCGCGCCGAAAGCTCGCGGGTGAGCACGCCGAACCCCGGGCCGATTTCGAGGACGCCTGTATTCGGCGATGCTCCGCAAAGCTGGGCCATCTTTGGGCAGATATCTGCGTTAATGATAAAATTTTGGCCGAGTGAATGAGAAAAGTGGAAACCGTAGCGGGCAAGAACCGCCTTCACGGTGCGGATATCCGATAAATTCATAAGTAAGAAAACCTCCGCATTTCTGCCTGTTATTATAACACAGCATAGGCGGAATTTCCACGAAAACACTCCACAAGCATCGGAGGGAAAGAAGAAAATGGGAAGAACGGACAAAACCAATTATTATCTCGACATTGCGGAAACCGTTTTGGAGCGCGGGACATGCCTGCGCCGAAATTTCGGCGCCATCATCGTCAACCACGATGAAATCATTTCGTCCGGCTACACCGGTGCGCCGCGCGGCCGCAAAAACTGCATCGACCTTGGTTATTGCGTCCGCGAATCACTTGGGGTTCCCCGCGGGGAACGGTATGAGCTCTGCCGCTCGGTTCATGCAGAGATGAACGCCATCATCAGCGCAGCACGCGATGAAATGATCGGTGCAACTCTGTATCTCGTTGGGCGTGAGGCAAAAACCGGAGAATACGTGAAAAACCCTGCTCCCTGCTCCTTGTGCAAGCGGCTGATTATCAATGCCGGCATCATCCGCGTTGTTGCAAGGACCGGTGAGGGTACATTCTCGGTGACGGATGTCGGCGAATGGGTCACCGACGACGAATCTTTATCCGGCAAATTCGGTTATTAATTGTACATGTGTATTGCCGTTAATCCCCCGATTTTCGGGGGATTTTTTTCATGCAAAGTTGCAGGTTCAGTCGAGCGCGGTCTTTTATCCTCGAAACAGTTCCAAAAATGAATTTCGATTTTTGTTGACATCGCACCCGAATTTCAATATAATGGTAGTATCAATTGAATAGTTGTTCAATTGTTCATTTTGATGCGGTATTTTGAAACTGTGATACGATTTGGAATATTGGCTCTAAGCCCTCGCTGCAGTGCTAGCCGTACAAAGCATACACTCGAAAAATCCGCTTGAGGTGATTCACATGGAAAAAGAGAACAAAAAGAAGCTGTACCGAATCATCGCAACTGCTGTTCTGCTTGTTGCAGTATACATCATTGACAGAAACACAGTACTGCCGCTGTGGGGCAGCCTGTTGCTTTACTTGGTACCGTACCTGACGGCGGGCTATGACATCCTCCTTGAGGCCGGTGAAAGTATCCTCCACGGAGAAGTATTCAATGAGGACTTTCTAATGAGCATTGCTACCATCGGCGCGCTCTGTATCGGTTTTTTGCCGGATGCGGAACCGGAATTTCCGGAAGCGGTATTCGTCATGCTGTTCTTTCAAGTAGGCGAACTCTTCCAAGAACTCGCGGAAGGAAAAAGCAGAAGGTCGATTACGCAACTGATGGACCTTCGCCCAGACAGTGCGAACGTCGAACGGGGCAGCGAAGTCATCACCGCTAAACCAGAAGATGTGTCGGTCGGGGAAATCATTGTCATCAAGCCGGGCGAAAAGGTACCGATGGACGGCATTGTTTTGGAAGGAACGAGCAGCCTGAATACCGTAGTGCTGACCGGCGAAAGCGCTCCCCGCACCATCCGCGCGGGCGACTCTGTTCTCTCCGGCTGCGTCAACCTCTCCGGTGTCCTTCGGGTAAAGGTAACTAAGCCTTTTGGGGAATCGACGGCCGCAAAAATTCTCAACCTCGTGGAAAACGCGAGCGAAAACAAATCGAGAAGCGAAACCTTCATCGCAAAATTTGCAAGGTACTACACCCCGATTGTCGTCGGCGCCGCAGTCATTCTGGCGTTCCTCCCTCCCCTCTTCTCCGGTAATTTCAGCGGAAACATTGCTTCTTGGATGTACCGCGCGCTCATGTTCCTTGTTGTCTCGTGCCCATGCGCGCTTGTCATTTCCGTTCCGCTCACCTTTTTCGGCGGAATCGGCGGTGCCTCGAAAAACGGAATTCTTGTGAAGGGCTCTAACTACATGGAGGCCCTTTCTAGGGCAGGAATTGTCGTGTTCGACAAGACCGGCACCCTGACAAAGGGCGTCTTTGCTGTCACCGCCGTACACCCGGATACCTGCGATGAAACAAAGCTTCTGCACCTTGCCGCGCACGTGGAACGCTATTCCACGCACCCAATCGCAGTGTCGCTTCGGCAGGCTTATCCGAACGAAGCGGACGACTGCTCCGTAACCGATGTGGAGGAAATCTCCGGGCAAGGCGTCCGCGCAGTTGTCAACGGAAAAGTCGTCTGCGTCGGCAATTCCAAAATGATGGGGTCAATCGGCGCCAAATGGCGGCCGTGCCATCACGCCGGAACCCTCATTCACGTCGCGATTGACAACGAATACGCCGGCCACATAGTCATTTCCGATGCGGTGAAGGAAGATGCAAAGGAAGCCGTGCATACGCTCAAGGCAGCCGGCATAGCGAAAACCGTCATGCTCACCGGCGACCACAGCGAAGTCGCGAAACGGGTGGCAGAGGAACTTGAAATTGATGAATACCACGCCGAGCTGCTCCCTGCGGACAAAGTAAGCCGTGTGGAAAGTCTTCTCGCCGAAAAGCAGGCAAAACAGTCGCTTGTATTCGTCGGCGACGGGATTAACGACGCGCCGGTTCTTGCAAGGGCGGACGTGGGCATTGCCATGGGCGCCATGGGTTCCGACGCCGCTATTGAAGCCGCCGATGTTGTACTGATGGATGACAAACCTTCCAAAATTGCGCTGGCAGTCGGCATCGCAAAGCGTACCATCCAAATTGCCCGTGAGAACATTGTTTTCGCCTTGGCGGTGAAACTTCTTATTCTGATTCTGGCCGGTTTTGGCGCCGTTTCCATGTGGTTTGCGGTTTTTGCCGACGTCGGCGTCATGATTCTGGCCGTTCTCAATGCCACGAGAACACTAAAAGCGCCTGTTCATTCCTAGCGACTTTTCGCAAAAAATAATCCCCCTGATGCAGACTGCATCAGGGGGATTTTATATTGCCGAGAAACACAGCCACGGCGTGCTGGGATTTCACAGCGTTATCCGTTCAGAATCTTAACGTAGTAGTTACGATTGCGGGGGCCGTCAAACTCGCAGAAATAAATGCCCTGCCAGATGCCGAGCACCAGCCGGCCATCTTCAATCGGTACTGTGACGCTGGAACCGACGCAGCTTGCCTTCAGATGCGCGGCGGAGTTTCCCTCCGCATGCAAAAATTCCGGACGGTCGGGAAATGCGCGGGATAATCCGAGCAAAAGGTCATGCCTTACATCGGGGTCCGCGTTTTCATTAATGGTGATTCCCGCGGTGGTGTGCGGGCAGAAGACGACGCAAATCCCGTCCTTTACCCCGCTTTTGGCAAGCGACTCTTCGACCGTTCTTGTGATATTGATGAATCCTTCCGGTTCTGTCCTTAGGCTGTAATGAAACAACATTTTCCATCACCCTTTCCTGAATTTTCATCGTTTGCTCGCTGCGGAAGCCGCAAATCAGCGCATGCTTTCCGCATGTGTCAGCTTTTAAGTGCGGCCTTCCGCTTCAAAGCGTCGCTTTTTGTTTCAAACCGTTCTTGATACGCCAGCTTCACCGGCAGGCGGGAGCTGGTATACGGGCTTTCAGTCCAACAATTCGAGGCTATCCGCATGGAGGCGGTAAACCACGTCCTTGCGCTCCACTATGATGCTGATTTTTTCGCGCAAATCTTTGTCTGCCTGAATGTTGGCAAGAAGCTCGCGCGTTGGGTTGATTGCCACCGGGTGCCCTACGAGCTTGAACATGGCAAAGTCTCCGTTTGTGTCCCCGTAGGCATAGCTCTGCGAAAGGTCAATGCCATAATCCTGCGCCATGCCCAGAACCGCAAGCCGCTTGCTTTCGGAATCCCACATGGGAACAATCTCGCCGCTGTAAACGCCGTTTTCACCCACTTTATAAATTGTGCCGCGGTAGTCATCCATTCCGTATTTCAGGGACATCTCCCGCACCAGTTCCACCGGCGAACCCGAAATGGCAATCACCTTGTGCCCGTTTTCCTTGTGCCAGCGGATTCGTTCGCGCGTGTAGGTGTAAACGCGCTCCCCCTTCTGCTCAATGACTTTCTTTGCAATGTAGCAGATGTGAAAGGAGTTCGTGTTCTTCACGGTCTCGGTGTAGATATCCACCATTTTCTGCAAGTAATCGTCGTAGTCTCCGACGCGCTTATCCCATCTTGTAAAGGCCGGTTCCACAACATTGTACCATTGGCTGGCGTCAATCAGCTCATACTTAATCATTTTCTTAAACATCTCGCTGATTAACCCTTCACGGGAAATGGTGCCGTCGATATCGAAAAAAGCAGCCTGTTTTGTCAAGAGGACACCTCCTTTGCTCGCAAATTAAATTCAGTATAGAGGATTACCGGAAAAATGTAAAGTTACACCTGATTTTGCCGGCAAAAAGGCGGCACCGGCGTTCACCGATGCCGCCCCTTTTTAACTGCTTTTTAGATCTATACCAAAACCTCGGCCTTGTGTAGGCACTTCTATTTTTTGCGCAGGCGCAGAACGCTTACGGAAAGCGGAGGTGCAGTGTAGCGGAATTCTTTCGCTGCACCGCTTCTTGGAACAACCTCGTCGTGCACGTTATCTGGGTTTTCAAAGCTGTTCTCCGCGTCAGCGGCGCCGCTGAGGATGGAGAGTGTGTAGTCGCTTTCGACTTCGCAGTCGAGAGAAATGGCAATTTCATCCGCGGTGTTTGCAAAATTGACCGCCTTAATAATGACTTCACGGTCGGTAACTGTTGTAACAGAAGCCATGGTGGGGTAATGCGGAAGCTCGGTGCTTACCACAAACTTGCCGTTAATGTAGCAGCGGAGAAAACCTTCCGCCACCTCGCAGCGAAGCTTATGGAACCGGCCGGCAGCAAGTTCAACCGGTTTTTGTTCGCTCACCGGTTTCGGCATAATGGTGCCGCGCACAATCTGCGCTTTCCTGTCCCGGATGACGAAGCGAAGCGGCTCCAGATTTGTGAGCATCCACTCCCCGTGCGGGTTTGGATTCATCCTGTCGTAAAAGCTCAGCGGTTTCGGGGCGCAGAGAACACCTACCCCGATTTCTTTGCCCTCTTCCGCAAAGACTTCCGCTTCAAACACGCCTTCACGGCTTTCAAGGTCTTCCCCGAGTGCGGCAAAGCCGGGCACATGGAACGGCGCCGGATGTTTTGCGAACACGCTCTCCGGGTCCTCTGCAAGAATGTATTCATCGCCCTCCGGCACTATTTTCCCGAGAAGCTCGCGGGTAGGAGCAACTGGCTTCCCGTTGTAGACCGCATTGCGGAAACGCATGCCGAAATCGCCGCAGACCATCGGCAGTCCGTGAAAGTCGCGGTAAATTTTGCCGGTTTCCTCCTCGGACTTGACGACGTAATCACCCCGGTTTCTTCCGAACATACGCCAGACGTAATAGGTTGGGATGGCATAGCTCCTGCGGTTGTCAAAAATAATCAGGTTGGGGTACCAAGAGGAGAAATTCACATTTTCCAACAGCGGCGCGTAAGAGGCAAGCTTCACGGTATCCTGATTGCGTTCAAGGCCCACCATGAACATAGCCTCGGAGATGGCGGCGCGAAGCTGACCCTCATAAGTCTGGTTGACAGCGAATTCGCCGACGAATACATTTGGCTTCGTGCGGTCGTAAGAATCATAAATGCCGACGTTTTCCGCAAAGAATTCCGGCATGTTGTAATAATGGTCATCCACCATGTCTGCTTCAAGAATCTCGCCGCGTCCTCTGTCGTTTGCAATGATTGTTATATCCGGGTAACGCTCCAGCACAGCCTTCCGCACAAGTTTGTAGCGCCGCTCGTATTCCGGACCGCCGTTTTCGTTGCCAATTTCAAGGTAGCGAAGCGGAAACGGCTCCGCATGGCCCATTTTCGCCCGAAGAGCGCCCCATTTGGAGCTTACGGGGCCGCGCGCGTACTCCAGCGCCGCGAGGGTATCCTCCAGCATCTCCTTCGTTTCGTCTTCGGTGAAATAGTATGGTTGCCTACCCTGGCAGCTCATTCCGCAGTTGCAGACATACAGCGGCGAAATACCGAGGTCTTCACACAGCTGCAGGTATTCGTGGAAGCCGAGCCCGTTCGTCGTGCGGTAATGCCACAGAAGCCAGTGGCTGGGGCGTTCCCACACAGGACCGACGGTGTTTTTGAAATACATGGCTGTCTGCTTTGTGAAACCCTCCACAATGCAGCCGCCGGGGAAACGCAGAAACGAAGGATGAAGGTCGCGAAGTTTTTCCACAAGGTCAACCCGCAGGCCGTGGCCCATGAAGGTGTCACACGGCATCAGAGAAATGAAGCCGAAGTTCACAACAGCTTCCTCTCCGCACATAATACGGAGTTCTGCATTTCTGGTTGTTATGGAAGCGGTGAGCTCAAGGTCGTGCCTTGTATAATCTCCAGGGCAAACTTTTATTTTCCCGCATGCGGAAATATTTTTGCCCTCTGCAATCGAAACCTCGAGGGTTACGGGCCTGTCCGCTTTTATAAAAGCATAGAGGTGATACCGTCTTCCCTTTTCCTGCGGCACTCCGCAGAAACCGATGTTCCGGATCACTCCGCCGGGGCGAAACGACGTCTGTAAAGAAACCCTGCGGTTTTTATTCAGTGTATCCTCCCCATTGAGCGTGATTTCAGCGTTTTCCGAATACCATGCGGGAATCGGTGTAGGAGCCACGGGATGATTCTTCACCCAGTCGTTCATCCCTTCGCCGCCGTTGAATTCCTCGATCCACCCGGTGGGCGACACAAAAGTTTTTCCTCCGTCCTTCGTTATGCAGCCTTCCGGAAGAAGGGAATCTTCAAAGGAGCGGTTGCGAAGCATCTCCGGGTAAAGTCCGCCGTCTCCCGCGCGGTTGATATCCTCAAAGAACAGACCGTATAAATCAGGCGCTACGGGAAATCGTTTTTCCTTTGTATGAATCTGAATTCTGCTCATGGAACACTCCTCCCAAAAATCAAAACGCGGCCCGCAAACAAGAGCCACGCTGTACTTACAGAAATTCGCCAAAACGCAATCAGAAAATTGTGACTATGGTATGTGTCAGGATATCAGCCACGAAATCGTTCCCTGCTTGCGCGCTTCGGCAAACGACGGAAAGGTGGGTTTCGTCCCGCCGTATTTGCGGTACCAGCAGTCCGGGTAAAGCGCGCTGTTGTTGACGCTTGCTGCGGCTGTATCTACCGAATCCGATTCACCCGCGCGTACCTTACGGGCAAACACCGCCGTGCGGAAGCCGTCAAATTCATAGGAACAGGTTGAAAGCGTCAGAATTTCGTCCGAGGGGCTGATGTTTACCGGAAGCGTCAGCATAGAGCGAAGCCGCACTTCGTAAAGAAACTCCAGAAAATCATCGGAAGTAGCAAACGTTGTTTTCAGGTAGTCGAACACTTCTCCCTGCGACGCCTTTGTGTTGGTTTTAATGACCGCAAACACCTTCCATTTGGATACTTCGGTTCCCTCCTGATATGTAAAAACAGGAGCGGAGCGGTAAAAGTTGAGGTCTGCGTATTTCAGCACAGCCGCAAACATTCGGCCGTCCCTCATGCTGTGGCCGAACAAAATCTTATTGGTTCCGGGTGCGGTTTTTTCATTCAAAGTATAAATGCTGCCGTATTTTGAGCTTTGCTTCTTCCAGTCATGGGTCAAGTAATAGTCCTCATCGTTTTTCGGAGGGCAGAGCACGGGGTAATCAATGACCGTGTTGGGAATTGTAATCCAACCCTGCACATCGGGATTGATTTTTTGCAGCTCCGCAAGAGAAGTATTTTTCTCCGACGTGGCTGCGGCACTGGAAGCGGCATTGTCCTTCCGGTAAATCGCACGCGCCTCGTTTACCGTATGGTCGGACTGTACGGGGAGAATTACCATCTGGTAAATCAAGACTCCCGCGCTGTCCAAAAAAACAACGGTAAAAAAAATTATTAATACGGTAATCAGGCGCTTGTGCTGTGCAGTTTTCTTCTTTTTGTACTTATACCGCATACCGCTGCCTCCGTAATCTCTGACTTGTTTGTTAGTTTCAGAATAGCATTTTGGGGCTTGTTTGTAAAGCAATGGCGATACAAGCCTTGATTTTTGATTTTCCGGTTTAACCGCGAAAAGATATAGTATAATAGCTTTAGAAAAAGCTTCCTGCAAGGAGGAACCTGAATGAAATTTTCAGAAATGCCGTACAAACGCCCCGATTTAGACGCCATCGAACGGGAATATGCCCGCATTACGGAAGAATTCGAGAAAGCCGATTCCGCTGAGAAGCAATATGAGCTGATTCTCGAGCACGAAAAGCTGACCTGCGACTTCGACACCATGTCTACCATCGCGTACATCCATAACAGCATCAACACAACCGACCCGTTTTACGAAAAAGAAATGGCCTTTTTTGATGCGAACAACCCTGTGATGAACAGTTGGAGACAAAAATTCTATGAAGCTGTGAACCGTTCCGCTTTCAAAGAGAAACTTGCGGAACGCACCGGCCAACTTTTCTTTACCAACATCGCCCTTTCTCTGAAATCTTTTTCCGACAAAACCACGGAACTGCAAAAACGGGAAAATGCGCTTGTGACGGAGTACGAGAAACTCCTCGCTTCCGCAAAAATCGACTTCCACGGCGAAACGCTGAACCTCTCGGAGATTCAGAAATATACCATTTCGCCTGACCGCGAGGTACGCCGCGAGGCTTGGACGAAAGCCGCCGAGTTTTTCTCGGAAAACTCCAAGCGGCTCGACGAGATTTTTGACGAACTCGTGAAAAACCGCACGGAACAGGCCCATCGCCTCGGCTATGAGAACTACGTTCAGCTGGGCTACGACCGCCTTGGGCGCAACTGCTACGGGCCGAGAGAAGTGGCGGAATACCGCGAACAGATTGTGCACGAGCTTGTGCCGATTATTACGGACATCAAGAAGAAACAGGCGCAGCGTCTGGGGCTTTCTGCTCTCAAGTTCTGGGACAACGACTGCATCTTCCCGGACGGCAATCCAAAGCCGCAGGGCAGCACCAAGGAACTTGTGGACGCAGCGGAGAGAATGTACAACGAAATGAGCCCGCTGACCGGTGAATTCTTCCGGTTTATGCGAGAAAACGAGCTGTTCGACCTTGAAAGCAAAAAAGGGAAAGCCGGCGGCGGGTACTGCACCAGCATTCCCGGCTACAAGGCGCCGTTTATCTTTTCCAACTTCAACGGTACGGCCGGCGACGTTGAAGTACTGACGCACGAAGCGGGCCATGCGCTTGCCGACTATGTGTCACGCGACATGGTAATTGCGGAAACGCGCACCCCGACTATGGACGCTGCGGAAACGCACTCCATGTCCATGGAGCTGTTCTCACGCCCGTGGGATCCGCTGTTTTTCGGTGACGACACGGAAAAGTTCCACCGCTACCAGCTCGAGGTTGCGCTCGATTTCATTCCCTACGGATGTCTTGTGGACCATTTCCAGACCGCTGTCTACGAACATCCGGAAATGACGCCCGACGAGCGTAAGCAGACATGGCTGAAGCTCGAACACACCTACCGCCCGTGGATTGATTTCGAGGGCATCCCCTATTTCTGCGAGGGCGGCGGATACCAGCGCCAGCACCACATTTACTCCTTCCCGCTGTATTATATTGATTACTGCCTTGCGCAGACAACGGCACTCGAATTCTGGTCCGCCTCCGAAAAGGACTGGAAAGAAGCGTTCACCCGCTACCTCGACTTTGTAAAAGCAGGCGGGACAAAGACGTATGTGGAGCTTGTAAACGACGCCGGGCTGCAACTCCCGTTCCAGCGCGGGTGCATCCGCAAAATCAGCGAAGAAGTATGTCGATTCATTGATTCCGGCAAAGCCTGAGAGTAAAAAATCCCCCGAGCGCATCATAAGCGCTTCGGGGGATTTTCATGTTCTGAAACGATATCAGCCGTTGACAGACTTTGCAATTGCAGAAGCGAAACTGTCAAGCGCAGGCTCGCCGGCGTCGCCGAGAGAGGAACGAATGGAAACCTTGTTTTCGAGTACGCTGCAGTTTTTCAGTTCCTTCTGGACAAATTCCGTCATGAGCTTGCCGGATGTGCATGCCCAGGACCCGTTTTCCATGATGGCAAATGTACGGTTCTGCACGTTGAGGGCTTTCAGGTCGTGCAGATATGTCTGCATCGGCGGGTAAATGCCGAGGTTGTAAGTTACGCAGGCAAGGACAATGTGGCTGAAGCGGAAGCTTTCCGCAATGAGGGTGGAAACGTGCGTGGAAGAGACATCGTAGACTGCCATATCTTTCACGCCTTTTTCGGTCAGCTTCACGGCAAGCGCATCCGCGGCGCGTTCTGTGTTGCCGTACATGGAGCCAAAAACAATCAGAACGCCTTTCTGCTCCGGCTCATAGCGGCTCCATTTATCGTGCTTATCCAGAATGTATTCGAGGTTGGAACGCCACACGAGGCCGTGCAGCGGGCAAATCATCTTGATGTCGAGCTTCTTTGCCTTTTTCAGCAAAGTCTGCACCTGCATCCCGTATTTTCCAACGATGTTCGTGTAATAGCGGCGGGTTTCGTCAATCCAGTCGCGGTCAAAATCGACCTCATCATTAAACAGCTTGCCGTTCAGGGCGGAGAAAGAACCGAATGCGTCTGCCGAGAAGAGCACTCCGTTGGTCTTGTCAAACGTGACCATGACCTCGGGCCAATGCACCATCGGCGCGACAAAGAATGTTACCGTATGGCGGCCGAAGCAGCGGGTATCCCCCTCTTTGACCGGTTCCTCGAAGTGATCCGTGTTTATGCCGAATTGCTTGAGCAGGTCAAATGCCTTGGATGTTGCGATGATTTTCACCTCCGGCCAGCGCAGAAGAATCTCCTGCAGCGAGGCGGCATGATCCGGCTCAACATGATGCATGACGAGATAATCGAGCTTTCTTCCGTTCAGAACGAACTCAAGGTTGTCAAGAAATTGGCGGCAGGCAGACCAATCCACCGTGTCGAACAACACCGTTTTTTCATCGAGAAGCACGTAAGAGTTATAGGAAACGCCGCGCGGAATTGGATGGATATTTTCAAAAAGCGCCAAGCGCCTGTCATTGACACCGATCCAATAAAGATCTTCTGTTATTTTGCGAACGCAGTGCATATTTGAAACCTCCTGAAGTTAACACACGAGATATTGTTATCACTCTTGTCTATTTTAGCCTTACCCGGCAGAAAAGTAAAGGGCAGGTTTTATTTTATACCAAAAGAAAAAAGATCTCCCCGAAAAGTGAGGAGATCTTTTCATTATAATTATGCAGTTTGTTCCGAAAGGCCCGCATACTGCGACATGTATAGCTGGTAGTAATATCCGCGTTTTGCCATGAGCTCCTCATGGCTTCCGCTTTCCACAATGCGTCCTCCGTCAATATAGAGGATGCGCGTACAGCTGCGGATGGTGGAAAGCCGGTGCGCCACGATGAAGGAGGTTCGCCCTTTGAGCAGCGTCTCGATGCCCTGCTGCACCAGCTTTTCCGTTGCCGAGTCGATGGACGAAGTTGCTTCGTCGAGAACAAGGATTTTCGGGTCTGCAAGCAGGGTACGCGCAAAAGCAATGAGCTGCTTCTGCCCCTGCGACAGCCCGCCGCCGCGTTCCTGCACCACCGTTTCAAAGCCGTCCTTCATGCGCAGGATGAATTCGTCGGCATGCAAAGCCGCGGCTGCCCGACGAACTTCTTCATCGGTAGCATCGGGTTTGCCGTAACGGATATTATCGGCGATCGTCCCCGAAAAGATGAAACTGTCCTGCAGCATGATTCCCATTTGGCTGCGCAGAGAACGCAAGGTGACGTCCATCACATTGTGGCCGTCAATCAGCACTTCGCCGTCTTCGATATTGTAGAATCGGCTCAGGAGGTTTACGATGGTGGTTTTGCCCGCGCCGGTTGGGCCGACAAGCGCAATGCTTTCGCCCGGCGCCGCGGAGAGGCAAATGTCGCGCAGAACCGGCCTGCCCTCTTCGTAAGCGAAATTGACATGGCGAAACTCCACATTTCCCTTTACCGGCGGAAGTTCTGTCGCATTCGGGCGATCACAGACCGCCACGGGTTCGTTCATCGTTTCAAAGATGCGTTCGAGGTAAGCCACCGCATTGATAAAGTTGTTGTAAATGTTGCCGAGGTTGATAATCGGCTGCCAGAATTTCGAGGCATAGGTTCCCATGGAAAGCAGCACGCCGAACGACGCCATCGGGTTCATCCAGTAGGCACCGGCTATGTAGACTAAGGAGAAAATAATCTGCGAAATCGTTTCGACCGAAACGCCCACCGTGTTGGAAATGTAAATGGCATGCATCCATTTGTGGTAGCGGCGGTCAAGCAGAACATTCAGCTTTTGCATGTTGTCCTCTTGGCGGTTAAACAACTGCGTAACCCTTGCGCCGTCGATAGACTCCTGAATGTAGGCGTTCATGTTGGAGTTCGTGTTGGAAACATCCTGCCACGCGCGGTGCTGGTGCGGCTTCAGAATCCAGATGAACGCCGCCACCACCGGCAGACCCGCGACGGTAACACTTGCAAGTGGCGTGCTCACGCGGAACATATAGAAAACGATGAAGATGATATTGATAATCTCAATGATGAAGTTGAGCAGGCCGTTCGACATGACGTCGGAAACATTGTTGACGTACTGCACGACACGCACGAGGATTTTGCCCTGCGGTCGGTCATCATAATAGGAAAATGGCAGTTCCTGAAGATGATGGAACAGGTCTGTGCGGATGTCGAAAATGATGTTCTGCCCGACTTTTGCAACAATAACGGTTCTCAGCGCATTGAATCCGACATTCAGCAGAATCGTGCCGGCCAGTAGGGCGCAAAGCACAAGCAGATAGTGCATATCCTTTTGAGGAATGGCCTCATCAATGGCCTTCTGTATCAACAAGGGGCCGGCAAGGCCAACCACGCTGCCGATGCCGCTCAGAAGCAGCGCCCCTGCCATCGGCCACTTGTAACGCCCGATATATTTAGCGCACATTTTTAGCGAGTTGACGTTAAAGGACTCCTTGAGTTCTTCATCGACGTCATAGCGATTACGCGCCAAGGTGCACCGCCTCCTGTTCCATGCCGTTCTGCAGTGCCCAAATGCTGCTGTAATAGCCCCGGTGCTTCAGCAGCTGTTCATGGGTTCCCTTTTCAATGATGCGGCCGCGGTCAAGCACAAGGATGCAGTCCGCATTCATAACGGATGAAATCTTCTGCGCCACGATAATCTTGGTGCACGGGAAGTCCAGATGGCGCAGCTGCTCCTGGATATACTTCTCCGTTTCCGTGTCCAGCGCCGAAGTGGTGTCGTCAAGAATCAGCACTGAGGGGCGCATGGCGATGGCGCGCGCCAAGGCAAGGCGCTGTCTCTGGCCGCCGGAAAGGCCGACGCCGCGCTCGCCGATCAGCGTCTCGTAGCCGTCCGGCAGCTTTGCGGAAAACTCGTCCGCCGCCGCCATCTTCATATACTTGACCGCTTCCTCCTGCGACAAGTTCGGGTTTCCGTAACAGACATTCTTAAGCACCGTCTCGGAGAACAGGAACACCTCCTGCGTTGCCATCCCTACGGCGGAGCGCAGCGAGTGAAGCGTGTAGTCCTGCACGTTCTTTCCGTCGAGCAGGACCTCCCCCTCCGAAACATCGTAAATCCGGTCAATCAGGTTGACGAGCGTTGTCTTTCCGGAGCCTGTCGTCCCCATAATTCCGAGCGTAGAACCGGCGGGAATATGGAAACTCACATGGTCAAGCAAGGTAGTGCCGCCAATGCGGCAAGAAACATTTTTGAATTCCACGTCGCCCTTAACGCGCTCTTTCGGTTCGGTTGCAAGCTTGTGGTCAACAATCGAGGGCTGCGCGTAAAAAATCTCAATGACCATTCTGCAGGAAGCGAAGAAACGCTCCACATCGTTAATCAGCATGCCGAGGTTTCTCAGCGGGTTTGCAAGTGCCCAAGTGAGCGAAGAAAATGCCATCAAACCGCCGGCCGTCAGCGAGCCGTTCATCATAAAGATGCCGCCCACGAGCAGCGAAGTAACCGTAAGGGACTGGGAAAGCAGCTCAATCAGCGGCGTGAATTTTACGCCGACGTAGGTAGCCTCCAGGTTCTTCTTGCGGAACTCCTCGTTGCAACGGCGGAACTTTTCTTCTTCCTCCGGCTCGCGCGCGAACGCCTTCACCACGCGGTTGCCCGCGATATTCTCCTGCGCTACGGTGTTGAGGTTGGAAAGTTTCGCACGCAGCTCAACGAACATCGGCCTGATCTTTTTCGAGAAAAAATAGGTGATAACCGCAATAAAAGGCGTGATGGCCGCCATGCACAGAGTCAGCGGAACGTTTACCGTGCACAGGTAAGCAATCGTCACACTGAACAGCACGACGGAGTCGACAATATTGTAGGAAATCCATGCGCAGAAATGGCGCACAAGGTCAAGGTCGCTGGTGATTCGCGTCATCAGGTCGCCGGTGCGGATTCTCCCGTAAAAGCGGTAGTCCTGTTCTTCAATGACGCGGTACATCCGCTTGCGGACATCGTCGAGCATTTGCTGACTGTTGTGCTCCAGGCAGATAATCATGACATAGCGCAAACCGAGGCGAACCACCTGAACAACTAACATAGCTCCAAGAATCGGCAGCAGCAAATCTGTTTTGCGGGGTGTAATGACTTCGTCAATTAATTTTTGGGACAACATGGGGTTAATTACCTGCATGGCAGACGTCAAGGCCGAAAGAATCAGGCCGATGATGAAAAGATGCCGTTTCTTGCCCATGTACTTCCAAAGCCACTTCAGTTCAAACATGGTTCCACCTCGCAAAGGATGCTGCATTCGCTAAAACATTCGGCTTATGCTTCAAACTAGGAAGATAGAATTGATTTGAGTTGTTGAGAGCATTATAATTAGATATTATAGAAATATGACGAAATAAGTCGTGCCAATGATAGCAAATTAAGTGACAAATATTGCCTGAAAGCGTGTTCATTATGGTTCCAAGCATGTATGAACTGTACCGGGACAGCGGGCGCTACCCCGTTTACTGGGAATTTGACGGACCTCAGTGTCTGCCTCACTTTCACAACAGCCTTGAATTCACCCTCACGCTGGAAGGGTGCACAGAGGCCATGTTTTGCGGAAAATCTGTGCTGTTGCAGCCGGGGGACCTTTTTCTCGTTTCCGGTCTTACCGCTCACGGCTACAAGCGGGGCAACCGTTCGCATGTCATTATGCTCATTGTCCCGATGGAATTCATTCCGCTTTACGCGCCGATGTTTTCCCGCAAGGTTTTTGCCAGCGTAAAAACCTCTAAGAAATCCGTGACCGATGAGGTGCTACACTGTTTACGGCGTCTTCTCGCAATCGGACAATGCGACGAAAGCAGCGAAAACCTTGTACGCAGCTACATCTATGTCATTCTCGGCCTGCTCATCCGCGAGGTTGGGCTTGTTGACGCTTCCGACGAAAAAGCGCTTTCGCAAAGCGTGCTTCTTTACTTGCAGAACAACTGCCTCTCCAAAATTACACTCGAAGATCTTTCCCGACGCTTCGGTTACAGCAAATACCGTTTTTCGCGGACATTCAACCAAAGCGTCGGCTGTTCCTTAACACAATATGTGGGTGCGCTCCGTGCACGGCATGCCGCAAACCTACTGCGCGAAACCGACCTGCCGCTCATCGAAATTTGCATGAATTCCGGCTTTGACAGCCTGCGGACCTTTTACCGCAGTTTCAAAAACACATTCGGAATCACGCCCACACAATACCGCAAGCGCGTCGAAAAAGCTGTCTCCGATTCCCTCAATCCTCCGAAATCTCATACATAATACTGCAGAACACGCAGCAGCCGGCGGCGCGCTTTTGCAAGATGCCTGCTCACCGTGGCGGGGCTAAGGCCAAGCTGGGCGGCAATCTGCCGCTGGCTCATTCCCTTACCGTAAAGCAGCTCCACACATTCCCGCTGCCGGGGTGTAAGTTCCTTGTTCACCGCCCCTTTCAACGCGCGAAGCAACAGCTTTCGTCTCACATCCTCCTCTTCCCGCTCGTTCGCGGCTATATAGTTCTCCAACAGATCCAGACTTAGAATTCTGCCGTTTTTCATAGAATTCTCCTTTCTCCGTCAGGTATTTCCCTATTTGAAGACAATCCAAGTACATTTGATACAGAAGCGCAATCCGCCTGTAAAGAAGGATGGACTCTTCGTCGTGCAGACCAGTAAATTGCTTGCGAAGCTTGTCCACCTTCTTTTTTAGCGCTGCCGCTTCCGCAAGATACTCCGAACCCCAAGAAAGATAATTCATTTTACCCTCCTATATACACAAAACGTGTAGTAAACAAGTCTAGTGCACTTCCTTTTCCGTTTTCATCGCTGCAGCGAAGTTTATCTTATCACCCTGATTTGGTAAATTCAAGGAGGTTTTAATGTACTGTTCGGAATTTTGGACTGTGAATATTCTTTTTATTTTTATTTATTTTCGGTATTGCAATAACACGAACCGTGTCGTATAATCAATAATAGTTTGGTAAGGAGTTGTAAAGCGATGAGAACAGATAAGCTAAAACAATACCGAATCGAACGCGGGCTGACACAGGCGCAGTTTGCCAGGCTTCTTGGGGTTTCAGCCTCTGCAGTTGGAATGTATGAACAGGGACGGCGCGAACCGGACGGCGATCTTCTGGCTCGCATGGCTTCTATTCTGCATTGCACCACAGATGAATTGCTCGGCGTGGAACCTCCTCATGAAGTGAATGAAGTGATTGACAATTTCACTCGCACGCTTGAAAAGCAGCCGGGGCTGATGTTCCATGGCACACCGATGAGCGACGCCGACCGGGAAAAGCTTGTGAATGCCATCCGTGTGGCGGCTGCAATTGCGGCTGGCAAGAAATAGAGGCGGATTCTCCGTGAAAGAAATACGGGAGCTTGCCTGTCGCTTGGTTCAGCAGTATGCAGCAACTTCACCTTTTGAGCTGTGCGACTTGCTTGCAGTCAATGTCTTTCAATGTGAGCTCCCGGCTCAAATGGGCGGTGTTTCCTTCCAGACAGAGGAAAACAACTCTGTCATTTTGCTGAACCGGAATCTCGGCAAAATGGAAAGGTGCTACTGCTGTGCGCATGAACTGGGCCATGTTATGCTGCACCCGAATCTGAACGCACTGAGCATTGCCGAGCACACATTTTTGTGCGTTCCGCGGTTTGAAAAAGAGGCTGACTATTTTGCTGCCTGTCTGCTGATTGAGCCGCACCTTGCCGAATGGAACGAATGCTACGAAACACTAACCGTAAATCAGATTGCCTGTCTTTCCGGCCTTCCGCTGAAAGTGGCGCAGCTTTGGGTTGCGAACCGCTGAAATTCCGGCTGCAGCGGCAGGAAAACATGGTACAATATCATTCTGCTGCACGAGAGGAGGATTCCGATGAAAAAGAAGTGGGCAGTTCTTCCGCTTGCCGCAGCGCTCCTTTTGGCGCTATCAGGCTGCGGAAGTAAAGCGGTGTCATCCGATGGTCTCGTCGGCATCTGGAAAGACCAGAGCGGCCTGACGGAATATCAGTTTGAACCCGACGGTGAAATGAGGCTGAAAGCCCTCACTCTCGGTTCGTTCAAAGGTACTTACCATGTAGAAGGAAACAAAATCACCCTGCGCTACCACATACTCACACAGGAGGTTAAGGATACTTACACCATAAAGGTTGACGGAGACAGTCTTTTCCTAAACCAAAGCAAATACATAAGGCGCGGATAACAAAACGGAGGGGGAAATTCCCCCTCCGTTCGTTATGGATTCTCTTGCCCGGCAGATTCGGAAGCCGGGCGTCTTTTTTTTCTGAGGTTACGAAAAAACTCGGTAAGAAGCGCGGAGCACTCTGCTTCGAGGACACCGCTTACCACCTGCGGCTTGTGATTATACGGAAGTTCAAACAGATTGACGACCGATTCGCACGAGCCCGCTTTCGGGTCCTTCGCGCCGTAAACGACGCGTGGGATGCGGGCGTTGATAATGGCGCCGGCACACATGGGGCAAGGCTCCAAAGTGACGTACAGCTCACACTCCCAAAGCCGCCAGCCTCCAAGCGCACGACATGCCGCGTCAATTGCCTCCAGCTCCGCATGACACAAAGCGTTTTTTCCTTTCTCACGCCGGTTGCGGCCGCAGGCAATCACTTCATCGCCCTTTACCACGACAGCGCCGACGGGCACCTCGCCTTCCGCCGCAGCTTCACGGGCAAGCTCCAGCGCACGGCGCATGAATTTTTCGTCGCGTTGCTCGGGTTCAGCCATTCAGCATCACCTGTACAGACGCATACGCGGCGTAAGCAGTCAGAAGCCAAAAACCCGGATTGGTAACCGCTGCACCGATTCTGCCCGACGGCGAAAGAAGCGTACCGCTCTTTTTCCCCGTGAACAGCAGACGCCGCTGCCCGAGGATGTAGAGGGAAATAAGTCCCAATGCAATAACAGTAACAATCAGAATCAGGTAAACGCCGTTTGCGGTGGCAGTTCCGTAAAAACGTTCTACCATTTCCACCGCAAAGGAAACCCCGTTGTTGATGCAGTGAATCAAAATCGAAGGGAGCAGCGAGCCGGTGCGTACAACCACGAAGCCGAGGGCAAGGCCGCTGAGGAACGCAAAGACAATTTGAATGAGATTTCCGTGGTAAAGGCCGAAAAAAAGCGCCGAAACAACAATGGCAAAGCCGTCTCCGAAGCGTTTCAAGCTTTGCAGCACAACGCCGCGAAACAGCATTTCTTCTACAATGGGTGGAATCACAATAACGGCTAACCCGTAAAGAACCAAAACACGCGGATCATTGTTCAGCGGCATATCTGGCACATCGCCGTTGAACCCATGCTTTTCCAGCTGTACGGCAACGAAGTCTGCCGGATAGTTTGCCAACAGGCAAACCATACAGCCGAATGCAACATAGATTGCGGTGTCGGAAACCGATAGTTTCGGGAACGGAAGGCCCTGCGTAAGCGGAATGCCCTGAATCAAAAAATACAGCAAAGCCGGAATCGCGAGGCCGAGAACGTAATCAACGCAGATGAGCAAATAATACAGCACCGGCGGGATTCCTTTGAAATCCCCCTGCCCCGTTATCGTAACGCCCGAGACCTGCAAATAATTCAAACCGATTGCGGGCAGTATTCTTACCATCAACAAAATTCCAATGAACACGGTCCAAGCTGTTCGGTTCGTAGCTTTCCGAATTTCCGTGCGTTCCTGTCTTTGTGCCAACAGCCGGCGATAATAGTCGTTCTGATACGGTGCTCCGGGTGATTGATACATAAAATTACTCCTATTCTCCAATGAAAATGCAAAATCCCCCGGAGGCTATTTTCCGAGGCTGCTATAAACGGTCACCGCGTCTTTGATATGCCCGCGGTAAACATTCCTGGCACCCGCCGTCACTAAAATATATTCTTTCCCATTATAAGAAGCCATACTGGCAAGGCAGAGACCGGCCTGGTCGGTAAAGCCGACTTTTCCGCCGAGGATTTCCGCTTTGCCCGCTTTTAGACTGTTCAGGCTGCGCCACATGGTGCTGCTGAAGAAAACTCCTTTGCTACTCATATTGGTGGGTGACGTTCTGTATTTCATGGTTGTGAATACTTCTCGGAATGTTGGATTTTTTACCGCAAAGCTCAACAGAGCGGCAATATCCTTTACCGTTGAGTAATGGTCCGGATCATGCAGACCGGTGGTGTTCATAAAATGCGTACCCGAAAGGCCAAGCTGCTCTGCACGCATATTCATCGAGCGCACAAAGTTGGTCTCGGTCCCCTCCAGCTGTTCGGCGATGCTGATGCAGCACTCCGCTCCGCTGGGAAGAATCACGCCGTAAAGCAAGTCATGGATGCTCACCTGCTCGCCGCCTTGGAATCCGGCCATAGATGCGTCTTGTCTTATTAATTCATCAATGACCGATTTTTTGATGGTAACTTTTTTCTCCATATCGGGAGCTTCCTCGATGGCGAGAAGCGCCGTCATGATTTTCGTCATGGAAGCCGGGTAGATTCTCTGAGAAGCATTTTTGTCCAGCAGGATTGTTCCGTCATCTGCGCGAATCAAAATGGCATTGGGGCTGCAGATTTCCTTCTTCAAAGCCTCCGGATTCTTGACAGCAGAGTCGGTACCATTGGTGAGAACAACCGCAGAAGAAACGGGTTGCGCCTGAACGGGTTGTACGGAAGCCACAGAAGAAGCGGAAGAACTGACAACCGAATGAACCGAAGAACGAACGGTGGAAGATATAGTGCTCGAGGTATTCACTCTCGCAGATGAAACTACGTTTTGCCTGTTCCCACCCGCGGAAGCATTGGAAAACACGAGTATAGCAGTCAACATTGCGGCGCTTACAACGCCCGCTGTTATTTTCATCGTCACGCGATTCATGTGAATGCTTCTCCCTTATGTTTTACTTCAAATATCTCAGCTTCCGTCGGGTTCTGAGCAACTTCATTTATTATGTTTAGAATAACGCCTTCCAGCAGGATTGTCAACGCGAAGGAAAGAGGAAATATCCCTACTCCCTGCAACATAACATTAGAATAGCGGCACAGAATTCGCACAGGAAGGAAGGCAGAAATGATGCTTAAGGAAATCGCTTATAACCGCGCAGAAGCAGTTCGATATGCGGAAACCTGGGCCATGCGCAGGAACCCGAAATTTCCGAATTTTGACCAGATGGGCGGCGACTGCACAAACTTTGCTTCCCAGTGTATTTACGCAGGCTGCGGTGTTATGAATCCAACACCCGTAACCGGATGGTACTGCAACAGTCTCGAGGACCGTTCTCCCGCTTGGAGCGGCGTGGAATTTCTTTATAAGTTTCTGATTACGAACAAGTCCGTGGGGCCTTATGCGGCAGAAACCGGAACCGATATGCTGGAGCCGGGCGACGTCATTCATCTTGGGGACGCCGACGGTCATTTTTACCACACGCCGGTCGTGCTTTCCGTCGAGAACGGAAACATTCTCGTAGCCGCTCATTCGTTCGACGCATGTTTTCGGCCTCTCTATACGTATTCCTTTTCCGCACTCCGCTGCCTACACATCCTAGGCGCCCGCATCTGGGCATAAACACGCTTTGCACGTGTTTCCACTATATCCGTGGTTCATCAAAAGCGCTCCACACCGTCTTTTGTAACACGAGCCTGAATCAAGCGAGTTTTTTGGGGTGCCTCCGGCCGGATTTCCAGCGCTTGCCGAAAGACCTGTTCCGCCTCGGCAAATTTCTCCTCGCTGGAGGTATGAAATACCGCGAGCGGTTCCCCTTTGTGCACTCGATCTCCCGTCTTTTTGCGCAGGAGGATTCCAGCACTGTAATCAATGGGGTCGTCCTTTGTTCTGCGGCCCGCGCCGAGCAGCATGGAAGAAATTCCGATTTTCTCGGTATTCATCGAGTAAAGGTACCCGTCCGCATCGGCCGTGATTTCGCGGCAGATCTTTGCCTTCGGGAATTTCTCTCCGTCTTCCAAGACGGAAGTATCACCTCCCTGCGCAGAGACCATTTCTTTCAGCTTGGCAAAGCCCGCCCCGTTCTTGATTTGCGCCGCCGCCATATCACGGCAGGTCTGCAAATCTCCTTTGCCGGCAAGGTGCAGCATACCGGCTGACAGCTCCACACAAAGCTCGGTCAAGTCTGCCGGGCCGCGTCCACGCAGCGTATCGCACGCTTCGCGAACCTCGAGGGAGTTTCCGACGGCGTTGCCGAGCGGGCAGCTCATATCGGTAATCAGGGCTGCCGTGCGGCGGCCCGCGTGTTCGCCGATTGCCACCATGGTCTCCGCAAGGCGCACGGCATCGTCCGTTGTTTTCATAAACGCCCCGCTGCCGGCCTTTACGTCCAGCAAAATGCAGTCTGCACCGGCTGCAATTTTTTTGCTCATCACGCTGGAGGCAATCAGCGGGATGCTTTCCACCGTAGCGGTGACGTCGCGCAGAGCATACAGCTTTTTGTCCGCCGGCACCAGATTGCCCGACTGGGTGATGAGGCTGACCCCCACACGGCGGACAATATCAAAAAATTCGTCTCGGCCGATGGTTAGCCTCATTCCGGGAATGGACTCCAGCTTATCGGCCGTACCTCCCGTATAGCCAAGCCCACGTCCGCTCATTTTGGCCACTTTCACGCCGAGGGAAGCGACAATCGGCGCGACAACAAGCGTTGTTTTGTCGCCGACACCGCCGGTGCTGTGCTTGTCGGCCTTTACGCCGGGAATGGACGAAAGGTCAGCCATTTCCCCCGACGCCGCCATATTTTCCGTGAGCGCCGCGGTCTCGGCGTTTGTCATGCCTTTCAGCACAATTGCCATCAAGAGCGCGGACGTCTGGTAATCCGGAATGTCACCGGACGTGCAGCCACGGACAAAAAAGGAAATCTCCTCCGGCGTGAGTTCTCCGCCGTCGCGCTTTTTTGCAATGATATCGTACATTCTCATGGCAAATTCCCCTGTTCGCGTTTTCTAGGTCAAATTTTGCCTTGCCCGCCGAATCCGAGCGGTAGCAGTTCCGCCAGTGTATAAACCTCCCATTTCTCCGAGCCACTCGGCAGAATGATTCGGAAGGTCTGCGGGTCGCAAAACTCCTGCATCACCTGGCGGCAGACTCCACAGGGCGGGCAGATAGCCGACGGCTCCTCTCCTGTTTTTCCCCCGACAATGGCGATGCCGGCAAAATCGTGTTCACCCTCGCTCACAGCTTTGAAAAACGCCGTGCGCTCGGCGCAGCATCCGGGTGTGAACGCGGCGTTTTCCACATTGCAGCCCGTGTAGATTTTCCCCTGCTCGGTCAGCAGCGCCGCGCCCACGCTGAAACCGGAATACGGCGCATAGGCACGTTTTCTGGCCTCAGCCGCGGCGTCGGCAAGCATCTTCTCTTTAGCTCTGTCCCAGTTCATTTCGATTCCCCGCTTGCAGAAGGACGTTTTTCTTTTCGGATGATGGAAACGGCGCTGTGAAGGTTTTTTATTTCGACCACTCGCGGTTTTCCGGCATATTCCCCATCAACCGTCCAGTCCGTTTCGGCATCAAACTCAAAGCGGATGTTGCTGGTATGGAAAAAGGCCAAATAGCTGTTGCGGAAATTCCGGTGGCGAAGGTCGTGCAGAATCTTCTGAAACTCAAGGATGTTCGGAGGGTTGCGGACTAACAGGACTTCAAAAGCGCCGTCGTTCAGCGAAACCTGTGAGCCTGCCAGTTTCAGCACGCCGCCGATGGAGGAGGAATTGGACACGCTGCCGAAAATGAAGTCACCTTCAAGCTCACCGCCGTCCCATGTAATTTTTACGTGGTGCGGCCTGATCTCGCCCACATACCGGATGCTGCCGAGCACGTAGGCAAAATGGCCGAAGATGTTTTTCAGACGCTGCGGTGTGTCGTAAGACACCTGCGTAAACGCGCCGAAGGAAGCGATGTACGAAAAATGCTGGCTACCGTTGAAGGCACCTATGTCCTGCGGAACCGGTTTTTCCGTAGCAATAATCCTCGCCGCCTTTTTAATGTTCGACGGGAGATTCAGCGTGCGCGCCATATCATTGGTTGTCCCCGCAGGGAGATAGCCAATCGGTCGCCTGATTCCGGAACGAACCAGTCCGGAAATGACTTCGTTTAAGGTTCCGTCTCCGCCGCAGCAGGCAACAATATCGTTCTGCCCTGCGTAACGCTCCACAAATTCTTCGGCATCGCCTTTTTTTGTCGTAGTCATGACCGTAATGTCAAAATTCTTACTGCGAAACCAGTCTGCAATGCGGAACACGCGCGGTTTTTTCCCGGACATCCCCGCCGCAGGATTCACAATCAGCAGGAGTTTCTTCATGAACAATCCTCCCGAAATCAGAGCGTCTTATATTTCTTCTATCTTATCATCTTTTTCGCGGAAAAAAAACTATTGCACGCTCATTTCCTACAAAGAAGGACGAAGCGGAGATATGAAAATGCGGACAGAAATTCCAATCGGAATCCCTGCCCGCCAAAAGCTGAATATTTAATTTTTCACATCAACCGAGAAAACAAAGCTTCCAATGGAATCATCCCCTGCAATTCTGCAACCGGAAACGATGGCCAACGCTTGTTCCTCTGTCCATTAAAATTCGGCTTTTCAGGCACTTCTACCGTGCCCGTGGAATAGGTTGTGCAGAAATTCAGGAATATAACCCGTTTTTAAAAATTTTTTATTATTCTGCTTTTTTAGCACGAATCATGTTGGAATAAATCGGAAGGTCCACAAGCGTAATGCCGATGCCGATGAGGGAACGAATCGGGTCACCCATGACTGTGCTGATAAGGATATAAGCCCCTCCAGCTATGCCGACGACGGGTGTAGCCGGATAAGCGGAACAGAGTACGCACGCTGTTTTTGTGAAGAATGGCAAAAGCAACAAAAAATACCAAAGCAGAAGGACTTTATCCGCTCCGGTATTTCTTGCTTCAGCATATTTACTTTTCAGAACAATCAGTTGCGTGCCCACACGGATTATTTCTTATCCAAGAAACGAATGATATCGCCGATTGATTTCCCGCTCGCTTGAATTTTTTGGTAAAGGGATTCCATCTCCTCTTTCTTTTTTGTATCTAAAAGGCTGTTTTTCTTTATCTGAAGGTCCTTAATCTTCCCCTGATACTTTGCAATGTCGGCGTCGATTTTCTGAATCTGTTCCTCAATGGTCTGTAGTGCAGTCTTCTTCTTTCCTCTCGGCATTCTCATCATCTCCGTGTTTTTTTAACATTATATCACTCAAAAACTACCGATTTTGGTGCTATCTGTCGATTTATCCCACAGCTTAAAATTGCGTTTGTCTCAAGTTCCGATTCACAGGGAGGATTTGAGATGATATAATATGGGCAACAAATGCGGAATCCGCGCGAAAAGGAGGGAAAACTGCATGAAGCTCGACGGCCTTCATGAAAAAGAGATTTTTGACCGGAAGTTTCCTTTCCGCGTGATTGTCAACCGTGAGCAGAATTTCAATTATCCCCCTCACTGGCACAATGCCGCAGAGCTGGTGTACGTCCTCAAAAGCGGATTTACCGTTATCGTAAATTCCCGAAAATATGAGCTGCACGAAAAGGATATTCTCTACATTCCGGGCGGCGACATTCATGAATTCTCTGCCCAATTTTCACCCGGTGAAAGAGTGTTCATCAATTTTGAGCTTTCCGGTCTCAGCCCGTTCGGCGGCTCGGAACGCATTTATGCCCTGCTCCGCGCCCCCCGTGTCATTGATTGCAGCGACAGGGAACTTCACAGCCAAGTCCGCGCTCAAATCGAACAGATTTTGGAGCAATGCGATTCCGAGGAACCTGCGGCGGAGCTGTTCAACACGGCACGTATCATCGACATTCTCGGGCTTCTTTGCCGCACAGCGCCGGTACAGGTCAATCTGTGTGACCAGAAAAAGAACAGAGACCGAAGTGCCGGTCTTGCCAAAATTCGGAAATCGTTTGATTATATTGAAGCCCATTACAACGAAAATATCCGTCTGAAAGACATCGCACGCGATGCCGGTTTCAGCGAATACTATTTCTCGCGGCTTTTCAAGGAAACGATGGAAGTAAATTTTCACCAGTATTTAAATGAATACCGCGTCAGGAAGGCTGAATACCTGCTGACCAACTCAAACTACACGGTTTCCGAAGTCGCTTACGGAGTCGGTTTCAGCAGCATTTCTACTTTTGACCGGCTTTTCCGCAGCATGAAAGGCTGTTCGCCCCAAGAATTCAGAAAGCTCCGCGTCGGCATTTAGCCGATGCGGAGCTTCTTTTTTTCGTATCGCGGTATCAGCGTTTCATCGGAAGGGGGTCACCGGTGACGGTAAATTCCGCAACGGGCACTTCGGTTCCGAGCAGTTCGGCACTGCGGGCATCGGGTTGGCTTCCGCCGACTGCTACGCGGAAAAGACCCGGCTCCAGCACGCAGTTTCCGTTGTCGTCGATGAGGGCCATCTGACGAGCCTTCAACGTGAAGGCGACTTCCACCGATTCACCCGGCTTCAGGTGCACTCTGCGGAATCCGGCAAGCTGCCAGTTCGGCACGCGGACGCTGGCTTCCACATCTTTGAGGTACATCTGAACAATTTCGTCGGACTCCATTTTGCCGACGTTCTTCACGGTTGCGCGGACTTCGAGGTCGCTGCCGGCTGTAATGGTATCCTTCGCAAGAACCGGCTTAGAGTACTCAAAGCGCGTATAGCTCAGGCCGTAGCCGAACGGATACAGCGGCACTCCCTTGAAGAAACGGTAAGTGCGGTTTTCCATGGCGTAATCCTTGAAATCCGGCAGGTCTTCGTCGGTACGGTAGAAGGTTACCGGCAGGCGTCCGCTCGGGGAATAATCGCCGAAAATCAGCGACGCAATGGCTCTTCCGCCCTGTGCACCCGGGTACCATGCCTGCACAATGGCATCGACGTGCTCATCAGCCCATGTGATTGCCATCGCGCTTCCGGTCATCAGCACGAGGATAACCGGTGTGCCAGTCTTGGTAATTTCCTCTAAAAGTGCTTCCTGTGTACCGGGCAGTTTCAGGTTCAGCTTGTCGCCCGAAGCGAATTCGTTACTGGTATCGCCCTCCTCGCCTTCGATGCTTGCATCAAGGCCAAGGCAGACAACGGCAACATCGGCGTGTTCCGCTGCCGAAATTGCTTCTGCAAAGCGGTCGTACTTTTCTCCGAGGCCGGAAACGCTGTTCTTGTAGAGATGGCAGCCTTCGGCAAAGTAAACGCGCGTACCCGGTTCTACTGCCTCACGGATGCCTTCGAGAACCGTAACGTATTCGGAAGCGGTTCCGTTGTAGTTGCCTTCGAGCGCTGCGTGGCTGTCCGCATTCGGGCCGATGACCGCAATGGAGTGAATCTTTTTACGGTCAAGCGGCAGGAAGTTGTCGCGGTTCTTGAGCAGCACGAGAGATTTCTTGGAAACTTCCAGAGAGAATTTCTTATGTTCCTCGCAGTCGTTTGCCTCATACGGAATCGAAGCGAACGGAACGTGCTTCGGGTCGTCGAACATTCCGAGGCGCATGCGGATCAGCATCAGATGATACACCGCAAGGTCGATGTCTTTTTCTTCAATCAGGCCCTGATTGTAAGCCTTCATCAGGCTGGCATAGGCGCAGCCGCAGTTGAGGTCGCAGCCGTTTTTCACAGCAAGGGCCGCGGATTCTTCAATGCTTCCTGTTACCTTGTGGTTCTCATTAAAGTCCTTGATTGCCCAGCAGTCAGACGTTGTGTAGCCCTTAAAGCCCCATTCTTTGCGCAGAATGTCGAGCAGAAGGGTTTTGCTGCCGCAGCAAGGTTCGCCATTGGTGCGGTTGTAGGCGCCCATCACGCCGGCGACGTCGCCTTCTAAGACTGCTGCTTCAAACGCAGGGAGGTAGGTCTCCCACAGGTCTTTCTGCGAAACCACGGCATTGAAGCTGTGGCGTTCCGCCTCAGGGCCGCTGTGCACGGCAAAGTGTTTTGCGCAGGCTGCCGCCTTGAGGTATTTCGGGTCGTCGCCCTGTATTCCTTTAATGTAGGCAACGCCGAGCCTTGACGTCAGGTAGGGGTCCTCGCCGTATGTTTCCTGCCCGCGTCCCCAGCGGGGGTCACGGTCGATGTTCACGTTCGGTGCCCAGAATGTCAGACCCTTGTAAATATCGTGGTCGCCCTTGCGCTGGAACTCATGGTATTTCGCACGGCCCTCCGTGGAAACAACGTCGCCGATTTTCTGCAGGAGTTCTTCGTCGAACGTTGCAGCCATTCCGATGGCCTGCGGAAACACGGTCGCAACGCCTGCACGTGCAACGCCGTGCAGAGCTTCGCTCCACCAGTTATAGCTCGGGATTCCGAGACGCTCGATTGCAGGTGCGGAGTGCTGCATCTGACTGATTTTCTCTTCCAGCGTCATGCGGGAAACCAAGTCCTTCGCTCGCTCTTCAAAGCTTAGGGATTCGTCTTTGTAAGCCGGTATCTTTTCCATTTTTACACTCACCTTCCGTTCTATTTCTCATGTATTTTGGCCTGTATCAGTATTTTTATTGTACTGATTTCCCACGGTACCGTCTAATCAAATTTTGCTGCAAACTTCTCATTTTTTGCGGATAGCCTAAGGATAACAAAAAGTCCCCGGTCTGCAGGCCGAAACCTGCAAGGCCGAGGACTTTTGCGTTATTCTCTGTTATGCAGCGTAGCCGCATAAACCGAGAAATTAATTATATTTTTGCGAGCTTCTCGAGGTGCTCATAATTTTCCTTCGCATACTGCTCCGCTTTTGCGAAGAGTTCTTCAGCACGCTCCGGGAATGTGCGGGTCAGAGAATTGTAACGGACTTCGCCCATGATGAAGTCACGGTAGGACTCCGTCGGAGCCTTGCTGTCGAGCTGAAGCGGGTTCTTGCCCTCAGCAGCACGGCGAGGATCGTAACGGTAATTCACCCAGTAACCTGCTGCAACAGCCTTCTTCTCTTCGAGCTGGGAAATACCCATGCCGCCCTTGATGCCCTGGTTAATGCAAGGAGCATAAGCGACGATGATGGAAGGTCCGTTGTAGCTTTCGGCTTCCTGAATTGCCTTGATGGTCTGGTTATAGTCAGCGCCCATAGCAACATGTGCAACATAGACGTAGCCGTAGGTCATGAACATGCCGGCCAAGTCTTTCTTCTTGGTTGCCTTACCGGTTGCCGCAAACTGTGCCACGGAGCCGATCGGGGTAGCCTTGGAAGCCTGGCCACCGGTGTTGGAATATACCTCGGTGTCGAAGACGAGAACGTTGACGTTTTCGCCGGAAGCGAGGACATGGTCGAGGCCGCCGAAGCCGATATCATAAGCCCAACCATCGCCGCCGAAGATCCAGATGGATTTCTTTGCGAGGTAATCCTTATCTGCAAGAGTCTTCTTTGCAAGCTCTGCAATTTCGCCGGAGCCGTTTGCTACCTTCTCGAGTTCAGCAATCAGCTTGTCGGTAGGCTCGCGGTTTTCAACGCTGCTGTCGAAGGTTGCGAAGTATTCCTTGCAAGCTGCCTTCAGAGCCTCATCTGCCTCAGAGGAAGCTTCAATTGCCCTGACATAGTCGGCAAGGCGAGCACGGATTGCATCGTTGGCCAGAGCCATACCGTAACCGAACTCGGCGTTGTCTTCAAACAGGGAGTTGTTCCATGCCGGGCCGTGACCCTTAGAGTTGCGGGTGTACGGAGTTGCCGGTGCGGAACCGCCCCAAATGGAGGAGCATCCCGTTGCGTTGGCGATATACATTCTGTCGCCGAAGAGCTGTGTAACGAGCTTCGCGTAAGGAGTCTCGCCGCAGCCTGCGCAAGCTCCGGAGAACTCAAGCAGAGGCTTACGGAACTGGCTGCCCTTAACAGAAGTCGGCTTAAATTTCGCAGTAACTTCCGGTTTCTCAGACAGCGTAATGCCGTAATCGAAGCCTTTCTGGCTCTCCATCTGTGTAGCCATTGGCTTCATAACGAGAGCCTTTGCACCCTTCATGCCCGGGCAGACGGTTGCGCAAGAACCGCAGCCGGTGCAGTCCATGGTGGAAATGGTAACAGCGAACTTCAGTCCAGGCATCAGTGTCATGTCTTTCATCTTCATGCCGGCAGGAGCCTTAGCCGCCTCTTCTGCATTCATAACAGCCGGACGGATAACAGCGTGCGGGCAGACATAAGAGCACTGGTTGCACTGGATGCAGTTTTCCGGAATCCATTCCGGAACATCAATTGCAATGCCGCGCTTCTCATAAGCAGCAGAACCGGACGGAACCGTACCGTCTGCCATCTTGAGAACAGCGGATACCGGCAGCTGGTCGCCTTGGTGATGGTTTGCCGGAATCATAACATTGTTGACGTACTCGGTCAGATCCGGATCGCCGCAATCGACCGTCGTCTTCTTCTCTTCTTCAACAGCATTTTTCCAGGACTCCGGAACATTGACCTTGACGAACTCGTTAGCACCGCGCTCAATGGCTTCGTGGTTCATCTGAACAATCTTCTCGCCCTTTTTGCTGTAGGACTTCGTAGCAGCATCCTTCATATATTTGATTGCCTCATCCTTCGGGATGATGTTGGCAATGGTGAAGAACGCAGCCTGCAGAATGGTGTTAATGCGGCCGCCGAGGCCGATCTCTTTGCCGAGCTTTACGCCGTTGATGGTGTAGAAGTTGATATTGTTCTCAGCAATATACTTCTTCATCTTTGCGGGCAGGTGCTCGTCCAGCTCCTTTTCGTCCCATTCGCAGTTGAGCAGGAAACTTCCGCCGGGCTTCAGGTCCTGAACCATGTCGTATTCATAGACATAGGAGGGCTTGTGGCAGGCTACGAAGTCAGCCTTTGTGACGTAATATGTGGACTTAATCGGTTTTTTGCCGAAACGCAGGTGGGAAATCGTCAGGCCTCCGGACTTCTTGGAGTCGTAGGCGAAATAGCCCTGCGCATACATATCGGTGTGGTCGCCGATAATCTTAATGGAGTTCTTGTTCGCACCGACAGTACCGTCTGAGCCAATGCCCCAGAATTTGCAGGAATGTGTTCCGGGAGCGGTTGTGTCCGGATTTTCCTTAACTTCGAGGGACAGGTTGGTCACGTCATCGGTGATGCCGATGGTGAAGCGCTTCTTCGGTGTAGCGGATTCCATGTTGCGGTACACAGCGATGATCTGGCCCGGGTTGGTGTCTTTGGAGCCGAGACCATAGCGGCCAGTGTAAACCGGAACAGAAGCGAACTCAGAATCTTTCAGAGCAGCGACGACGTCGAGGTAAAGCGGTTCGCCGAGGGAGCCGCGTTCCTTTGTACGGTCAAGAACGCTGATCTTCTTTACGGTCTTCGGAAGAACATCCGTCAGGTATTTTGCAACGAACGGACGATACAGGTGAACCTTCACGAGGCCGACCTTTTCGCCCTTCGCGGTCAGGTAGTCAACAACTTCTTCTGCGCATTCGCAGACGGAGCCCATAGCAATGATGACTTCTTCCGCATCCGGTGCGCCGTAGTAGTTGAACGGCTTGTAGTCGGTGCCGATCTTCGCGTTGACTTTGTTCATGTAGTCAACAACGATTTCCGGGAACTCATTGTAATGCGTGTTGCTTGCTTCGCTTACCTGGAAGAACAGGTCATCGTTCTCAGAAGTACCTCTGGTTACCGGGTGCTCCGGGTTCATAGCTCTGCGGCGGAAGTCGTCGACAGCCTTCCAGTCGAGCATATCGGCAAGGTCCTTGTCGTCCCAAATGTGGATCTTCTGAATCTCGTGAGAGGTGCGGAAGCCGTCAAAGAAGTGCATAACCGGCATTCTGCCCTTAATAGCAGAGAGGTGAGCAACTGCGCCGAGGTCCATGCATTCCTGCGGGCTGTTCGAGCAGATCATTGCCCAACCGGTCTGACGGCATGCATAAACGTCGGAGTGATCGCCGAAAATGCAGAGTGCCTGTGTGGAAAGAGCACGGGCAGAAACGTGCATGACTGCGGGCAGGAATTCGCCGGCAATCTTGTACATATTCGGGATCATCAGGAGCAGGCCCTGAGAAGCGGTGAAGGTGGTGGTGAGAGCACCGGCTGCGAGGGAGCCGTGAACAGCACCTGCAGCGCCGCCTTCCGACTGCATCTCGGTAATCCTCACCGGGCGGCCAAACAGGTTCTTGCGGTTGGCAGCAGCCATTTTGTCGGTTTCATCCGCCATGACGGATGAAGGCGTGATGGGGTAGATGGCGGCGACATCGGTAAACGCATACGCAACGTATGCGGCGGCGTTGTTACCATCCATGGTTTTCATTTTCCGTGAATCCATTAAACTATTTCCTCCTTATCGGGATGATTAAGCATGGGAGGCGCGATAACGCGCACACTTAGATATTATCATTTTTTGTGAACCATGTAAAGGTAAAACCATGAAATTCTGCGGAGTAAAAGCGGTTAAAAAGTGAGACAGAAAGTGCTTGGCATTGATTTTTCCAAATTTAGCCTAATTCTTTCGTCTGGGCTGGTTCCCACCTTCGTTTTCCCCAAATTTCCCCGGAAATGTAGCATTTGACAGGACGCTTCAGAAATCATACAATTAATTTAATATATTATTTTATTACGTATCGAAATATGAATACGGAATAAAACTAGGACGTGAAAAATCCGCTGCGTTCGCACACGACAAGCGTGAATATTATTTTAATCCGAAAGGGGAAAACATATGCCTCCCGAACCTGGTGGGCAACTTCGGCCGATTCTTCTCGCCACTCAACAGACAGAAACCGGAACTTGGGGTTCCGTATTTCTGTTGATACTGTTGATTCTCATCAACGCCTTCTTTGCAGCCTGCGAAATCGCAGTCATCACGCTCAACGATGCAAAGGTTGAAAAGATGGCCGAAAGCGGAGACAAAAACGCGCGCAAGCTGTTGAAGCTCACCTCAAACTCAAGCCGCTTCTTTTCTACCATTCAAATTGGTGTGACGCTGGCCGGCTTTCTTTCTTCTGCAGCAGCGGCACAAAGCTTTTCCGACATGCTTGCCGGAGCACTGAGCTTTCTTCCGCTTCCGCAGCAGACAATTGACGGAATTTCAACCTTCCTCATCACGCTGATTCTCTCGTATTTCTCTCTGGTCTTCGGCGAACTTGTTCCGAAGAAAATCGCCATGAAGCGTGCTGAGGCACTTTCCTTCCGGTTCGCCGGTGTACTTACCGGTATCGCGGCGGTCTTTCGCCCGATTGTTTCGCTTCTCACGGCTTCCACAAACGCCGTCGTGAAGCTGCTGGGCATTGACCCGCGCGACACGGAGCAGACCATCACCGAAGAAGAAATCCTCATGATGGTTGACGCGGGCGAGGAAAAGGGCGTTCTCGACGAAGATGCGAAAGACATGATTTCCAACATCTTCGATTTCAGCGACAGCACGGTCAATGAAATCATGACCCACCGCACAGAGGTCGACGCAGTGGAGGACACCGCTACCATTCAGGACGCTGTGGAGCTTTCCATTAAGACCGGCCACTCACGCATTCCGGTCTATCACGATGACCTTGACACCATTCTCGGAATTATCTATGTGAAAGACCTACTGAAGTTCGTCGGAACCGACATCGACCCCAATGAAAAACTGACGGACCTGATGCGCCCGGCCTACTTTGTGCCGGAAAGCAAATTCTGCGCCGACCTGTTTTCGGAAATGACGGCGCGCAGGCTTCAGATTGCCGTTGTCGTCGACGAATACGGCGGCACCGAAGGCATCGTAACCATGGAAGACCTGCTGGAATCCATTGTCGGAAATATGGAGGACGAATACGACACCGAAGAGGATGAAATCTACCGCGAAGGCGACAACCGCTATCGTGTGGACGGCACCTCATCGGTGGAAGAAATCTCCGACCTTACGGGCGTGGAGCTGCCGGAGGGCGATTATGAGACCATTGCAGGTCTGATGATGGAACAGCTCGGGCGGATTCCGAAGCCGAACGAGCATCCGCACATCACCATCAAAAACCTCACCCTGACCGTCGCAGAAATGGAAGACCGCAGAATTGCCAAGATTATCATCGAGAAAGAGCCGCTGCCGGAAACGCCGCAGGCTTCCGAAAAGGATGAATAGTGGTTGTTTTTCGGTACACGCTTTGCTAAAATAAATACTTGTGAAGGGAGCGGAAACCTTCCGCTCCCTTCTTTTATAGGCAAGCTCGAAAAATGAGCCGGCCTATGGTCAGTCGCAACATCCTGACCTAAAACAAAACTACGGAGGAATCTGAATATGGATCAACAGTCAAAACGCACCCTACATATCGCACAGGGTGCCGTAATTGCGGCGGCTTACACGGTACTTACCTGGCTTGCTGCCCTTCTCGATCTGGCATACGGACCGGTTCAGTTCCGCTTTTCGGAAGCGCTCACCATTCTTCCGATTTTCACAACTGCCGCTGTGCCCGGCCTTACGATTGGGTGCCTGCTCTCAAACATTCTGAGCGGCTACGGAATTTACGACTTGATTTTCGGCACGCTTGCGACCCTGCTCGCGACTTTGGTGACGCGGCTTGTGCGCAACGTGAAAATACGGGGTGTTCCGGTGCTTGCGCCGCTCCCCCCCATTCTTTTCAACGCTTTCATCGTCGGTCTTGAGATTACCATTCTCAACGGCGCCAAGATCAGCCCGGAATGCTTTACAAATTTTAACTGGGTTCTGTACTGGACAAACGCAGGTTCCGTCGGTCTCGGCGAACTTGTCATCTGCTATGGGCTCGGTCTGCCGCTGGCGGTTCTGATCGAACGAAATCAAAAGCTGAAACGCATCATTGCAGAATAATCCCGAAACCGGGCTGGTTCTCTTTGATGTTGCACAGCGCCGGTTTTCCGGAGGAGCTTCCCAAAAAGGGAAGCTCCTTTTTTGTGCTTTTCTTTCTGCGGCAAAATCATTTTTCGGCATAAATGCGGCCATGTTTGGCAGAATAGTTTTGATATTACACAGAAAGGAAGGGTTGTTTTTTGACCGTTACAAAAAAGGAATACCAAACAATGGCCAAAAAGGCCTCCCCGCCGTCAACATACGTGAAAGATTCGCTTCTGGCATTTCTGTTCGGGGGAGCCATCTGCACGCTCGGTCAGTGTCTTCTGGAGCTTTACATGGCGCTCGATCTGGACAAGGAAACCGCCAGCGCATTCGTTTCCATCACGCTGATTGGACTGAGCGCCCTGTTGACCGCTCTGCGCATCTACGACAACATCGCGAAATATGGAGGCGCGGGCACCCTTGTGCCGATTACGGGCTTTGCCAACTCCATTGTTTCCCCTGCCATGGAGTTCAAAAGTGAAGGGTTTGTGCTGGGCATCGGTGCAAAGATGTTCATGATTGCTGGACCCGTTCTTGTCTACGGCACTGCGACTGCTATCCTATACGGCTTAATCCTGTGGTTTTTCAATCTGTATTAACGAAGGAGGAAAGGCATGCCCAAACGAATCGGAAAATATACCATTCAGCTTGAGACGAACCCTGCCATCCTCAGTTATGCGGCAGTTGTCGGCAAAAAAGAAGGCGAAGGGCCATACGGTCAATACTTCGACCAATGCCACACCGACACCACGCTCGGAGAAGCCAGTTGGGAGAAAGCGGAAAGCCGCCTGCAGAACGAAGCGGTTCATCTAGCACTGAATAAGGCGAGCCTGAAAAACAGCGACATCGACTGCATCTTTGCCGGAGACTTGTTGAACCAGTGTATCTCCTCCACCTTCGGCCTGCGCAGTCTAAACATTCCATTTCTCGGTCAATACGGCGCCTGCTCCACCATGGCACAGACACTTGCAATCGCCTCGCTTTTCGTAGAATCCGGTGCAGCCAACCGCGCCGCGGCGGTTACCTCCTCCCACTTCTGTTCCGCGGAGCGGCAGTTCCGCTTTCCGCTTGAATACGGCGGGCAGCGCACTCCGACCGCACAGTGGACAGCTACGGCAGCCGGCGCGGTCATTCTCGGCTCGAGGAATCTCTACCCCGGTCAGCCAATCGGCCTGCAGGCAATCACCTTCGGGCGCATCGTGGACTACGACATCAAAGACATGACCAACATGGGCGCGGCCATGGCACCGGCTGCGGCAAGCACCCTGCTGGATTATTTCAATGACACCGGCACGAACCCGCAGGACTATGATTTGATTCTGACCGGCGACCTCGGTCTTGTGGGAAGCAAGCTGCTTGACGACCTGATGGAGCGTGAGGGCAAGGATATCCGCCCGCTGCACAACGACTGCGGTCTGATGATTTACGACCGCGAAAAGCAGGACGTTCACGCGGGCGGTTCCGGCTGCGGCTGCAGCGCCGCAATCCTATGCGCGCCAATCTTCCAGCAGATGAGCGTCGGCCAGCTGCACAAGGTTCTCTTTGTCGGCACCGGCGCCCTGATGTCCCCCACTTCCTCGCAGCAGGGAGAAAGCATCCCAGGCGTTGCCCATCTTGTCTATCTGCAAGCCTAAGGCTAAACCTTCAAGCAAAAAGGCCTTCCCCGTCTTGGGGAAGGCCTTAAAGGCTACCGTCAAAGGTTTAGAGGGCTTTTTCCAGCGGAGCTAGGTCGAGGCTATCGCTGCAGCCGTTCAGGAAACCGGAAAGCTCTTTCAGAATCGTTTTCACGCCGCCGACGGTATCACTTTCCACGTTCAGAGGCATGATTGGGTCGTGGACACTCAGGCGGAGCAAGAACCATCCGTCGCCGTGTGCTTTGTCGAACGACACGCGGATCCCCTCGTAGTTGTCCGGTGCGATTGTCCAGCCGTCCTGCGCCGCGGCATATTTCGTAAGCTCGGAAATGACCGCCTCGCCTGCCGCGCGGAAATCTTCTTTCTTGATTGGGAAGCGAAGCTCGATTGCTTCAACCGGCTCGCGAAGCGGAGCTAGCAAATCTTCGAGCGTCTTGCCCTGCGCGCGGAGCTGTGCGGCTTTGATGATGATTTTCGTTACGAGATAGGCGCCGTCATCGAGGAAATAGTTTTCTCTCATAGCGGCATGGCCGGAAGTTTCGATGGCAAGCGGGCACTCAACGCCCTCCGCATTGAGGCGGAGCGCTTCGTTGATGACGTTGCGGTAACCGCGCTTAAAACGGTGGTGCTTTCCGCCGAGCGTCTTTTCAATGTATTCCTTCAGTCCCGAGGAAGTGATGGAATCCGTTACAATCGTTCCGCCCGGGCAGTTTTCGAGGGCGATGGCGGAGGCGATGGCAACGAGGCGGTTGCGGTTGATTTCTTCGCCCTTGGTGTCCACGGCGCCGCCGCGGTCCACGTCGGTATCGAAAATCACGCCGAGGTCGGCTTTTGCTTTGACCACAGCCTCGCAGACCGACTTCATTGCTGTCTCATTCTCCGGATTCGGAATATGATTCGGGAAGCGGCCGTCCGGCTCCAAGAACTGGCTTCCGGAAATATCCGCGCCGAGCGGTGCGAGAACATCGTTGGCATAGAAGCCGCCAGCGCCGTTTCCGGCATCCACAACAATATGGAAGCCCTTGAGCGGATGGTCGTAGTCTTCTGCATTGACGCTCTTGCGAATCAAGTCGCGAAGGCGTGCGCAGTATTGCTTCATGTAGTTGACCGGTTCCACGGTGCCTTTGCCCGCCGGCGGTTCGTCACCGTTCTGCGCGTGCAGCAGAATGGCCTCAATGTCTTTTCCGTCGAGGCCGCCCTCGCGGGTGAAGAATTTCAGGCCGTTTCTGTTCCACGGGTGATGGCTTGCGGTGAGCTGCACCGTCCCATCGCATTCCATGTCCTGTGTAATCATGAACATGGCAGGCGTTGAGGAAAGGCCGCAATCCAGAACATGCACGCCGCATGAAGTCAGCGCATTCACGACATCGGCGCGCAGACGTTCTGCCGAAAGGCGCGGGTCATGTCCCACGGCTACCGTCAGATTGCAAACATCCTTCTTCTCATGGTCCGCCAGCCAAAGGGCAAACCCCTTCGTCATTTTCGTCACAGCTTCGTCCGTGAGATTTACGGTTTCCCCGGGCACGCCTTCACAGGCAACGCCGCGGATGTCCGTTCCGCTTTTATATTGCTGCCATTCTTTTGTAAGCAATTCCGTATCCCCTTCCACTTTTGGCGGCGTGATACCGCCGGATTTTCGCATTTTCGCTTTTTACTCATTATACCTGATATCCGAAGGATTGAAAACTGTTTTTCCAAGGAGGTCAACTGTCTTGGCAAGTCTGATTGAGCTGCGCGGCATTACAAAAGTGTATCAGATGGGGCAAACCCAGGTTGTTGCCCTGAATAATGTTTCGCTGAGTGTGGAGAAAGGGGAATTTGTCGCCATCGTCGGGCGGTCCGGCTCCGGAAAATCTACGCTGATGAACATTGTTGGCTGTCTGGACACGCCTACCTCAGGTTCCTACTTCCTGAAAGGCGAAGATGTTTCGGGGCTGGATGAAAAAAGTCTGACACGCATCCGCAACCGGGAAATCGGCTTCATCTTCCAGAGTTTCAACCTGATCGGAAGCCTCTCCGCCATTGAGAATGTGGAGCTTCCGCTGCTCTACCGCGGTATGGGCCACGCAGAACGCCGCAAGCTGGCGAAAGAGGCTCTGCGCCTTGTGGGCCTTGAAAACCGCATGGATCACCGGCCCGCCCAAATGAGCGGCGGTCAGCAGCAACGGGTCGCCATTGCGAGGGCGATTGCCACGCAGCCCCAAATTATTCTTGCCGATGAGCCGACCGGAAACCTCGATTCCAAATCCGGCAACGAAATCATGCAGATTCTTTATTCCCTTGGACGTTCTGGGCGCACAATCATTCTGATTACGCACGACAACCGCATTGCACAATGCGCACAGCGCATCGTACGCCTGAGCGACGGGATTCTGGTGTCGTAGACCATTCAAAGCATAATTTTCAAAAAAAAAGAAAAAATAATGCCAAAAACTTTGTAGATTCTCCCAATGGATAATACAAGGCGATATGCTATAATAAGGGCTGACGGAAATCTCCGTCGATTCATATTGGATTCAATGAATCTATTAGGAGGGGTTATTTATGGTTCCAACGCCAGTCGAACTGCATAATGTTGACGTCCCGGCTTTTCTGAAAGTCCTTGACGACTGCAAAGGCAAAGTATTTCTCGTAACCGATGAAGGAGACAGGCTGAACCTCAAGAGTAAGCTGAGCCAGCTTGTTGGCTTGACACACCTGATTGAAGGCGGAAAAATCACAGAAGCTTCCATTGTCTGCGAAAATCCGGAAGACGAAACCAAACTCTTCCGTTTTAATCTTTTCGGCGAAAAGAAATAACATACTTAGAGGTTCGTTCTGTACAAAAAGCCGATGCTTTGGGCACCGGCTTTTTTTGTGTCTGAAAAAAGAACCGGAGCGCAGCAAACCTGTGCTCCGGCGTTTTTTGTAGAAAAATCAATCGCTAAGGCCGTATTCACGGTCCTTTCCGGCGAAGAACAGAAGGACGGCTCCTGCGCCCGTATGCGCTCCGATGACCGGACCGATCGGCGCAATGGTGAACTTGGTTACTCCGAATTTTTCGGCAATCTTCTGTTTTATGTACTCCGCGCCTTCCGGATATGCGCTGTGGCTAATGAAAATCATCTGATCCTGCGGGTTTTCCACAGCAAGCTCCATGTGCTTTAAAAGATCATCGAGTGCCTGCCTTCGCCCGCGGACCTTATCAATCATAGCCAAGCGGCCTTCCCTATTGATATGAAGCACAGGCTTAATGCCGAGCATCGTTCCCATCAATGCGGCTGTGCTGGAAATCCTTCCGCCGCGTTTGAGGTGGTTCAAGTCGTCCACGGTAAACCAGTAATGGAGGTGCTGGCGGAACTGCTCTGCCCATTCCTTGAGTTCCTCCATCGTTACACCCGCGCGCTGCTTCTGCACAGCGTACCACACCAGCAGACCTTCACCGAATGCCGCGCCGAGGGTATCGACTGTCAAAATTTTTCTCTCGGGATATTTTTCTGAAAGCTCTTTGGCGGCAAGAACGGAATTGTTGTAGGTTCCGCTCATTCCGGAAGAAAAGCCGAAATAAATTACATCTTTGCCGGCTTTGAGGTAAGTCTCGAAAGCGTCCATAAACGCCGCCATGGAAATCTGCGCCGTTGTCGCATCCTCTCCTGCGGAAAGGCGGCGATAGAATTCTTCGGGCGATATATCACGATTGTCGGGGTAATCCCGATAAGCATCCGTTCCGAGTGTGAAATCCATCGGAATGACATCGACCCCGAGCTCGTCTACAAGCTCCTGTGTCAGATCGCTCGTTGAATCGGTGATGATCTGGTAACTGCCCATGGTTAGGTTCACAGTCCTTTCTATGTAGGTACGTTGAGATCCTTTTCTTGTGTTTTCATAATTATCATTATAAAATAAATATATACTAATATTTATATATACTAATATTTTGCTCTTTTTGTCAAGTTCTCGCTCAAATTTCCCCAAGAAATTCCCTACCATGGTGAACCGACAGAAAGCACTCGAAAACCGGAGCCTGCAAAAAGCGATACAGGCAGCTGGTCCGCACAAACTTGCCTATTGTTCCGTTTTGTGATAATCTTATTGGAAAGCCCGCCACAGGAGGGAGCTGTTATGCAAATTCACAAATCAGCCGAAGATTACCTGGAAGCAATTCTGATGCTGAAAGAGAGAAACGGAGCTGTCCGTTCCATTGACATTGTGAATGAGACGGGTTTCTCGAAGCCGAGCATCAGCATTGCCATGAAGCATCTGCGGGAAAGCGGATATATCAATATGGACAGCGACGGCTATATTACGTTGACAGAACGCGGATTGGCGGTTGCGGAGCGCATCTATGACCGTCACAAGCTGCTGACGAAATTTCTTGTTAAACTCGGTGTTGACGAAAAAACTGCCGCTGCAGATGCCTGCAAAATGGAACATGATTTAAGTGACGAAACTTTTGAAAAACTAAAAGAACACGCTGCAGCCTTTTTGAATAACTGAATCCCTGAATTTTCCCGAGCCGGCCGCTTTTAGCGCCGGCTCGTTTTTTGTGCCGATTTTTCACAACTTCAGCCATAATAGTTTAATATTTTTTGGAAAATTTGTCATTTTACTATTGACTATTACACACTAGTGTACTATACTGTCGATAAGTGATTTATAATCAATAGTGCATGCGGTCTTTCCTATGGCCGCGGTGCCGATAGGAACCGGGCCTTGCGGGAATCCGCTGCAGAAACGGAGTGAATGATATGGACAGAGTAACCTACCTCAGTCAACTGGAAACCGCTCTCCGAAAAAAATACCGAGAACAGCAAGTCCGAGATATTCTTGCGGACTATGAGGAATTCTTCGCCACAGGCATTGCAGAAGGCAAGAGCGAAGAAGAACTCTGTGCAGAATTCGGTCCGCCGGAGCAGGCAGCCCGGGAACTCAAAGACGAATGTGCAGAAAACCCCAGCGGCCGAAAAAACACAGTGGCAGTGGTCTGCACGATTCTTGCCGTGCTTGTTTTCGTGGTGGTTCTGTGGCCGTTCAGAGGGTATCTCACCGTCTCCAGGTCTCAGCTCATTTCGCAGGATGGGCCTGTAAATTTCTGGGTTGTGATGCTGACGCCTCTGATTCTGGAGGGAGTTCTCGCCTTATGGCTTCGCCGGGGATATTCCTCAGTGAAGAAAATGAAATGGGTTCCGCGGGTACACCTTATTCTTGCTGTGCCACTTGCGGTTTCCCTTGCCTGGCTAATCTACTATTGCTACAAAACGGTACCGCCAATCGAAATTGCTTGGTACTACCCGATTGCAGCGGCATGGGCTGCCAGAATCGGCGTACTGATTCTTTTGGCCTCCATCGTTCTTCTCTTCATCTACGCAATTAACGGCCACACAAAGGCATACTGGTTTTTATTCTGCGACACGGCGCTTCTGACATTAATTTTGAATTTTATACGTGTTCTTAGTTTTACTGACGCTGAGGCTACTGCCAGCAGCATGACCGCACGTATCGCGTCATGCTTCCTGTGGGCAATTCTACCGAACCTCGCAGCAGCGGCAGTGTGGTGGGCGATTGAAAAAATCGTCTTATTGCGGAGGGCAAAATCATGAGCGGGCAAATGAAAAAGGGTATTCTCGAGCTATGCATTCTGCATGAGGTGGCAAAAAAAGAATCGTACGGTTACGAGATTCTGAATGTCATCGGCAGCGTTTTTCCCGGTATGGACCGCAGCACCGTTTATGCCGTTCTGCGGCGCCTCAACGCGGATGGCAGCACCGCTGTCCGAATAGGGGATGGCGAATCCGGCGGCCCGCAGCGGAAATATTACCGAATCACCGAACGCGGCAGAGCCGCACTCCGTGAGCTTACGGAGGAATGGAACGCCGTTCGCAGCGCAGCGGAAAAGCTCGGCATCACCTGAAAACTATTCTGCGCTGCGGATAAGTTCGCGGTAAATTTCTCCTTTTTTCCTGCCGGTTTCCGAAGCTGCACGCTTTGCCGCCTCGGAGGCGGACAGGCCTTCTGCAAGGTAGCTGCGTGCGAGCGCCACGGCGTCTTCTTCCGACTTTGGCTCGTCCTTCTTCTCTGCGCCTTCCACCACAAGCACGAATTCGCCACGGGCGCTGCCGTCCGCATACCGTTCCGCCGCTTCCGCCAGCGTTGTGCGAATGACCTCCTCATGGATTTTCGTCAGCTCGCGCACCAGTGCAATGCGGCGGTTCCCCAGTACCGCCAGCAGGTCGGCAAGCGTTGCCGCCAGCTTATGCGGCGCTTCATAAAACACCATCGTCCGCCGTTCGTCTCGAATTTCTTCGAGATGTTTACGGCGGTTCTTTTTATTTACGCTCAAAAAGCCTTCAAACGTGAACCGGCCGGTCGGCAGGCCAGATACCGCCAGCGCCGTAACCACGGCGCTCGGCCCGGGTACCACGGTCACGGGGATGCCGCGCTCCGCGCATTGCTTCACGAGCAGCTCTCCGGGGTCCGAAATGGCAGGCATACCCGCGTCTGTGACCAGTGCGCAGGTTTCGCCGTTTTCCATCCGCTTGCAAAGAACCGGACCGCGTTCCGTTTTGTTGTGCTCATAATAACTCACAAGTGGCTTCTTGATGCCGAAATGATTCAGGAGCTTCATGGTCACCCGCGTATCCTCCGCTGCAATGAAATCTGCCTGCGACAGTGCCTCGATTGCACGTGGAGAAAAATCAGACAGGTTGCCGATGGGCGTTCCGACGAGAACCAGTTTTCCGCTCATGTTCTTCCCTCCTTGTAATCCCCGTATATCCGAAGCATCTCTTCCGAAAAGCCGCCGTTTTCCTCGATTAGCAAGGTCGGCGCGACGGTCATGCCGGGTTTTCCCCCTCGGTTTGCCTGCAGCAAAAACAGGAACGGCGCCGATGTTGTTCTTTGCTGCACGAAGCGTATCCGCTTCGGTTCCAGGCCCGCTTCGCGCAGAGTAAGAAGCGTTCCGCACAGGCGCTCCGGACGCATGCAACAGCAGAATCTGCCGCCCCAGCGCAGAAGCTCCGACGCGGCTTTGGCGATATCCGAAAATCTGCACACCGTCTCGTGCCGGGCAATTCGTTCTTCTTCGGTCGCACTTAGGCAGCCTGTCCCTGCTTCCTTGTAGGGCGGGTTGCAGGCAATGAGGTCGAGCGAACCTGCGGGGATATTTTCCCGGGAGCGCAGGGTGCGGAAATCCCCCTCGGAAACGTGGATGATGTCCTGAAAGCCGTTGAACCGAACGGAGCGCCGGGCCATTTCACATGCGCCCGGCTGAATCTCGGCCGCCCACACCTGCCCGGGATTTGACCTGGTGCACCAAAGCAGCGGAATCGTTCCGCATCCCGTGCCGAAATCCGCACACCGTTCCCCTTTTTTCGGCATAGAAAAGTCCGCCAGCAGAATCGTATCCGTATTGAAGGCGCAGCCGTTGCCAACAATGACCGATGTGTGTTTTGAAAGCGGTTCCAGCCGCTCGCCTTCACGCAGAGAGACAGCCGAGGTTTCGTTCATGTTTTACCGATCCTTCCATGAAATTTATCGCGAGAAAGAGAAAAGGCGGGGCGCCTCTGCGCTCCGCCTGCATGTATTGATTGCATCAAGCCTGTTTAGGTGCGCCAACCGGGCACACAGCAGCACATGAACCGCACTCTGTGCACTTATCAGGATCGATCTCGAATTTGCCGTCTCCTTCGGAAATAGCTCCAACCGGGCACTCGCCTGCGCATGCACCGCAGGAAATGCAATCATCGCTAATTGCGTAAGCCATTCAGGGACACCTCCATCTCGTAGATTTCCTAATCATTGTACCATAAAACCGTGAAATTGCAACAAAATAATTTCCCGCTCTATACTTTCTCCAGCTGTTCGAGCAGCTCGCTCTCCTGCTTAACAGCAGATGCCTTGCCGCTCTTGAGCACTTTAATTTCACTGTAGTGGTACTGGCAATCTCCCTCAAGAGATGGGGTATCCAGCTTCACCTTTACAAGGCCCTTGAGCACGTCCTGCTCAGTAACCGTTCCTTTTCCTCGGGGCGTCATGACGATGGAATTCACCGGCGGCACGAGGCGCAACATCTCAGAATAGCTGTTCTGCTCATATTTCAGGCAGCACATAAGCCTGCCGCAGATTCCGGAAATTTTAACCGGATTCAGGGAAAGCCCCTGCTCTTTTGCCATCTTGATGGAAACAGGCTGAAATCCCCCGAGGAATGTCGAGCAGCAGAACGGGCGGCCGCAGACGCCAAGCCCGCCGAGCATCTTTGCTTCGTCCCTCACGCCGATCTGGCGCAGTTCGATGCGGGTGCGGAACACGGAAGCAAGGTCCTTGACCAATTCTCGGAAGTCCACGCGTCCGTCCGCCGTAAAGTAAAACAGGATTTTGGAATTATCAAACGTATATTCGACATCGACAAGCTTCATTTCCAGCTTGTGAGCCGCGATTTTGCGCAGGCAGATCTGAAACGCGTTTTTTTCTTTTTTGTGGTTCTCCTCCACACGTTTAAGGTCGTCCGCCGTCGCAATGCGAATCAGCTTTTTGAGAGGCTGCACAATCTCTTCATCGCTGACTGTGCGGTTCTCCATGGCTACTTCGCCGCATTCGACGCCGCGCGAGGTTTCTACGATTACCTGGTCGCCCTTTTTCAGCTGATTGCCGTCAGGGTCAAAATAATAAACTTTGCCTACGTTTTTAAAACGTACGCCTACGACTTCTGCCATATCTGGCCTCCCTTTATCGTCCTGCCGCCGTGCTGAGCCGCGCGCAGTAATCTGCAGCGAGCAGGGCGGTATTAGCATTCTGTTCTAATGCGGCCTGCGCCTTCTCCGTTTCCTCGAGCATCCGCATCAAACTAAGACGCGTCAGGCCGCTGCTCAAGAATGAAACCGTCTGTTCCCTGCCCGAAAGCAGCACCGTTCCGCCGGAACGGGCTGCCAGCGCGTCACGGAACAACATCGAAAGCTGCCGAAGCACTCCGCGGAATGTCTCGCGGTCGCCTACTAGGCCGGATGCTCCAAACACAAGTTCCGCCTCTGTCGGGGCAAGAACGGCTCGTGCAATCTTCTCGGCAAGCTCCCAATCGTCCGGCATGCTGCTGCCCGCGGCGGAAAAAATCTGCACGCGGGAACGAATCGTCGGCAGCAGCGCCGCGGCACTTACCGCCGTAAGGATAAAAAGCACATTCTGCGGCGGCTCCTCCAGAATTTTAAGCAGCGCATTCTGAGAGATTTCAGACATATTCTGCGCACCGAGCAGAACGAATACTCTGCGGGGTGCTTCATTCGGACGAACGTATGCGTCAGACCGAATCTGCCGGATGGTATCCACCGGAAAAGCGCGCGGATTCGCGTCGCCGTCTACGGTAAAAATATCGGGATGAGAACCCGCCGCGGCCTTTTCGCAGCCAGTGCAGACGCCGCACGGCTTTTTGCCGTGCGAAAGGCATACGGCTGCCTGTGCCAGCGTTGCCGCAAGCCTGTCCGTTCCGCTACCGGGTTCTCCTTCCAGAAGGACGGCATGGGGAAACCTTTCCTCCGAGAAGGCAAAGGAAAGGTCCTTCTGGATCTGTGCGCCGCCTTCCGGACCGCTGAACTGTATGCTCATACTTTCTCAAACCGCTCCACATTGAGCACAAAAATCGTAGAGCCGCCCACCGTCACTTCAACCGGGTAGGCAGAATACATTCCCATATCCATCGTTGTGGTATTCGGCACAAGCTGGGAACGCCGACGGCTTTGCTTCGCGATAATGTCAATTACCTGGTCAACTTTGTCATCGTCTGTTCCGACAATGAATGTCGTGTTCCCGGATTTCAGGAATCCTCCTGTGGTGGCTAGCTTGGTAACGGAAAAACCGTCTTTCGTTAATGCTTCAGCCACACTGCTGCTGTCATCACTGCTGACAACTGCCATGACAAGTTTCATACTGGAACTCCTCCCACGCCGTCAGATTTGGGGCCGCTAGTATGCTTTCAAAATATATATGCCGGTTTCACTCGTTATTTTAACACTTCGAGCATAAAAAAGCCATACCTGCGCAAAAAGTCCGTATTTTGCGCGTGAAGTACTTTGCTGGACAAAAACCGCATAGCAACCCTCGTGGGCGGTTACGGGCACGCCGTTTCTTCGGCGTATAGGTGCTTTGTCAAGGAACAGGCACAGACTTTTCCAGAAATTACTTCTGCTCATCGAGCGTTAGGCTGTAAGACGGCAGAAATTCTTCCACAAAGCAGTCCGCTTCCGGAAGATTCATCTTTTTTATGGATTCCCGCAGCGCAGTTTCGGCGTCTGCAAATTCGTGGTTTCCCATTCTCTGTTCCTCCACGCACTTGATGACGGCGGAAATTTTGTCTGCCGCTTTCACAAGCGGCAGAAGTTCCCGGTCGCTTTCCTCCGGTTTCCCGAGAAGGGAGCGATATGTAGGGCGCAAATCCTCCGGAAGAAGCGCGAGGAGCTTTTCGCGCGCCACGTTTTCAACCTCGCCGTAAGCGGAGCGGATTTTCGGGCTGAAGTACTTCACCGGGGTCGGCATATCGCCGGTGATGATTTCCGTGGAATCATGGAACAAGGCAAGCAGAGCAGCCCGCTGCTCATCCACATGGCCGCCGAATCGCTTGTTGCGCAGCACGGCAAGCGCGTGAGCAATAACCGCTGTTTCAAAGCTGTGTTCGCAGAGGTTCTCATTTCTGGTATTCCGCATCAGGCCCCAGCGGTTGATGTATTTCATTCTTGAGAGCATGGCAAAAAAATGGTGCATAATTCATTTCCCCTTCCCCGCGCAAAAACTACGTCTTGCACAATATTCTTTTCTCATCATAAAGGAAGTTACGAAGATTTCAAGGTTATCATAAAAATTTCATCGTTTTATGTTTTTTTCCTAAAAGTTCTTATGCTATAATGAATTTATTATCCAAGTTGGGGGCGAGGCAGTGGTGCCGTTACACATCCTGAGGGACAGCAGCACACCCGGCTTTTACCGGCGAAAAGCCTTTTTCTATGGACTTGGTGTTGCGTTCCTGTTTTTTATTCCGTTTATCATTTTTGACCAAGGCTACTTTCTCTTTTACGGAGATTTTAATGTTCAGCAGGTTCCGTTCTACCAGATGTGCCATGATTCCATACGCAATGGAGAATGGGGCTGGAACTGGAAAACCGACCTTGGAGCCAATTTCATCGGTTCTTATACGTTCTACCTGCTTGGCAGCCCGTTTTTCTGGCTGACCATTCCGTTCCCGAGCTGGATGGTGCCGCACCTGATGGGCCCGCTTCTGATTCTCAAGTTCGGCTGCGCGACCCTTACCTCATACGTTTACCTGGAACGGTACGCCAAACACCCGGATTATGCCATCATCGGAGCCATGCTCTACGCGTTTTCCGGTTTTTCCGTCTACAATATCTTCTTTAACCATTTCCACGAAGCAATCATCTTCTTCCCGCTCATGCTCTGGGCACTGGACGAATACATGTATGAGCGGCGGCGCTGCACGTTCGCAATTACGGTTTTCCTCTGCTGCACCGTCAACTATTACTTCTTTGTTGGACAGGTTGTTTTCCTCCTGATTTACTGGACTGTGAGGATGCTTTCCGGAAGCTGGACAATCACAATGAAAGACTTCCTGCTTCTGTTCTGCGAATCCGTCATCGGCGTGCTGTGCTCCTGCCTGCTTCTGATTCCGACAATTCTGGCCGTTTTGCAAAATCCGCGCATTTCCGACCCGCCGAACGGCTGGGGAGCGCTTCTCTACGACTATAACCAGCGCTACCTGCACATTTTGGAGTGTTTCTTCTTCCCGCCGGACATTCCGGCAAGGCCGAATTTCACCCCGAACTCCGAGGCGAAATGGGCATCTCTCGGCGCGTGGCTGCCGCTGTTCAGCATGAGCGGGGTCATTGCGTTCCTGCAGTACAAAAAGAAGCATTGGCTGAAAACAATGCTTCTCATCCTTTTCCTCATGGCAGGCGTGCCGGTCCTCAACGCCGCCTTCCAGCTTTTCAACATGGCGTATTACGCTCGCTGGTACTATATGCTCACGCTGATGATGTCTCTTGCCACCATCGCCTGCCTGCAATATGCAGACGTCGACTGGAGGCGCGCGATCCACTGGACGCTTGGCATAACACTTGGCATTGCGCTTCCCATCGGATTGATGCCTCGCTCCGTCTCCGATACGGACACAGCAGAGAAGAAGTTATCCTTTGGACTGGAAGATTACCCAACCCGCTTCTGGGCTTATGTTGCGGTTGCTCTGCTCAGCTTGGCGCTGCTCGTGATGGTATTCCAGTATTACCAGCGCAACAGGCGCAAATTCCTGAGCTCCTGCATGCTCGGCATCGCGCTTGTGAGCGTGATCTACTCCGCCTATTTCATTGCGCTCGGCAAAACGCAAAGCGATGACACGCACCACTGGATTATTCCCTATTCTCTGAACAAAGGGGCCGACATTCATCTACCGGACAGCGATCAGTTTAGCCGTGTCGACGTTTACGACGGCATGGACAACCAAGCGATGTTCTGGCAGAAACCGACTATCCAGTGCTTCCACAGCATTGTCCCCGGCTCCGTCATGGAGTTCTACCCAACCATCGGCGTACAGCGCGACGTTGCCTCGCGCCCGGACACCAGCGTTTACGGTCTGCGCGGACTGACAAGCTGCCGCTGGCTGTTCTGCCCAAGCAATTCCAACCAGTCGTTTACCGATTCGACGGGCAAGGGCGTCATGCCGGGGTGGAGCTATTACGATACGCAGAATGGCTGCACCGTCTACCAAAACGATTACTACATTCCCATGGGCTTCAGCTATGACTATTACATCACCCGTTCCGAATACGACTCGACCAATCAGGCCGAACGGCACTTGCTTCTGCTAAAGGCGATTGTTCTCGAGGACTCCGACATTTTCCGGTATGGAAGCACACTGAAACATCTCGACCTGGACACGCAGTCCTACACAGAAGAGGAATATTACAAAGACTGCCTCGCCCGAAAAGCAACTTCCTGCTCCTCGTTCGAGTACGACAGCAGCGGATTCACCGCGAAATTCAATTCAAACACTTCGCGCATCGTCTTCTTCAGTGTTCCGTATGAAAACGGCTGGAGTGCTGAAGTCAACGGCAAAAAGGTGGATATCATCAAGTCCAACGTCGGCTTTATGTCCGTAGAAGTTCCGGCGGGAACCTCGGTCATTCACTTTACTTATCAGACACCGGGACTGAAACTCGGCGCAGCTGTTTCCGCAGGCGGAATTGCCCTCTTGCTTTTCTACTGGTATTTCACCAAGCCAACAGGCCGCAGAAAAGGGCAAATCGAGCAAGACCCTGTTCGACAAACCGACGAAGTACAATAAATTTGGGAGGTCATTCAAAATGCCTGTCGTTTATTTAGTCATTCCCTGCTACAACGAAGAAAAAGTTCTTCCCGAAACCGTCAGCCGGCTGACGGATAAGCTGAACAAAATGCTGAACGCCGGCCTTGCCGACAAGGGCAGCCGCATGCTTTTCGTTGACGACGGCAGCCGTGACGCAACCTGGGAACTGATCTCCAAATTCTGCGCCGAAAACGAACTTGTTGCCGGAATCAAGCTGGCGCACAACCGCGGCCACCAAAACGCGCTGCTTGCCGGTCTGATGACCGCACGCAAATACGCCGACTGCGTCGTGAGCCTTGACGCCGACCTTCAGGACGATGTAGATGTTCTGGACGAGTTCGTGCAGAAATTCATCGACGGCTGCGACGTTGTTTACGGCGTGCGCAATAAGCGCGAGTCGGACACATTCTTTAAGCGCACAACAGCCGTCGGCTTTTACCGGTTCATGGAGAAGCTCGGCGTCAATGTCGTCTACAACCACGCAGACTACCGCCTGATGAGCCGCCGCGCGCTTGATGCGCTGAGTGAATACCGCGAGGTAAACCTGTTCCTGCGCGGCCTTGTTCCGCTCATCGGCTTTAAGAGCGATGTCGTTTACTATGACCGCCACGAGCGTTTCGCCGGGGAATCGAAGTACCCGCTTAAAAAGATGATTTCCTTCGCAGTGGACGGCATTACGTCCTTCAGCGTAAAGCCGCTCCAGCTGATATTCGGCCTCGGCGCAGCAATTTCGTTGGTCAGCCTTGTTGGTGTCATCTGGTCGCTCATCGCGCACTGCGCCCACGGCGCGGCAGCATGGATTATCGGCATTTGGTCGCTGTGGCTGCTCGGCGGTATTCTGCTTCTTTGCATGGGTGTCATGGGCACCTACATTGGCAAAATCTACGCAGAAGTCAAAGCTCGCCCGCGCTTCCTGATTGAGCAGTCGCTTAATTTGCCGGAGAAGGAAAAATAATCATGTGTCCGCATCTTCCGGCCCGTAAAGTGCCGGAAGATTTTCCCCGAGATTATTGAACCCAAGAACAGCCAGAACAATCATGAATCCGGCGGAGAGAGATTCCCACGGAGCTTTCAAAAGATATGCCTGTCCCTCGGCAAGCATCCGGCCCCAGCTCGGCGCAGGCGGCTGGATGCCGAGTCCGAGATAGCTCATGCCGGATTCCGCGAGAATGGCGTTGGAAAGGCCGACAATGACAGCAGGTATGATAGACGGCAGGATATTCGGAAGGATATGCCGGTAGAGGATGCGCCGGGTCGAAACACCGCAGACACGCGCCGCTTGGACATATTCCCTGTTTTTCATCTGCTGCGCGCCGCTCCTCGCAATTCGGATATACCCCGGCAGAAATGCAATCGCCAGCGCCGGCACTATGGTAAACTTTCCTGCACCGTAGACCGTAACGGCCACGAGCGCCAACAGTACGCCCGGAAAAGAGGCCAGCGCATCGGTCAAGCGCATGATGACAGCTTCCAGCACTCCACCCAAATACCCGGTGAAAAGGCCGATTGTGATGCCGATTGCCGCGCTCAGGGCAACGGTAGCCGTTGCAGCCAGCAGAGAATATCTTGCGCCGGTAATGGCGCGGCTGAAATTATCGCGCCCGAACTGGTCGGTGCCGAACCAGTGTGACAGGGAGGGCGGCAGAAACCGCTGTGCCGTGTTCATCGCATACGGGTCATACGGCGTGTAAAACAGGCTGACGACGGCAAGCAGAACCATGATGGCGATGATGGCAGCGCCGAGCCGAAAACGGAATTCTCGAGTATTTTTCATGAATTTTCCGCTGCCTCCCTTCAAGGTTCGCTCTTCATTCTCGGGTCAGCCGCCCGCTTCAGCAGGTCAGCCGCGAAATTGGCAACGGTGACAAGAAACGCTATGTAAACAACAAGCGACTCCATCAAAGGGAAATCGCGCGAGTTCACAGCAGAAATCAAAAGCCGCCCAATGCCGGGAAGGCTGTATACCTGTTCAATCAGGATACTGCCGGAAAAAACCTCGGCGATTATCATTCCAAAGAGCGTAATCGCGGGAATCAAAGCGTTTTTCAGCACATGCTTTAGAAGGATGGCATTGTCCGAGAGTCCTTTGCTTTTTGCAGTGGCTACATAGCCGCTGTTTTTTTCTGCCAAAATGGAAGTGCGCAGGAATTTCGCAATCACCGCGGCATTCGGCAGCGCAATGGCAAGCGCCGGAAAAATCAAATAGCGCAGAAAGCCCTGAAAATTCTGACGGTAATCGACATAAGCGCCGGGTGTAAAGATATGTAAGACAAGACCGAGCACCCAGATGCAAAGAATCCCGATAAAGAAATTCGGCAGCGCCAGATTCAGAACGGTGAGCGAGTCGAGGAGCCGACCCAAAAACGACCGGCTGCTTTTTGCGGACAACACGCCGGCCGGGAACGAAAGCAGCAAAATAAACACCAGCGCAAGCCCCGCGAGCCACGCCGTAACCGGCAATCGCTCAAAAATGAGCGCCGAAACCGGTTTGGAATACTGCAGCGATATACCCATATCGCCGCTCAGAAGTCCGCCGAGCCAGCTCAAATAGCGGACCGGCAGGCTTTTATCAAGCCCCAGTCTGGCGTGAAGCTCCGCAAGGCTCTGCGGCGTGGCCTCCGTGCCGAGAATCAACTGCGCAGGGTCGCCCGGAATCAGATTGAACGCCAAGAACGTCAGAACCGTTACGAGAAACATCGTAATCAAAATGCCGAGTAGCTTTTGGAAGCAGTATGCAGCGGTCTTCATGGAAATCCCACCTTTCCACCAACCATTGCTTCACCCAGCAGCTTTGATGGAAGAAGCATCGAAAACATACAGCGGGTAGGAAACGAATCCCGAAAATTCCTTCCGGAACACATTGATGTTAGAAATATCCTGCAAAAACACGCTTGCGGCATCTTTGGAAAGCTGCTGCTGAGCCTTTTTATACAGTTCAATGCGTTTTGTCTCGTCTTTTTCTTCCGTCGCCTGACGGTACAGGTCGTCGTAGGCTGCACTGGAATAATTGATAAAGTTCTTTGCGTTTCCGGAGACATAGCGGCCCAAATAGCTTTTCGGCGAAAGCGTAGCGCCGTCTACGGAAATGATAGTCGCCTGATATTCGCGGTTCTGGTAGGCTTTGCTGAGCCACGTTGCAAAGTCGACCTGTTTAATCTGTGCGCGGATTCCGACTTCTTTGAGCTGGTTTACGATAACCTGCGCCGTGTCAACATGGACGGTGTAGTTGGACGGGACGGTGATGGTCATATCAAAGCCACCTGCCAAGCCCGCCTGCGCCAGCAGCTGCTTTGCTTTCTGCACATTGCGGTCATAGGCGTGGGTCAGCGACGAATCGAAATACTTTTTGAGGCCCGGAATCACCGGTGTTCCGCAGCGGACGCCTTTACCGAAATCCACCGTCTCGATAATGGCGTCGGGGTCGATTGCATAGCTGACAGCCTGACGGACTTCAACTTTATTAAACGGCTCCGCCTTATTGTTGAGGGCAAGCATCTGCACCGAATTAGAGTTGGTAGCAATTATGTTGAAATCGCCGGAAAGCTGCGACGCTACGTTGTTGGCAACGGCTGCCCCGTCGACGCTGCCGCTTTGCAAATCGGTCAGCAGCGTGTTGGAATCCGACTCCAGCTTGAAAGTCACGGTATCCAAATACGGCAGTCCCTTCTGCCAATAGTAAGGATTCTTTTTCAGAACAAGCGACTGCTGCGGCGTATAAGATACAAAGCTGTACGGCCCCGTTCCGATTGGAGAGGTATCCTGCTTGTCATATCCCTTCGGCACAATCGCCGTCGTGAGGTATGGCAGAAAATCGGGGTCCGGATTTTTCAGATGAATTTTTATGGTGGACGAATCGGCAATTTCGACCGAGCGGATATTCTCCAGTTCGGCGACCAGCACTTTGCCGCCCGAAAGGCCGGCTGCGGTTTCGAGCGAATATTTTACGTCTTCTGCGGTAACGTCCTCTCCGTTCTGGAATTTCACTCCTTTGCGGAGCTGAAACGTGTAGGTCAACGCATCTGCGGAAATCGAGCTTTTCTCGGCAACGGCAGGGCGCAGATTGCCGTCTTTGTCCGGCTTAACAAGCCCCTCAAAAATATTGAAAAGAATCATGCGCGTATCGGCGGAAGTCGCGAGGTACGGGTCGAGATGGCTCGGCTGCGTCTGCACGCCATATACAAATGTTCCGCCTTTTCCGTTACTCGTCTGGGAACCGGAAGATAAGTCATTGGTGTTTGAGCAAGCCGCAAGAGAGAATAAAACGGCAACGGCTACTGAGGCAGATAGGAATTGTTTTACAAAACGATGTTTCAATTGAAATTCCAGCCTTTCAAAAATTATGGTAAAACGGTAAAAAGCTTCTCTTGTCCATTCCGCACGGCGGCTTTTACAATTTTTCGCTCATAATTTTCCGTAGGCTGCTTTGTCTCCGCCTGCGCGGAGCGTGACGCCGCTGCAGCCCCGTTTCATCCATAAGCCGCCAAAACGAAATATCCATACCGATTAAAAAAACCGCACTCCGAATCGAGCCCTTTTCCACGCCCGCGGCGAATACGTGGAAAATGGTTGAAGACCCGGAATGCGGTTTTTCTATTACGGCAGACATGATACCAGAAAATCAGTCTGGAATACTGGGCGGCACCGCGGCCGCAATTCTGCCAAAGAAAGCGCCATGCAAAGCGGAGGAGCGCCATTTTGCACATGAACCTGTCATGCACCTCTTCTCTCCTTCTTCGTCAATGCATGCTGTCCTTTCCCGTTTTCTTATTGTTATCATACTCGCTTGTGAAATATTTGTCAACCTGTTTATTCGGATTTTCGCAATTAAAATTCACAGAATTCTCCCCCCGATTTCCACTCTATTCTCAAAATGGTGTATAATAAAGTGAGCTTTTGTCCGTTTCCGCAAATTTATCCGAAAACGGCATATCCTTATGAGTAACAGGGGGCTTTGTCCGTTGGCAGAAATATATTTTGACAATTCCGCCACAACGCGAGTCTGCGAAGAAGCAGCGCAAAAAGCGTTAGAGATGATGACACAGAATTACGGAAACCCTTCTTCGCTTCACACGATGGGCTTTCGTGCCGAGCAGGAGCTTCGCGCGGCGCGTGAAGCCGTTGCCGCACAGCTCGGTGCAAAACCGGAGGAAATCTATTTTACTTCGGGCGGAACAGAGAGTAACAACATCGCTCTGTTCGGTGCAGCGCACGCGCGCCGGAAGCGCGGCAACCGCATTGTAACAACGCAGATTGAACACCCGTCTGTGTTAAACGCGATGAAGAAGCTGGAGCAGGAGGGTTTTGAAGTCGTTCGGCTAAAACCGGATATGTGGGGAAAAATCGACCCCGAAGATGTGCGCAAGGCCGTAACGTCTGACACGATTCTTGTCAGCATGATGCGCGTGAACAATGAAGTAGGCAGCATTCTGCCCGTTGAGGCTGCGGCCGATGCAATTGAAGAAGCAAAGGCACCTGCCCTGCTTCACATTGACGCGGTACAGGCCTTCGGAAAGCTGCCGCTTCGCGTGCAGAAGCTCCGCGTTGACCTGATGAGCGTCAGCGCGCACAAGATTCACGGTCCGAAGGGCGTCGGAGCCTTGTATGTGCGCAAAGGCGTACACATTGAGTCGCTCACCTACGGCGGAGGTCAGGAGAAGAACCTGCGCCCCGGCACCGAAAGCATGCCGCTGATTGCCGCATTCGGCGCCGCCGTGAAGGCTCTCCCCGACACACAGGCGGAACTTTCCGCGATGAAGAAGCTAAATAGCCTTCTGCGGGAGGAACTTTCCAAAATTGACGGAGTCACCGTCAACTCCCCTGAGGACGCGCTGCCGTATATTCTGAACTTTTCAGCGGGCGGCGTGCGCGCCGAAACCATGCTGCACTTCCTTTCCGACCGAGGAATCTATGTTTCCTCCGGGTCGGCCTGCTCCAAGGGGCACGAAAGTCATGTGCTGCAAGCCATGGGCCTGCCGCGCGAACGCATCGCCTCCGCACTTCGGCTGAGCTTCAGCCGCTACAACACCGAAGAAGAAGCAAAAGAATTCATCCGCGCGCTTAAAGAAGGTCTTGCGACCATTACAAAGCGCCCGCTATGATGATAAATTCCACAACAACAGGGAGGAACCGATGAAAGAGGTCATTCTAATCAAGCTCGGCGAGGTCGTCCTCAAGGGACTGAACCGCCGCAGCTTTGAAGATGTTCTACTGAAAAATATCCGGCGGAGAATTGAACCGCTCGGCGGTTTCGATGTGCGTGAAATTCAATCCACCATTTATGTAACTCCGCGCGACGGCGCCGACATTGCGGACGCGGAGGAACGCATCGCCAAAATCTTCGGCATTGCCACGTATTCCCGCGCCTGCGAAACGCAGAAGGATATGACGGCCATCTGCGAATCCGCCGCGGAATACCTGCATAAGGAGCTTTCGTCTGCAAAGACTTTCAAGGTGGAGTGCAAGCGTTCCGACAAGAAGTTCCCGCTCAACTCGCCGCAGATCTGCGCCGAGGTCGGGGCATTTCTCCTCGAACGCTTCCCGAATCTGCAAGTAGACGTCAACAATCCGGATTACACGGTACGCGTGGAAATCCGCGACTATGCTGCGTATGTGCATGGAAACGCCAAGCGCGGCGCCGGCGGTATCCCGGTAGGAACCGGCGGAAAAGCAGCCATTCTCATCAGCGGCGGCATTGACAGCCCGGTTGCCGCATGGATGATGGCGCGCCGCGGCGTGGAGCTAACCGCCATTCACTTCGCCAGCCCGCCGTACACGAGCGAGCGCGCCGAACAGAAAGTGGTCGACCTGCTCTGCCGCGTCAGTGAATACGCGGGACGCATGACGATGTTCACCGTTCCGTTTGCAAAAGTACAGGAAGAAATCATGGCAAAATGCCCCGAAGAACTGTTCACCATCATCATGCGGCGGTTTATGATGCGCGCCGCCCAGAAGATTGCCGAGCGTGAAGGCTGCGGGGCTCTCATCACAGGCGAAAGCCTCGGCCAGGTGGCAAGCCAGACGCTGCAAGCCATTGTCTGCACCGACGAGGTCGCAACGATGCCGGTATTCCGCCCGCTCATCGGCATGGATAAGGTGGAAATCATCGACCTGGCACACCGCATCGACACCTTTGAGCTTTCCATCCTTCCCTACGAAGACTGCTGCACCGTCTTCACCCCGCGCCATCCTCGCACCCGCCCGGTCCTGAAATTCGTGAAAAGGGCGGAGGAAGCACTGGACGTGGACGCTCTGCTTGAGGATTGTCTCTCCCGCGTGAAAATCACAAAAATTCATCCGAATCGGTGAGAAATATGAACGCTGAAATCATTTCCGTCGGCACCGAACTTTTGCTCGGCCACACCGTCAATACAGACGCCTCGTTTGTCGCCCGCGAGCTTGCACCCGTCGGAATTAACCTTTTGTTTGCGTGCACGGTCGGCGACAACCCTGGCCGCCTGAAAGACGCCGTGGAAACCGCTCTGAAGCGGAGCGACATCGTCATCACCACGGGAGGCCTCGGCCCCACCGGCGATGACCTGACGAAGGAGACCGTCGCGGCCTGCGCCGGCAAGAAGCTGGTCATGGATAAAGCCAGCATGGACCACATTGAAGAATACTTCAAAGGCAGGCTGCTCAGCCCAACCCAGAAAAAGCAGGCCATGCTGCCCGAAGGCTGCACCGTATTTCCAAACAGCGTCGGCACGGCGCCCGGCTGCGGATTCCGCTCGGAAAACGGGAAGCTCGTCGTCATGCTGCCCGGGCCTCCGTCCGAACTGATTCCCATGCTCAAAAACCACGCGATTCCGTTCCTTCTGAAAGCGATAAACGGCGGCGCGATTGTGTCGCGCATTGTCCGCGTGTTCGGTCTCGGAGAAGGCTACGTCGCGGAGCAGATTGCCGATTTGTGCGAAAAATCCAACCCGACGTGCGCAACCTACGCGAAAGACGCCGAAATGTTCGTGCGGGTGACGGCGCGTGCTGAAAACGAGGAAAAGGCCGCCGAGCTGTGCGAGCCTGTCGTCGAGGACTTAAAACAGCGTCTCGGCGAATTCTGCTACGGTGTTGATGTGGACAGTCTGGAAGAAGCCGTTGTGCATCTGCTCGCAGAGAAGCATCTGACGCTTGCCACGGCGGAATCCTGCACCGGCGGTCTGGTGGCAAAGCGCATTACCGACATTCCCGGCTCCTCCGAGGTTTTCCACATGGGCGCCGTAACCTACGCAAACGAGATTAAGACGAAGCTTCTGGGCGTTCCGGAAGACGTGCTGGCAAAGTACGGAGCCGTCAGCCCGCAGGTAGCTAGGCTCATGGCGCAGGGCGTCCGAAATGTCTCCGGCTCGGATTTGGGCATCGGCATCACCGGAATCGCAGGCCCCGGCGGCGGTACTCCGGAAAAACCCGTTGGTTTGGTATATCTTGCTCTCAGCGACGGCAAAGACGTTTGGGTGCGTGAAATGAGGAACATCGGCTGCAACAAAGGCCGCGGCTATATTCGCTTCCTCGCCGCATCGAACGCGCTCGACATGGTGCGCCGCAGAGTGCTGAACCTCGGCGGCATCGAAAACGCCGCCTACTCACGCGAAAAAAGCGGGAAGTGACACAGAGGAATCTGGGAAAGGGGAAACTTGAAACATGAAAGCCGGACTGCTCTTTTATCTCTCCCGCAGAACATCCTCCTGCCAGCGTGTTCTGAGGCGTTCTGCAGGGTATTTCGGCCTTGAAGTGCCGGAAGCCCGCTTCTGCGTGAAAAAGGAAGCACTCGGAGGTGCGCTTGCGCGTCTGCTGCGGCAATACCCGATGGTGTTTGTCGTTGGCTCCGCGCAGGGAAAACGTCCCGACTGCGCCGGACCGATTTTCAATATGCTGCACGTTCCGCCCGGGCCCGACGGGGAACCGCGCGGAATTATGCGCCTTCCGGGTGCGGAAAAAACGGGGTATCTGGTGGAAAGTGCAACGCAGGCCATCATTCTCCTTCCCGACGATCCCTACGAAATTCTGAAAATGGCAAAGCCTATGTTCCAGCGCCTGAAACGCAAGTTCGGCTTGACGGGTGATTTTCCGAAGGTGGAACATCCGGATTACGCGAAGCTGATTGCAGACTGCATGGAAAAGGCTGAACATACATAAAGAAAAACAAAAATCTCCGGAGTCATGCTCCGGAGATTTTCTTTGTCCCTTTTATGATTTTCCGGTTGCCTGAACGAGTTTCACCTGAACGGTGAAGGTCTTTCCCGTTGATGCGCGGGAAACCGTGAGCGTTACCGTATCGCCGGGTTTTTTCGAGGCAATGGCGTTGGCAACGGAGTTCATGCTCGTAATGGGTTTTCCGTCAATCTTTGTGATGACGTCGCTCCTCTGGATCCCTGCCGCGCTGATATACTCGCTGTTAATGGAGTAAACATACAGTCCGCTTTCAAGCCCGTAGAAGCGTGCTGTCATGGCGTCAATATAAGTTCCCGTAATGCCGAGCATCGCGCGGTCTTTCACATAGCCGTATTCTTTGAGCTGGGTGATAATCGGCTGAGCCGTGTCGATGGGGATGGCGAAACCGAGGCCTTCATAGCCCGTTGCAACAATCTTGGAGGAATTGATGCCAATGACCTGGCCGCGCATATTGACAAGAGCACCGCCGGAGTTGCCGGGGTTGATGGCCGCATCCGTCTGGATGCACTTCATGGTGTAGCCGGTTTCGGAATTGGTGATTTCGCGGTTCAGCGCAGAAACATAACCCACCGTAACGCTGGAGTTGAACTCAAGGCCGCCCGGGTTGCCGATGGCCATTACCGTATCGGCAACTTTCATGTCGCTGCTGGAGCCGAATTCCGCCGCTTTGAGGCCGGTTGCATCGACCTTGATGAGGGCAAGGTCGGTAATGTTGTCGCTGCCGATGAGCTTTGCGGAATATGTCTTTCCGTCATAGGTAACGACCTTCAGCGATTTCGCGCCGGAAACAACGTGTGCGTTGGTAATGATATATCCGTCGGACGACATGATGATGCCGCTGCCTTCGCTGGTCGGAGAAACATCGCTGTCGGAACCATCCGTGTAATCATCCTCATACTCATCTTCATCATCGCCAAAACCGAACCGGTCTGAGTTTCTTCTTGATTGCTGAGAAGTGGCACCGTAGTTTTCTATGCAAACAACAGAGGGCAGAACTTTTTCTGCTACCTGCTGCTTAGTCAACTCTCCGGTCGTCACCTCTGTGTTTGTTACGGCCTTGTTGCTTGCGCTGTTCTTAACGATGGTGAAGGCAGGGCCGGAACCGCTTTGTTGAATACGAATCACGCCGCTGTTAATGAGGTGTGCGAACCCCGCGATGGAGCCTGCCGAAACAACCAAGCATGCCAACACACCGAGCAACACTTTCTTGACAACGCCTTTTCTCACTTTTTTCGGTTTCTCGGTTGGGTATGGGCTGTAATTGCTGCCGTATGGAACATACGTCTGGCTGTGCTCCGGTGGCGTGGACTGGGAGCTGTCAGAAGATCCGGTACTGTAAGTGTACTGCGTCCCTCTCGGCGGGGTATAGCCGTGGTAGGAGTTCCCGTTCCACACGGATCCTCCTTGATACTCCGATGTGCTGTTGTTCTGATCCTCATTTATTCTCTTATCATTGTAGTCAGCCATGCTCAAACACCCTCTCTGTTTTGTCTGGTAATATTATGCTCGGTTTCTGTGAAAAAGGTATGATGCTTCGATAAGAATTTTTTGAATAAAATCTAAAATAAATATGAACAAGGAGGCGGTAATTTTTTTAGTACAAATTTCCTTGACGAGGGAGATAATCCGTGATAGTTTTAGTTGCAAGGAGGTTTCGAAAATGCAGATTCTATATCCCGAAGGGCGAAAAAAAGCTCTTACTTTCAGTTACGACGACGGCCAGATTTTCGACCGCAAACTGGTAGAGATTTTTAATCGCTATCAGGTCAAAGCAACGTTCCATTTGAATTCCGCAGTGCTGGACCATGAAGGTTTTATCACGAAGAAGGAAGTCCGCACCCTGTATGCCGGCCATGAAATTGCGTGCCACAGCGCGACTCATCCTTATTTCACGCAGCTTTCCAAAGAGCAGATGATTAATGAAATCTGGAAAGACCGCCGCTGCCTCGAAGAGCTGGCAGAATATCCGGTTGTAGGCTTTTCCTATCCGTTCGGCGATTACTCCGAAGACATCATCTCCACTCTGGAATCTCTCGGAATTGAGTATTGCAGAACGGTAGAAAGCCACCACGGTTTCCAAGTTCCCGCACGTTTCATGACATGGAACCCAACCTGCCACCACAACGAGGACCTTTCCAAACGGGCAGACACATTTTTGAATTGGCCGGACTTCTTTAAGCTGCCGCTGTTCTATGTATGGGGGCACAGCTTCGAGTTTGCTCGCCAGAACAACTGGGAAGTCATTGAGGATTTCTGCAAAAAGGTCTCCGGCAGGGACGAAATCTGGTATGCAACGAACCTTCAGATTAAGCGTTACCTCTCCGCAGTACGCAGCCTAGTTTACACCGCTGACGAAACAATGGTTTACAACCCCACCGCTGTTTCCGTCTGGGCAGAAATCAACGGAAAAGTCACCGAGCTTCTCCCCGGGCATACATACAAGCTGTAACAACAGGCCGCAGTCCTTCCGAAATGGGCTGCGGCTTTTCCTTATTATTGATTGGAAAACAGATTTTTATTGAATGTTTGCTGTTTTTGTCGTACAATTTTAATACGTTTGTTTCATGTACGCATCAGTTTACAGCGGTAAAGCGAACGAGTTTTAAATTAATGAGGAGAAAAAGGATGAACGAAAGCAAAAAAGTGTATGGCCTGTTTACGACCATCGCAATGATCGTTGGAATCTGCATTGGATCTGGTATCTTCTTCAAAAGCGATAATATTCTCGTGGCAACCGGAGGTTCCGTTTGGCTCGGTGTGCTGGTCTTTGTGCTCAGCGCCACAAGCATCATTTTCGGCGGGCTCTCCATGAGCGAGCTTGCCTCCCGCACCGACAACCCCGGCGGAATCATTGCCTACTATGAAGAATTTGTCAGTGAAAAAGCCGCATGCGGCATGGGCTGGTTTCAAATCTTCGTCTACTACCCAACCATTGCGGTTGTGGTTTCCTGGGTTGTTGGCATTTACACCTGCATCTTGTTCGGATGGCCCGGCACGTTCTGGAATCAGATGCTGATTGGCTTCCTCTTCTACACCATTGATTTTATCGTGAATGCCATTTCGGCGCGAATCGGCGGAGGATTCCAGAGATTCACCATGGTCTGCAAGATGATTCCGCTCATCATCATCGCCATTGCCGGCATCTTCTTCGGCAACCCGATTCAAGGGCTGCAAAGCGTTTCCAAAAGCACGCTGATCGGCGGCTCATGGCTAGCGGCAATCGGGCCGGTGGCATTCTCGTTTGACGGATGGATTATCTCCACAACGATTGCTCCGGAAATCCGCAATTCCAAAAAGAATCTGCCCAGAGCGCTGATTATCTCTCCGCTGATTATTCTCATCACGTATGTTGCATACTTTATCGGCGTTACGAAACTGCTCGACCCGCAAGAAATCATCAAACTGCAGGATGCTCACGTGGATGTGATTGCCCAGCAGCTTTTCGGCGGTATCGGCGGCCAATTAATCTTGGTTGCCGTCATTCTGGCCGTAATGGGTACGTCAAACGGCATTATTCTCGGATATATTCGCCTGCCCTACGCGATGGCGCTGCACGGCAGAAAAATGTTCCCGCTGGCTGACAAGCTGGATAAAATCAATGAAAAATGGAAGATGCCGGTCCGCTCCGCGGTGTTCTGCTATGCCATCATGCTTTTCTGGACAGTCATTCACATTGTTACCGTTCAGTTCAATCTTCTCCCGAATTCGGACGTTTCCGAAATCTCCATTGTCATGAGCTACCTGTTCTACATTGTCCTATACTATGCGGTGTTCCGCCTCTACCGCGAAGGCAAAATCAAGAGCATATTCCGCGGTGTGGTTGTTCCAATCATTGCCACACTCGGCTCGCTGTTCATCCTTTCCGGCGGCCTGCAGAACAGTCTTTTCATCATCTACGCTCTGGTATGCATTGCCGTTTTCGTTGCCGCGCTGCTTTTCTACAAGCGTCGCAGTGCCGCAAAGTAATTCAAAAATCAATAAACGTATAAAGGAGACGACAATATGCTGTCGTCTCCTTTTTTATGTATATCCTCTAACGGTAGGAATCGCGGTAAACGGCGATGCAGTCCTCGCGCGCCATTTCCTGACGGTCGCACCAAAACAGGCCGCCCATCGTGCTGCGTGCATTGTCAGCCAATGATCCGAACTCCTCCGGCTTGATGCCGTAATCGGACATCTTCAGCGACGCCACACCACATTCTTCTTGGAGCCGAACCAGCGCGCGGATAAAATCCATCGGTTCTTTCGCGTCGGTTGCGCCCATCGCCTGCGCCATGCGGACAAACCGCCCGTCGCAGACATGCGCTTCGACGAAATGCGTGAAATAAGCGCGGCTCACCATAATGAGCCCTGCACCGTGCGGGAGATTCTGGTGATAGGCCGACATGGCGTGCTCCAGCGCGTGCTGGCTTGTGCAGGCGCCCACACACATAACCATACCGGAAAGCGTACTGCCGAACGCGACCTTTTCCCGTGCGTCCAGATTGTCCCCGTTCCGAACGGCATCCGCCAGATTACGCCCGATGTTCTCAATGGCGGTAATCGCAAGCATATCGCTCATCGGGTTGGCTGCCTTGGAAATGTACCCTTCCACGCTGTGAAACAGCGCGTCAAATCCTTGATATGCTGTGAGTGCCGGCGGCACGGTACGCATCAGTTCCGGATCCACAACCGCAATAACCGGGTACATCTCATCCATGCCGAATCCGATTTTTTCGTGCGTCTCCTCGTTGGTAACGACCGTTCCGGCGTCCGTTTCAGAGCCGGTCCCCGCCGTTGTCGTAATCGCTACCACCGGAAGAGGCCGTTTCTCGATAGGCTTTCCTTTGCCGCTGCCGGAAGGAATGTAGTCCCAGTAATCCCCGGGATTGACCGCCATCAGCGCAATCGCTTTGGCCGCGTCGATACAGCTTCCGCCGCCAAGCGCCACGACGAAATCGCAGCCGTTTTCCCGTGCAAATGCCGCGCCGGCCATCACCGTTGACTTCAGCGGATTCGTTTGCACTTGATCGAATACAGCGTATTCTACTCCCGCAAGCCGTAGCTGTTCCTCTGTGCGTGCAAGGTAACCATTCTCCCGCACGGATTTTCCGCCGGAAATCACCAGCATCGCCTTTTTCCCGGGCATTTTTTGTTCGTGCAGATTGTCCAGTTGCCCCGCGCCGAAAAGAATTCGCGTGGGAATGTACATCAGAAAGCCCATTATGTTTCCCACCATTCTACTTTTATTTTCATCATGGTAATTTTCCGCAAGACAAAAGTCAAGACGCGGGGCAAATAGGTTTTCGAGATAACGCATTTACAAAAGATGGATATTGGAGTATGATCTTTATAAATAAACAAATTCGATTTTGTCTTAAAAACAAGATTGATAATTCGCAGTTCTGGCTATTCTTTCAAGTTACTAAATCTTTATTTTTCGACACTGAGTGCTCCATTGAACTTTGAAGGCTCAAAGAATATAATTTAAATAGCCTGCAGAAGCGATAAGGAGTTGTTGAAAAGGCAGATACAGTGTTGTTTTAAGGGAAATGAGGATATCGAATGCAGAGAGACAAATTAGTTATGCCTGTAGTTAAATGGGTCGGTGGAAAACGACAGCTGTTACCAGCACTTACTCCACTTCTCCCTAAACATTTCACTACGTATTGCGAGCCATTTTTAGGTGGCGGTGCAATGCTGTTTTGGCTGCAACCAAAAATCGCCATCGTTAACGATATAAACAGTGATTTAATCCAAATGTATGAAGTCATTCGCGACCATGTAGAAGAGCTTATACTAGAACTATCAAAGCATAAAAATGAATCAAAACATTTTTATGAGGTCCGCGATTGGGATCGCGATAAAAAAAAGTACAATGCGTTATCAGGAATTGAAAAAGCCGCAAGACTTATCTATCTGAATAAAACATGTTATAACGGACTTTTTCGAGTAAATAACGCTGGAGAATTTAATACTCCATTCGGGAATTATAAGAATCCAAATATCGTTAATGCTCCGACTCTACGAGCGGTAAGTAACTATCTCCAGAAAGCCAAAATCACATTTTCGTGCCGTGACTATGCTGATGTTTTAGCCGAAATCCCTTGTGGAACTTTCGTTTATTTAGATCCGCCATATGATCCTGCTTCAAATACTGCAAACTTTACCGGGTATTCCAGAGGGGGGTTTTCTCGCGAAGATCAGATTCGCCTTAAAGAATGTTGTGATGATTTGACGCACAGAAACATAAAATTTATGCTTTCAAACTCAGCGACGGATTTCATTAAAAACCTGTACACAGGATATAACATTACCATTGTACAAGCCAAAAGAGCTATTAATTCCAATGCATCAAAACGCGGCCAAGTTGATGAAGTGGTTGTGAGGAACTATGAGTAGTGAACCAAAAAGCTTAACTGAAGATGCTTGGGAAAAACTGTTTGAAAAATACGACATCCTTCATCAGATTGACGTAAATGGCGAATTTCGGATTTCAGCAGCACAAATAAAAGAGTTCAGAGAACCACGCCTTATGGCAAAATTCGACCACACAATTAACTTGCCAAAAATTTTTGCTGATAATCACTTAGCAATATTACCCATTACAAGAGGGGATTATGTTATCTCTCATTTTGATGCTTATCACAAATTTAAGAGTCAAAATAATCCTATTACAAGGGTATCATTGCCAAACTACATACAGAGTTTGAATACTAATAATATTCCTAGCGAAACCATTGCATTAAATTGTGCGGTAGCCGCTGGTATTATTTCGCAATTTTTGAATGACGAAGCGTTAGTAGCGACCGTTTCGGGCCGTATGGGTTCCGGAAGCTTTGACTTCAACATAAATGATTTAAATACTCACACCCCACGGGAGGTATCCGTAAACAACTCTCAGATAGAAATTGATGCAGCATATGAAGGCATAAATGGATTAGCCATATTCGAAGCAAAACGAGACATATCAGAAGATTTTTTAGTTAGGCAATTATATTATCCTTTTCGGGTCTGGCGAAACCGTGTCACAAAGCAAGTAAGGCCGATTTTTCTTGTTTATTCTAATGGTATTTATCGATTATACGAATACAGCTTTTCAGATCCTAATAATTATAACTCTATTGTATTGGTAAATCAGAAAAACTATTCGATTGAAGATACCACGATTGAAATTACAGACATTCAATCCGTTCTGGGTAACTCCAAAGTAGAAGATGAACCACAAATACCGTTTCCGCAAGCAGATAGTTTTGAACGGGTTATTAACATTTGTGAATTACTAGACGGGAAAGAATTAACCCGTAACGACATTACAGAGAAGTATGCATTTGATGCACGGCAAACAGACTACTATACCGACGCAGCAAGATATCTTAATCTGCTTGAAAGGCGAAAAGATGGCAGAACAACAATTTATACTTTAAGTGAAACCGGCAAGAATATTTTAAGTCTAAGTTATAAGCAACGCCAATTAGCTTTCTGTAAACTGATACTATCCCATCGAGCTTTTGGTGATACGCTCCGAAAATATTTTGAATGTGGAAGTATGCCTACTACTTCTGATATAATACAGATTATGAAAAATGCCAATCTTTATAGCGTAGAAAGCCGAAGTACTTTTAACCGGCGCTCATCAACAATTAAAGGTTGGATAAACTGGATATTGGGATTAATTAATACTGAATAACTGTTGTATTTGTTAGGATCTAAATACTGGTATTGATAAACTTTATTGGAGCACAACCGGTATACTTTTTAAAGACGGAAATGAAATACTTGTAATCCTGAAAGCCGACAGACTCGGCCACCTCATAGACCTTCATACCGCCCTGTTTTAACAGTTCGACCGAGCGGAGAATACGATACCGGTTAAGAAAATCGTTAAATGTATAGTTTGTCTCTTCTTTAAACTTCATATTGAGATAGGTACTGCTTAAATTCAGCTCGGCACTAAGGTCGGCAATGGATATTTTTTCTTTGTAATGGTTTTTGATATAGTCAAGCATTTTTTGAACATAACGGCTTTTGTGCCCGTTCAGAGTGGCTGGTTCAACTAGGGTATCCGGTTGTTTCACTTCTTCCCCAATATATTTTTCTAATTTTTCCTTCTCCTGAATTTTCAAAGAGATTTTCTGAAGGGTTTCACCCAAGGAATCTATGTCGATCGGTTTTAGAAGATAATCTGATACACCGAGTCGTATGGCTTTTTTCGCGTATTCAAATTCACTATAACCGGAGATAATAATGGCCTCGTAATGAAATTCACTGATACTCTCTTCAAGCATTTGTATTCCGTCGATAAAAGGCATTTTTACATCGGTTATTACAACGTCGGGATGTATGGTACGGATTTTTTCGAGCCCCTCTTTCCCGTTTACGGCTTCCGCTGCAACAACATAACCGTATTTTGTCCAGTCCATTGTAAACATAAGGCCTTTCCGGATAATGTCTTCGTCTTCGACAATAATTACCTTCAACAATGTAATTCAAGCCCTTTCTATCGGTATTTTAATTCTTACCTCGGTTCCGCACCCGAATTCACTGTTTAAAGTAAGGCCATAACAATCGCCATACAGCAATTTAATCTGCCTTTGGATGTTATACAGCCCGATGTGGCTTGGCATCGCATCCTCGGTATTAAGAAGCTGACGGATCTCCATAAGCTTGTCGTTTGGTATTCCGCATCCGTTGTCTGAAATAACGAACTCGATGTCATCTTCGACTCTCTTACCGATGATGTTAATATCAATATGTTCCACATTGTTAATCCCATGTGTCAGGCAGTTTTCCACTACCGGCTGAATCAGCAGCTTTGGCAAATGATATTGCAGAATTTCTTTGTCAATATCAATATGGTAATTGAGCCTTTGATTGAACCGCATCTTTTGCAGCATTAAATAGTCCTTTACATAGCTGATATCCGTTTGCAACGGCACTTTCGAGTTTCCATAGTTGATGCTGTAACGCATTAGGTTTGCAAAAGCGACCATCATTCGGGCAGCCTGCTGCGGATCAATTAGAATTTCATATTTCATTGTTTCCATTACATTGAAAACAAAATGAGGGTTAAACTGTTTTTCCAGTTGACTGACCTCCATCATGCGCTTGCGTTCCAGCAGTTCGCTGTTGTTCTTGATAAGGGCCTGCAGTTTGACCATCATCTTGTTAAATTCATCGTATAAAATCTGAAACTCTTCAAAGGTAACGGAGTTTATCCGGTATCCGATATTTCCATCCCGGCACTGCTGCACAGCATATAAAAGAGCGTCGAGTGACTGAGAAATATTTTGGGCCACTTTTTTTGCAAAGATGATAATTAAGATTCCCATTAATACCATCAAACTGCAAAGAAAAATAATTCCCAAGCTCATGACCTGTTTTTGTGCCCAGGTGGAGGACAAAGTTATGACCTTGATATTACTGTCAGACAAAAGTGTACTAATTCCATAGTACGGTTTATCATCTATTTTTACTTCGTTGCTGCTGCTCCAATTCAGCTCGCATTTTCCCATGCTGTTTATAACTGAGTTATTGGTATAGTAAAAGGCGTTGTCAAAACGGTCAGTCAGGATAATCATGTCTACTATGTTTTTCCGAAGCACCTTGTCTATGCTGTCCGCCGTTAGGTCAAAGCAGAGAAAGCCGATTGCCTTATTCTGATTTGTTACCGCTTTGCAAAACAGGTATACGGTTTTCTGACCGTTGTCGTACTGTATTCCACTGACCCCACTGTATACATGTTCCGGAGAACTTTTGGAAAATCCGATTGCTTCTTTCAATTTTCGATTTCCTTGGCAAATGGCCTGATTTGGCTGGTACAAATTTGACAAAACCAGATTGCCCTCTGAGTCAAACAAGTAAAATACCGGCTTAATCAACTGCGCAGACGTAAATGCATAGAGTTCACGGAACGCTTCAGTTGAAGCACTGCGATGCAAAAGTACATTTTTAATATTAGAAGATTCGGCTATTTTGCTGACTTGGTCCGTATACAGCCTGTATTGCTCGTTCACAAAACTTCCTACAGACCCATTACAGGACTGATTCGTCTTCACAATCGTAAAACGAAGATTAAAATAGGAAAAAGCAAAGAATACCAGAGACATAATCAGCATCAAAATAGACGCATAATGAATATAAGATTTCTTAAGGTAACTGCTGAACTTTCCAGACTGATGCACGGACAACACCCCCGCATTGATCTGATAGCAGTATAGCATAAAGCAAGGCCCCACCCCAAGGGTCTTGCTTTTATTAAATCATCATACGCTTATTTCGCGGCTGCCCGACAGTTTAAAGAACAAAATTAACGAAATAATCGAGGTTATGGTTAAAACGGAAGAATAAGCTGCAGCCGTACCAAAGTTTCCGCGAACCACAGCGGTGTAAATAGCAACGGTTAGTGTCTGGGTGTTATGGCCGTAAAGAATGACCGAAGAGCTTAATTCACTGATTGCCGTGATCCAACTCATGATAGCGCCGGATAAAACACCCGGAAGCATCATGGGAACTGTTACTTTGATAAAGGCCTGCATTTGCGAACTTCCAAGGCTAATTGCGGCTTCTTCCACACTCGGGCTGATTTGTCCCAAAATGGCGGTACTGGAACGAATCGTATATGGCATGCGTCGGATTGCAAAGGAGATTATCATGATGATAGCGGTGCCGCTTAGCAGTAACGGAGGATTGCTGAAGGCAAAGAGTAACGAAATACCCAGAACGGAACCCGGAATGATGTACGGAAACATCGTAATGGTATCCAATATGCTGGTAATGATATTCTTCTTGCGAATGGTCAGATAAGCAATAAGAATACCGAGAACAATAATAATTGCAATGGCTCCTAATCCAAACAGATAGGTATTCCGAATGACTTCACTCTGCCCTTCGGCAAAAATTGCCTTGTAACTCTGCAGTGAATATCCACCGGTAAATACTTGGCCGCCGTTGTTTTTCAGGAAGGAAGTATAAATAACAACGATTTGTGGAAGTATTGCTAGAATTACAGTAAGATAAACGAAAACATGAATCAGGATATTCTTTACTCCGGAAACACGTTGCGGTTCCATCGGCTTTAATGCGGACATGGAATAGGCAGTGTGGGAAGAAATCAGCTTTTGAACCAGGAAGATTACGGTGGTGACGATAATGACGATTACACTAAGCGCGGCGGCAAAACCATCATCGCTGCCTACTTCACTGATGAACTGATTGTAAATCAACACGGGGATGGTTCTGTAGCCTTCACCGATTAACATAGGAGTACCGAAATCAGCGAAAATACGCATGAATACTAACAGCGCACTGGCCAGAATCGTTGGCATGATCAAAGGCATAACAACCTTTACAATTCGCTTAATACCGGTACAGCCTAAACTTTCAGCTGCTTCGTTGAGGGAATTGTCTAAGCGTTTCAGAGCCCCCGAGATATAAATATAAATTAGAGGGAATGACTGAAGCGTAAACACTAGTAAGATTCCGGTGAAACCATAAATTCCATTAAATTGGGTATGAAAAATAGCGTTCAGTACCTTTGTAATTACGCCCTGACGGCCCAACAGCTGAATCCAGGCATACGCACCGATAAACGGAGGGGACAGATAAGAAATGATAATGGCAATCTCCAAAGCGCCGCGTCCTAAAATTTTTGTGCTCCTTGTAAAATAAGCGATTGGAAGGCCAAGCAATACGGAAAGCAAAGTTGCGCAGGTCGTGACCTGAAAGCTGTTCACCAGAGTACCCCAATAATATTTCTGCCCAAAAAACTTTTGAAAGTATTCCAGTGAAAATCCTCCATTGGTTGGGCTGACAACACTTTTATACAATACCAAAACCAAAGGATAAAGAAGGAATACAACGAAAACAGCCATGATCAACAGCGTAATAGTAGTCCATATTGTGAAACGCTTTTGATTGCTTGCTGTCATGACTATTTCACCCCTTCAATTAATGTACGTTCTCTCTCATAATCAAAAACATTGATTCTTGATGCTTTTACGTTCAAGAATACCTTTGTTCCGTTTGGAATGATTTCCTGATCATCGGAGTACTGGACAATTTCAACTTTTTGGCCGTTTGACAGCTCCATAAAGTAATGGGTACTAAGCCCCAAGAATATAGAACTTTCAACGGTAGCCGCAATTCCGGTGCCCTCTCTTTTGATTTCAAATTCTTCCGGCCGCACCGAAACTTTTACCTTTTGTCCGTCCTGTACCGAATCGCAAAGGTTGCTCATGGAAACTTCGTAGTGGTCGTTTGCGAACACAAGCTTTTTCTTTCCGGGTTCACAGCCTTCCGTCTTGACAAAGGCTTCCAAAATATTGGAAAGGCCAATGAAAGTAGAAACAAAAATATTCGCAGGCCGCTGATAAATGTCCTTTGGTTTGCCGATCTGCTGAATTACACCGGCGTTCATGACGGCAATCCGGTCAGAAATAGCCAGTGCTTCTTCCTGATCATGTGTTACGTAAACCGTGGTAATCCCGATTTCCTTTTGTATGTTCTTGATTGCATTACGCATTTCAACGCGTAACTTCGCATCCAGATTAGACAGCGGTTCATCCATAAGCAGAACTTCCGGATGAATCACAATTGCTCTCGCAAGAGCCACCCGCTGCTGCTGTCCGCCGGAGAGTCTGGCGGGCATTCGGTCCTTTAAGTGGTCGATCTTGACAATTTTCAAGATCTCATCTACTTCTTTTTCAATTTCCGGTTTTGGAACTTTTCTGTTTTTTAATCCAAATGCTACGTTTTTTGCGACGGACATATGTGGGAAAATAGCATAGTTTTGAAATACCATGCCGATATTGCGCTTGTTCGGCGGGATATTATTTACGACTTTGTCGTTAATTTTAATGGTACCGCCTTCAATCGAGTTAAACCCGATGATCATTCTAAGTAGCGTCGTTTTACCGCAGCCGGAAGGACCGAGCAAAGTGAAGAACTCACCTGGTTTAATATTAAGGGACAAACCGTTTATGATCGTATCATTTCCATATTTTTTCACAACATTTTCGATGTTAATTGAAACACTCATTCTGTTTCTCTGCCTTTTATTAATATTTAGAAAGGGCTTTGTCGTTTCTCTTTCTTTGAACCACAAAGCCCTTTAAGGTTAATTTAATTTTAACCTTGCAATTTCGTATAATGCTCGTTAAACTGCTTAATTAAATCAGCTTTATGATCTCCTACCCATTTCGGATCAAATTTTTTCATCATATTCATTTCGGAGAACGGCTTCATATAAGATGCCAGTTTTACATTCTTGCGAAGCGGACGGTTCGTCAACTGTGTGCCGAAAATGTTCTGAATTTTTTCGGACAGCAGGTAGTCAACAAACTTCTTCGCATTCTCCAGATGCTTGCAATTCTTGATGATCTGCACGCTTTGCTCTGTGAAGATAACGCCTTCTTTTGGATAAACCACTTTTACATGAGCACCATTTTTCACATACTGAACGCAAGGATCTTCCCAGCTTAAACCAACCGGATATTCGCCGTCGGCAACGCTTTTATGTACAGTACCGGAACTGCTCGCCATTTTTCCGTCTAGGTTCTTAATAAATTTATCCACGTAATCCCATGCCTGTTTTGAAGAGGGATCATTGTTCTCGCCCATATCATAAAGCATGTTAACCAACTGCTGGAACGCAGAACTGGAGTTTGTGGGATCGCAGAAAGCAATCTTGCCTTTCAGGGCCGGATTTAGGAGGTCTTCAAAGCCTTCTACTTTAATATCTCCGATAATATCTGTATTGACCAGAATGACCGTGCCATCGGCAACACTGGGAGTGAAATACCCCTCTTTATTTTTATGGTCATCCTCCATATTATCGTTTTCTTTGGAGACATATTCTTGGAATAGAGCCTTCATTGGAGCCAGCATGGTTGGGTCGGCACCCCAGAATACATCGCCTTGAGGATTGTCTTTTTCAGACTGAACTCTTTTTTCAAGTTCTCCGGTACCTGCCGTAATTACATTTACCTTAATACCGGTATCTTTTTCAAAATTCGGAATTACAGCGTTTACAAGGCTTTCGGAATCCGGTGTATAAACCGTAAGAGTTTTGTCCGAAGACTGGTCGGTTGCTGCAGTTGTTGCGGTAGAATTGGAATCAGCGCTGGGACCAGAACTGGAACTACAGCCAGTTACTGTAGCAGCCAATACTGCAGTTGTCAGAATAGTCGCAATTACTTTATTGGCCTTTTTCATAGATATTCCTCCCAATTGATTGTTTTTCTGTCTATATTCTATTATTTTCTCCGCTTATGTCTATCCGATAAAAAATAACAATCGTCTAAAATTCATAACTAAATTTATAAAATCTTGCAAATTATGTATCTGTTTTGTCATCCTTTACCGACATGCGATAGATCGAGATGTAAATTGTGGCAATCATCTGTTACGGCGCTGTGCAATATTCAAGGTACAAGCGGAATCGACGTTGGAGTCTTACCGGTTCAGTCTTGTCTCAGTTTTGAAAAAAATTGACGCTCTTAGCGTTCAAAAAGGGCATAAGTCTATGTCCCCTCTATGTCCCCTTTTATATAATTTTTGTTTACTTTTTGTTGATTTTATTGCATTTTCGGTTTACGTTTTGTTAACAAAAACGCGAGCCTAAAAATATGAAAAACCCGCATGAATACTGGATTTTTCAGCATTCATGCGGGTTTACTGTTTGGTGAACCATCGGGGATTCGAACCCCGGACACCTTGATTAAAAGTCAAGTGCTCTACCAACTGAGCTAATGATTCAAATAAAATCTATCAAGCCTGTCCGCCCAAGCGGAAAAGCATCGAACTTTTTCAAAAATGCCTGCCCAGAGCATAAAGCCCGCGAGCAGGCTTCTGGCTGGGCTGGCAGGATTTGAACCTACGAAATGACGGAGTCAAAGTCCGTTGCCTTACCCCTTGGCTACAGCCCAATATACTACGGCATAGCCGCACCGGAAATTTTGGGGTGGAAGGTGGGATTCGAACCCACGGTCTCCAGTGCCACAAACTGGCGCTTTAACCAGCTAAGCTACATCCACCACATCAACAAAGAAAGAAGGGTGTGGCGCGCCAAAAGGGATTCGAACCCCTGGCCTACTGCTTAGAAGGCAGTTGCTCTATCCAACTGAGCTATTGGCGCAAATGTGGAGCGAGTGATGGGAATCGAACCCACACGGCCAGCTTGGAAGGCTGGAGTTCTACCACTGAACTACACTCGCATTTCAGCGACGGCTATTAGTATAACACAACAGCCCCGCCGTTGTCAACCTTCCAAGTTGAATTCATTTGGTTTTTTTACTTAATTATTTCAAATAACTGAGCTGAATGCCGTTTTCCTCATCGGCCGTGACGGAAATGCCGCTAATGGTGCCTTTGCTATTCTCCACGAGGAGATTGGCAATCTTGTCTTCCACCTGGCGGCGAATCAAATTTCTGAGGTCGCGTGCACCGCTCTTTCCGCCAATGGCATGCTTTGCCAGCCAAGCAGTGGCCTTATCGTCATAGATGAGCTTGATGCCGTGCTCATCCAAAGTTCCTACATATTCGTCAAGCATCAGGTGCGCAATCTTCTCAAAGGCAGCCTCATCCAGGGGACGGAACACAATGATTTCATCCACACGGCTGAGAAATTCCGGTCTCAGGAAATCCGAGAGTGCCTTCAATGCCTTTTCGCGGCTTGCATCTGTCTGTGTCTTTGCAAAGCCAAGTGCGCCCTCTTTGTTTTCACTGCCGGCGTTTGACGTCATGATGATAACGGTGTTTTCAAAGTTGACGTTTCTGCCGTGTGCGTCGGTGATGTGACCTTCATCGAGAATCTGAAGGAGAATGTTCATCACATCGGGGTGTGCCTTCTCGATTTCGTCGAAAAGCAGGACAGAATACGGGCGGCGGCGGACTTTTTCCGTCACCTGGCCGGCTTCGTCATATCCGACGTACCCCGGAGGAGAACCGATGATGCGCGAAACGGAGTGCTTCTCCATATATTCTGACATATCAAGGCGGATAAGCGTTTCCGGTGTATCGAACAATTCACGGGCAAGAACCTTTGCCAGCTCCGTTTTGCCGACGCCGGTCGGACCGACGAAGATAAAGGATGCCGGTCTGCGGCGGGGACTTAACTGTACCCTACTTCTGCGGATTGCCGCGGCAACGGCAGACACAGCTTCCTCCTGGGCGATAATCTTGCTGTTGAGCACCTGCTCAAGGCTGGCGAGCTTTTTCAGCTCGTTCTCCTGAATACGGCTGGCCGGGATTCCCGTCCAAAGCTCAATCACCTTGGCAACGTCGGCTTCTTCCACCTGTGTACCGAGGGCCGCCGGAGCCAGCTCTTTCTCACGTTCGGACAATTTAGAAAGATCCACACGGAGTTCTGCCAGCTTTTCATAATCCGGTTCCGTGCCGCCAGCCGTCATGGCTTCTTCCTGCTCGCGCAGCTGATTGACGCGCTCAACCACATTGTCGTACTCTTCCATCTTCTTGTTGCGGAGCGCGGCGCATGCGCAGGATTCATCCAGAAGGTCAATGGCTTTGTCGGGCAGGAAGCGGTCGTTGATATACCGCTCCGAAAGCGTCACAATGCGCTTGACAATGTTTTCCGGCACGTGGACACGGTGGTAATTTTCATAATAAGGCCGAATCCCGTCGAGAATGCGTACGGTATCCTGAATCGACGGTTCCGCAATGGTAACCGGCTGGAAGCGGCGTTCGAGCGCCGCGTCTTTTTCAATATATTTGCGGTATTCGGCAAAGGTTGTTGCGCCGATGACCTGAATCTCGCCGCGAGAAAGCGCAGGCTTCAGAATGTTTGCGGCATTCATGGAGCCTTCGGCGTCACCCGTTCCGACGAGGTTATGAACTTCGTCGATAAAGAGGATGATGTTGCCCTCCATCTTGACTTCGTCAATCAGGCCTTTTATGCGGCTCTCAAATTGGCCGCGGAACTGTGTCCCCGCGACTAATGCCGTGAGGTCCAGCAGATGGATTTCCTTCTTTTTGAGCGCAAACGGGACATCGCCCTTCGCGATGCGGATGGCAAGCCCTTCCGCGACGGCCGTTTTGCCGACACCGGGTTCGCCGATGAGGCACGGGTTATTCTTCGTGCGGCGGCTGAGAATCTGAATCACGCGGGTAATTTCTTTTTCCCGGCCGATAATCGCGTCGATTGCGCCCGCCTTCGCCTTGGCAGTTAGATTTGTGCAGTAGGCATCCAAATATTTTCGCTTTGTTTTGTGCTTTTCCTTGGGAGTCCTTTTTTCTCCCTCGCCGTTTTGAACCTGTTCCGGCACTTTTTCTCCCGGAGAGAAAATATTCTGCAAAAACGGCAATGTGGCAGCACCGCCCGGAATGAATCCGCTGATGGCGTTTTCATCCGGATCAAACTGCTGGTCATTCAACATAGCATTCAATTCGGATTCCATAGCCTCCATTTGGTCATCGGTAATGCCCATCTTATCAAGCAGATCATTCACAGGCTTGATGCCAAGCTGCTTTGCGCACACTAGGCACAGGCCACGGCTTTCCTTCATATCTCCAGACGGCGACAGAAACACCACCGCCGGTCTTTTATGGCAGTTGGAACACATAATCATGGATATCACTTCTTTTCAGAACTTAGTCGCAGTTAATTGTAGCATAATTTTCTGTGCGATATTTTACAAATTTATGACCATCGCTATTTTTTCTTATCCATGACTTCCCGTATATCGAGCTCATATTTGGGGTCATCCGAATGAAGAATCGTGAAGTAAATCTTTGCATAACGCACAAAAGCATAAATCATAAAAGCTGCAGTAATGGATAGCAGCGTAATGCTGAGCGGCAGGCTTTCATAATGCCAAATCCATTTCAGCCCGACAATCGCGCCGAAAGAACAGTAGAAAAGAACGGTTGCGACCTTACCATACCATTTTGAACCAGTCGGCTTCTTTTTATTCCTGCTGATTAAATTAACGGCACCCGCCACCATTAAAGTTTCTTTTACAATGAAAATTGCAAGCAATGGGATGAGGATTGGGTCTTTGATCGCAAAGCAGATAACGACTGCGGCTTGTGTCAATTTGTCAAACAACGGGTCAAGCATCTGCCCCAGCTCGGTGAACTGGTTGCACTTACGCGCAATCCAGCCGTCAAGCATATCGGTAACGCCGGAAATAATCAAGATGACAAAAGCCTCAAGATAGTTGTCCTTCAAGAAAAAATATATGAACGGGAAAATCAGAATGAAGCGAAGCACGGTCAAAGCGTTTGGCACATTCAGATTTTTATTATACTGCCTTTTTGCCATAAATTCCTACCTCATTCCAAATTTGGGACTGAATAAGATTATAGACCGGATTGTTTTCGGAAACAGTCTGGTAAATCTGAGAAAGTGCAAATTGGCGAAGCGTCTGATTCTGCTGTGTTGAGGCAGCGGCAGTCGGCAGAGATATGCGCAGCATCGCACACAAAAGCAACACAACAACGGAACCTTTTCCGAATCCGAGGACGCCCCCTAACAAAGCATTGAGCTGCCTTAAACCGGGAAGTCTTGCAATTTTGCTCAAAATAGAAGCGATCGTTTGAATCAAGCACTCAAACAGAATGAAAAGAATAACTATTGCCAGGATTTTTGATATAACCGGATCAGCAGCCCATTTCGGCAGTGAAGGGCCAAAAAAGCCCAGTGCCCAGGCTGCGAAACTTTTTGCAAATAGAATCGCTGCTACCAAAGCAACAATTCCGCCGAGCAGATCAACCAGCGCGCGGATGAACCCCCTGCGGAACCCTGAAACAGCGTAGAGAATCAGAATCACGGCAATTGCGGCGTCTGTAAAACCTCCCAAAAGGCATCCCTCCGTTTTCATTGCTTACGGAAATAGTAACACGAAATGAAAATTATGACAAGTTGTCAGCCCCGTTTGACCAGCCGTACCTCGGAAATCCCGAGCACATACGCCGATTTTTCGTCTTTCAGGGCCACTGCATAGGCATCATTGCCCGCGTTGGCATCACTTGGAGTAGCCGAGGAAAACGAACAAAAGTGGAGGGTACCGTTGGTAAGCGCCGCAGCGGTTTGCCCGCTGAGCGAGACCGAGAGGACCCGTTCCGTAAACTTTGTTTCGTAAATTTCATTTCCCGACGAATCGAGCACCACCAGCCGGTTGTCCTGTGAGCCACTGTATGGCATAAGGCCCAGTGCAAGGCGGCCGTCTTTCGCGTAGAACGCCGTGAGCTGTTCTCCATTATAACTATATTCTTTTTTCTCCGAAGTGTTAGGCTTGAGAAAAACGGCGGCGGTATCTCCCACTGCGGCAACTGCGCCGTCCGTGTCCCAGAAAACGCCGCTTAAAAAGTTGCCGCTGCAAACAGCCTGCGGTTTTACCGCTTTGTCGCTGTCAAGCGGGATTATGTAAACGGCGGAAACGATTTCCCCTTCCTGTGAGGAAACGCCCGTTACCGCAGCTTTGGTCCCCTCCGGGTTCAGCGCCACGGCAGTGGGGAAATAATCAGCGAACCAGTAGTGGGAAATAACTTTCCCGGAAGCATCATACACGGTGAGCTTTCCGCAGTACCCGTCTGCGGCGGTAATCAGAGCAGTTCGTCCTTTTGCGGTGAGGGCTGCCCCTAGAATATTTTGATCTGTGGTAAGTTCGACTGTATCTCCGCCGGTTGTAAACATTTGTGCGTTTTTTCCGCCGATGCTGCAAAGCAAAATGCGGATGCCATTTACCTGCATAAGCGGATTGGAATAGCTGTGCTGAGTACTCAGGATTTCTTTAGCCGTAGTATTGCACACGGTGAGCGACGTATCGCTTGCATAAACAATATTGCTTCCGCTGCATAAAAAGTTTCTTGCACCGACGTTGGAACCGGAAATTGCTTTCGGGTAGCCGTCCCCCACACCCATGCCGACAATGCTTGTCCGTACCCACTGGAGGACATTCTCCGGCGCAAGGTTTGTTCGGTTGAACCACGCCAGAACGGCTATGGCAGCTACCGCAAGAATCGCAATGACGCGGTAGACCCACCGCGGAACACGATGTTCGCGCAGGCGCTCGAATTCTTTTTTCTCCTCTTTTGGGTCCAGAAGTGCATGTTTCCGAATCGGAATGGGTTGGGTATCGTAACGCCGGCCGTCTTTACGCATCTCTCTTCACATCCCTGTAAAAGACCTGTTTCAAGAAAAGCCCCTGCGGCGGAGCAGTCGGCCCTGCGGCGGAACGGTCGCAGGCCAAAAGAATTCGGCTGATGTCCTCCGGCTGCAGTTTTCCCTGCGCCACGCGAAGCATCGTGCCCACCATGATGCGCACCATGTGGTAAAGGAACCCGTCCGCAGCAACGGTGAACTCCACCATATTGCCCTCGCGGCTCCAAACCGCTTTTGTCACGGTTCGCTCCATGTTTCCGGGTTCGCGCGCATCAACCGCGCAGAACGAAGTAAAGTCGTGTTTTCCTAAAAAACACGCAGCCGCACGATTCAGCTTTTCGAGGTCCAGCGGATACCAATAATGAAGCGCGCGGCCCCGCAGAAACGGGTCCCGCGTGCGGCAATTCCAGATGCGGTAAACATATTCTTTTCCAATGCATGAATAACGCGCGTGAAAGTCGAGAGGCACCTCGCGGCACGAGATTGCGGCTATGTCTTCCGGGAGGAAATGATTCAGCGCGCCGATGAGCCTTTCGCACGGGATGGTATGCTCGGTCTTGAAACTGACGCAGAACTCAAGCGCATGCACAAACGAATCGGTTCGGCTGCAACCCTTCACGTCAGGGCACTCGCCGAGGATCTTGGCCAATGCCTCCTGAAAAACCTGCTGAACCGTCACGGCATTCTGCTGAATCTGCCAGCCGTGATAGTTTGAGCCGTCATAGCGCAGGGTCAGCAGAAGATTTCGCACGCTTCTCATTCCTTTCGATCTTTTTCGTCATTGTAGGGCTGCCGGAAACTTAATGGTAAAGAAAATCACGGCGCCGCATACCGCCGCTGTGCACGCAATTGCAGCGGCATCTAGTTTTGTGAAGTTGAATTGTTTCATCTTTGTGCGTCCTTCGCCGCCGTGGTAGCAGCGGCACTCCATTGCCATTGCAAGGTCGTAGGCACGGCGGAACGAAGAAACAAACAGCGGGATGAGCACCGGAATCAGCGAACGGATTCGCTGCATCATGCCTCCGCTTTCCATATCGGCCCCGCGTGCCTTCTGCGCACTTATAATCTTGTCGGTCTCTTCGAGGAGCGTCGGCACAAAACGCAGGGCAATCGTCATCATCATCGCAATTTCATGAACCTTAATGTGAAAGAAGCCAAGCGGCTTCATAACACGTTCCAATGCATCGGTAAGCTCGGTAGGCGAAGTGGTAAACGTCAGAACCGAGCTGTACAAAATCAGGCAGATAATGCGCACGGAAACGAAAACCGCATTGCTGATGCCGCCGTCCGTAATCTGCATAACCGGGAAAAACGGACAGCGCCACACGACCGTGCCGCTTCCGTAAAACAAATTCAGCACGGCAGTAAACAAAACGATAAACAGAATCGCCTTCAGGCTCTTAAAATACTGCCTTACCGGCACGCCGGAGCAAAGCAACACGGCAACCATCAGTGCGACCATGAGCAGCATGCCTTCAAAGTTTGAAGCAACGAACAAAAAGACGATGAAAACAAAGGTAAGGGCAATCTTGACACGCGGATCCATTCGGTGAATCAGCGAATGGCCGGGAATAAACTGGCCGAGAGTGATGTCGCGAATCACGCGCGGTCGCCTCCTTTCCGAAGCAGGGGACGAAGTTCTTCAAGCGCGCTCTCCACGGTCAGCGCAGGATGGACCGGGAAACCCTTATCCATCAGGTCGAGCATAATCCGCGTAATCTGCGGCACACGCAGCCCCATGCGCTCCAATTCTCTGCCGTGTGCGAATACCTTGTCGGTAGTGTCGAGCATAACGGCCTTTCCGCCGTTCATCACAAGCACGCGGTCCGCGCAGCGGGCAATGTCCTCCATGCTGTGGGAAACCAGCAAGACGGTGTTGCCGCGTTTCTTCTGGTAATCCGAAATCTGCGAAAGGAGCATGTCGCGGCCCTGCGGGTCAAGGCCGGCAGTCGGCTCGTCAAGAATCAGCACCTGCGGCTCCATGGCAATCACGCCTGCAATGGCGACACGGCGTTTCTGGCCACCGGAAAGTTCAAACGGACTCTTCCCCATCAGTTCTTTCGGCAGGCCGACGAACTCGGCCGCACGGTAAGCACGCTCCTCGCACTCGGACTGGCTCAAGCCCATGTTCGACGGGCCGAAGCAGATATCCTTGAGCACGGTCTCCTCAAAAAGCTGGTGCTCCGGATACTGAAACACCATGCCGACTTGAAAGCGCACTGAGCGGATTTTCTTGGGTTCCGCCCAAATGTCTTTGCCGTTCAGCAGCACGGTGCCCTCCGTCGGGCGCAGCAGGCCGTTCAAGGTCTGAATCAGCGTCGACTTTCCCGAGCCGGTGTGCCCGATGATTCCCAGAAACTCACCTTTTTCAATGCCGATGCTCACATGGTCAACGGCTGTTTTTTCAAACGGCGTTCCGACGCCGTAGGTATAGGTCAAGTCCTTTGTTTCAACGACAAACATTCAATTCTCCCAAGTCTCAAAGTTACTGTTTCAGAGCCGATTCCAGCGCGGAAACGCATTCTTCCACGCTCAAGGGGCACCCCTTGATGTCAAAGCCTTCCTCGCGCAGCCGCCACACAAGTTCCGTTGCCTGCGGGACATCGAGCTTATGTTCTTTCAGCAGTTGCACCTGCGAAAACACCTCTCTCGGTGTGCCTTGTGTCAGAATCCTGCCGTTATCCATAACGACAACGCGGTCAGCACCCACCGCCTCATCCATGTAATGGGTGATGAGAACAATGGTAATGCCCTTCTCGCGGTTGAGGCGGTGGATGGTTTCAAGTACCTCGTCACGCCCGCGGGGGTCCAGCATTGCCGTCGGCTCATCGAGGACGATGCAGTCGGGCTGCATGGCGATGATTCCCGCGATGGCGATACGCTGTTTCTGGCCGCCGGAAAGCTTATACGGCGCATTCAGGCGATAATCATACATTTCCACGGCTTTCAGGGCTTCATCCACTCTGCGGCGGATTTCCGGCGGAGCGATGCCGAGGTTCTCCGGCCCGAATGCAACGTCTTCTTCCACCACACTGGCAACAAGCTGGTTATCCGGATTCTGAAGAACCAGACCCACACGGCGGCGAATCTCGATTTTCAGTCGCTCGTCCATCGTGTCAAGCCCATCGACAAAGACTTTGCCGCCGCTTGGAAGGAGCATGGCGTTGAAGTGCTTCGCAAGGGTCGACTTTCCGGAACCGTTGTGCCCGAGCAATGCCACAAACTCGCCCTTTTTGATTCCGAGCGTCACCCCGTGCAGGACTTCTATCTTTTTTTCCGTTTCCGAGTCTTCATACGCAAACGACGTATCTTGTGCCGATAAATAATCCATGCAACAGCCCTTTCCTAAATTCATTTCTCGCCGCCGTTCTTTCCTCGGCGGAGGATTCCTGCCAGAACCAGCGCTGCTGCAGCGCTGCCTGCAATGAAATATGCGATTCCGGCTGTGGCTTTTCCGGCTTGAAGGTCATAGATTCCGAGCCCGACGAAAACAGCCCCAAGCAAAACAAATGAAATGACGTTTCTTTTGCGAACTTCTTTCTGCGTCACGATTTCACCCCGCTACCGGAGTTTTCGCAAGAAACTGCTGCGCAGGCTTCCTTCCTGTCTTATCAGGAGTCTTGTCAGCCTGCACCGCACGGAATTTTTATTCTGTCTGCCAAATTGCTGTGCTTCCGCACGGGAGCACAAGCCCGGTCTCTGTTACGGGCAGGCCGATTTCGTCGCACGAAACCCTGCCGCCGTAGCGCTTTTGAACGAGAACACCGAGCAGATATTCCATCACCGCAGGGGAAAGCCCCGCTGTGTAAGAATTCAAGAGGAAGAACAGAGGCTCGCGCGAAAGAATCGGAAGGCACATTTGCACCAGACGGTAAATCTGTTCTTCGAGCTTCCAGACTTCCCCGTTCGGGCCGCGGCCGTAAGACGGAGGGTCCATAATGATTCCGTCATAAACGTTGCCGCGTCTTTGTTCGCGCAGCACGAATTTTTCGCAATCGTCCACGAGCCAGCGCACCGGACGGTCCGCAAGGCCGGAAACTTCCGCGTTCTCGCGTGCCCATGTCACCATGCCGCGCGAGGCATCCACATGGCACACCTGCGCGCCCGCCGCAAGGCAGGCAAGCGTTGCTGCTCCGGTGTAGCCGAACAAGTTCAAAACCTTTATCGGTCGGTTTGCCTCGCGAATCTTCTTGATTACGAAATCCCAGTTGCACGCCTGTTCCGGAAAAAGCCCCGTGTGCTTGAAGCCCATCATTTTCAAACGGAAAGTCAGTCCGTTTCTGCTCACCGACCACACCGAAGGTACGGGCTTAAAGGTCTCCCAGTGCCCGCCGCCTTTGGAAGAGCGGATATAGCGCGCATTGGCCTGCTTCCAGAGTGGGTTTTTCTTCGGAGTATTCCAGATAATCTGCGGGTCGGGGCGGATGAGCACAACGTTGCCCCAGCGCTCAAGCCGCTCGCCCGAAGAAGTATCAATCAATTCATAATCTTGCCAGTCTGCCGTTCTCACGCTTTATCCTCTTTCATTAAGCCAGACGGTTGCGAATCACATTCGCTACGGAATCCGCCAGAGCCTGAATATATCCTTCGTCTTCGCCTTCGACCATCACGCGCAGCAGCGGTTCGGTTCCCGACGGGCGAACGATGATTCGACCGGAGGTACCGAGTTTTGTTTTGACCTCTTCTACCGCGCGCTTGACTTCCTCATCGGTGTAGAAACGGAGCTTGCCTTCCGGCTTTACGGTGACGTTCACCATAACCTGCGGGTAGCGTGTCATCAAGGTAGCAAGGCTGGAAAGGCGTGCCTGTCTGCGGTGAACAAGACTGAGCAGCTGTGCTGCCGTGAGCTGGCCGTCGCCTGTTGTGGCAAAATCAAGGAAAATGATATGGCCACTCTGCTCGCCGCCGAAGTTATAGCCTTCAAGCTGCATTTCTTCCAATACATAGCGGTCACCGACCTTTGTGGGTACGAACTTCATGCCTAGCTCATCGCAGAAGCGGCTGAAGCCCATATTCGTCATAATGGTTCCCACAACCGCATTCTTTGCCAGCTTGCCGCGGGACTTCATATCCGCCGCGCAGATTGCCATGACATAGTCGCCGTCCACGAGCTGTCCCTTTTCGTCTACGGCAAGGCAGCGGTCTGCGTCGCCGTCAAACGCAACGCCTACGTCAAGGTGATTCTCACGGACATAGGTCATCAGTTTTTCCATGTGGGTGGAACCGCAGTTGTCGTTGACATTTACGCCGTTCGGCTGGTCAAAGAGGATGTGGCACTCCGCGCCGAGCTCCTCAAAAAGAGTTTTTGCGGTGCGGCTTGCGCAGCCGTTTGCACAGTCAACGGCAATTCTCATTCCGTCGAGTGCGAAGGGTACCGTACTCTTGATGTGGTCGATATAATCGCGCACGGCGTTCGGAGCCTCCGAAACGCAGCCGACGTCTCCCCCTGTGGGGCACGGTATCTCCTGCTTATGGTCAAGCACGATGGACTCAATCTGTTCTTCGAGGGCGTCCGGCAATTTGTAGCCGTCGCCGCTGAAAATCTTGATGCCGTTAAATTCGCAAGGGTTGTGCGAAGCCGTCAGCATCACGCCGGCATCTGCTTTGTATTTGCCAACCAGAAAAGCCACAGCCGGAGTCGGCACAACGCCAAGGCGGACGACGTTGGCTCCCACGCTGCAAAGGCCGGCAATCATTGCCGCCTCAAGCATATCGGAGGAAATGCGGGTGTCCTTGCCGATGAGGATTTTCGGGTGGCGATGGTTATTGTCCGTCAAAACGGTTGCCGCTGCACGGCCGATATTCATAGCAAGTTCGCAGGTAAGTTCGCTGTTCGCGACACCGCGCACGCCGTCTGTTCCAAAAAGTCTTCCCATTGATGTTAACACTCCCAACTTGGCATTACGCCGAATGTTTTTTTATTTTTTGCTTAAAACAAGCTCTGCTGGCCGGAATCTGCTTCCGCGGGCGGCTTCAGGCCAAGGTGGCGGTACGCCGCGACCGTAACGCAACGTCCGCGCGGCGTACGGCTCAAAAAGCCGATCTGCATGAGGTAAGGCTCATAGACGTCTTCAATGGTAATGGCCTCCTCACCGATTGCCGCCGCGAGGGTTTCCAGCCCAACCGGCCCGCCGTTGTAAAACTTAATCATGGCGTTCAGCAGACGCCTGTCGTTTGCATCGAGGCCCAACTCATCGATTTCCAGCTTATCAAGGCCGATTTTTGCGGCCTCTTTGGTAATCTTTCCTCCCGCAACGACCTGCGCGAAGTCACGCACCCGTTTCAGCAGGCGGTTGGCGATTCGCGGCGTTCCGCGGGAACGGGAGGCAATTTCGAGGGCGCCGTCCGGGTCGATGGGAATATCGAGGATCCTTGCGCTGCGGGTGACAATCTGCGCAAGCTCCTGCTGAGAGTAAAGCTCCAAGCGAAGCACTACGCCGAAACGGTCGCGCAGCGGTGCGCTGAGCTGACCGGCGCGCGTTGTTGCGCCGACGAGCGTGAATTTCGGCAGCGGAAGATGGTAAGAAGCGGCCATCTCTCCCTTGCCGGTAATGATGTCCAGCGCAAAGTCTTCCATGGCAGGGTACATGATTTCCTCAACGCTCCGCGAAAGGCGGTGCACTTCGTCAATGAACAGCACATCGCCCGGATTGAGGTTGGTGAGAATTGCAGCGAGGTCGCCCGGCTTTTCCACCGCGGGGCCGGAGGTCACGCGAAGGTTTACCCCAAGCTCGTTGGCGATGATGCCCGCAAGCGTCGTTTTGCCGAGTCCCGGGGGACCGTAGAGCAAAACGTGGTCCAGGCTTTCCTTCCGCTGCTTTGCCGCTTCAATAAAAACGGATAGATTTTCTTTTACTTTTTCCTGCCCGATATATTCCGAAAGTCTGCGGGGACGAAGCGGATTTTCGACTTCCGCATCCTCCGGAGAATATTCCGGCGCTATGACACGGTTTTCAAAATCGGTTTCATCCTGCTCCAATTCAGAGGGAGTTCGATTCAAGGGTTCCATTGTGCCGCCTTTCTTCCCGAATCACCGGCAGTTTATTTTGCCCGGCTCGTGGTTTTTCAATTTCTTTCATAATTTTTATTCCTATGACAATTTCGTCTTGTGTGAGATGCCTTTCGCATCCAGCACCTCTCACTTTGTTCCCCGAGCACCAGTATCCATGGATTTCAGGGAAAGACGAATGAGTTCCTCCACCGGGAGGGAACTGTCGAACTTCGCGACAACAGCCGCTGCGTCAGAAGGTTGATAGCCGAGTACCGTAAGAGCATTCACGGCCGCAGCCGCGTTGGAAGAGGCGGAAACGAGTCCCGCCCCCGATGCGGGGAGCTGTACGCTTCCTTCTTTCTGAAGATCCTTTACCTTGTCACGCAATTCCAGCGCAATGCGCTGTGCCAGCTTCGGGCCCACGCCGCTTGCGCGTGTGAGCGATTTGCTGTCGCCCGTAGCGACCGCAACAGCCACCTGTTCCGGTGAAAGTTCCGAGAGAATGGCAAGCGCAACCTTCGGGCCAACGCCGCTGACGCCGGTCAGCATCTTAAAGCAGTTCAGCTCAGAAACGGTGGCAAAGCCGAACAGGTCAAGCGCATCCTCCCGAACGTTGAGGTGAGTATATAGAACGGCTTCTTCGCCCACTTTCGGCAGGGCTTTGAGCGTATTCATCGACGTGAGGCATTTGAAACCGACGCCGCCGCACTCAATTGCAGCAAACCCCGGCTCCTCATGAATTAATGTTCCTCTTAAACGGTAAAACATCAGGCTCAATGCCTTCCTTTCACAATGGAAATCTTATTGGCGAGCATTGCGCGCCTAAGTGCGGAACCCGCTGTCTGCCCGTGGCAGACAGCCATGGCTAGCGCGTCGGCAGTGTCGTCCGGCTTCGGCATATTCTTTAGGCCGAGCAGGCGGCGCGTCATTTCCATGACCTGCGGTTTCTTCGCTTGGCCGTAACCGGTCACGGCGGCTTTCACTTGCAGAGGCGTGTATTCGTAAATCTTCGCTCCGGCCTGCTGGCACGCCAGCAGAATGACGCCCCTTGCCTCTGCCACGCCGATTGCGGTTGTTTTATTGTTCTGAAAATAGAGCTTTTCAATCGCCACAGCATCCGGTTTCCATTTCTGCGTTACGGTCGTGAGCGTGTCATAGATTTTTTCGAGCCTGCGGTTGAAATCAAGCCCGGCCTGCGTGACGATTGCGCCGTACTCCAACGTCTGGAAACGACCGTTCTCGGCCTTTACGACTCCGTACCCGACAATCGCATAGCCCGGGTCGATTCCCAGAATAATCATCCACGCTGTCCTCCCATTCAAAATGCGGCATAAGCCGCAGACATATTTCAGTTTTTTTAATATTCAGTTTATTATAGCACATGGAGTCTTTGAAAGGAATAGGTGGGTCCCCGTTTTCTTTGCCCGACTCCATAATTCCGCAAAAGCTAAAAAAAGAAGGTCGTGTGTCGATATAATAAGTTAAAAATGTATAATGTTGTAGAAGGGACGGGGCTGAAATCAATGATTGGAATTATCGGCGCAATGGAGGTTGAGGTGGAAGAGATTCTAGGCCGCATGAAGGAAGAACGCAGCGATACGGTCAGCGGAATCATCTACCACATCGGAACCATCGGGAACAAGGAATGTGTCGTTGCGAAATGCGGCGTCGGAAAAGTGGCGGCCGCAGTCTGCGCGCAGACCATGATTCTTCGTTATGCCCCGTCGGCCATTATCAACGTAGGAATAGCGGGCGGTATCGGCCCGGGCATCCACATCGGCGACATCATCGTTGCGAACGGCTTTGTCCAGCACGATATGGATACTTCCGCAGTCGGAGACGAAAAGGGCCTCATTTCTGGGCTGAATCTTGTTGTGATTCCTGTTTCAAAGCGCCTCCTGTCATTGACCTCAGCAGCCGCGGAAAAACTCTGTGGCAAAGATAAAACGCATACAGGCATCATCGCGACCGGCGACCAGTTCATCAATGACCGTGAACGCCTTGAGCGAATCCGCGCTGAATTCGGCGCCTGCGCCTGCGAAATGGAAGGCGGAAGCATTGCCCAAGTCTGTTACATGAACCAGACACCGTTCGCCGCGGTACGCGCCGTTTCTGATAACGCCGACGAAGCCGCGGCCGTCAATTACGCGGAGTTTTTCAAGTCGTCGGCTCATACCGCGGCCGAGCTGATTTCGAGGCTTGTCCCGAATCTGTAAGCAGCGCTCCGCGGTTTCTACAAAGGAGTTGGGTCTTATGAAAATCATCGATATTTCACGCGACCTGTTTTCGACTCCACCCTATCCGGGCGACCCCGCCCCAAAGCGCGACCGAATCCGGCGCATGGATATGGGCGACAGCTATAACCTCTCTGGGTTTTATGCCTGCTGCCACAGCGCCACGCATCTGGACGCCCCGCTTCACTTCTTCGACGATGGCGACTCCGTTGACCGGATTTCTCTTTCCCGTTGTATCGGCCCCTGCACGGTCATAGCCGCTGAGGGAATTCTCACCGGCGCGGACATCGACCGCCTGCCGCCAAATACAGAAAAAAGGATATTACTAAAGGGAAACGGCAAGGCATTTCTCTCCCAGAGCGCAGCTTTCGCGCTAGCGCAGGCAGGCTTTCTGCTGATTGGAACGGACGCGCCGAGCATCGACCTTGCAGAGGAGGATGGCGAACCGCACCGTGAACTTCTGGGCGCAGGAATCCCGATTCTGGAAGGGCTTGACCTTTCCGCAGTCGAGCCGGGGACCTATCGTCTCTGTGCGCTACCGCTTCTTCTCCGCGGTGCGGAGGCTGCTCCAGCAAGAGCCATTCTTCTTTCGGACACTTAAAAAAGATTTCATACATATTTTACAGCATATTCACAGCACTTTTACAATTGGAAGGGCAGATACGGTTATACTGAAAGCATAGTCAGAAGACGGAGCCGCACCGAATTCTGGCCCATGTTCTACCCTCCTCAAGATATCCCTCAAGCACAGAAAAAGAATCCGGATGTTTGCCGGATTCTTTTTCTTTTTAAAATTTTCATTTTACTTTGCGCCATTGGAATATCGAATGTATTTTGGGGCCAAAATACTGACGGAGGTGGCGCAATTGAAAGTTTCCAGTAATCGAAACAGTAAAAAAAATAGAGGATTTTACATCGCCGTTGGTGTGTGCTTGATAGCAGTAGGTGCGGCAGCTTGGACGACTTACGACAGCGTAACGAAATACACGGAGCCGCAGAGTTCGGCAGAAAGCAAAGCAGCAGAAACAAACGACACCGTAAGCGGTATCTTTGTGAATGATGTTTCTTCCGCCCCGACCTCCAGCGCAAAGCCCGTGTCTTCGTCTCCGGCTTCCTCATCCGCGGCACCGGCCGTTTCCTCCAAGACGGGAACGAAACCGACCGCCGCAGCTGCGAATACGTTTACGATGCCGGTAAGCGGAAAGGTCTCGCAGGCTTTCAGCAAGAAACCGGTGTTCAATAAAACTCTCGGAGATTATCGTGCCCACACTGGTGTTGACCTAAGCGCGAAAACCGGTGAAACTGTAAAAGCTTGCGCCGACGGCGTTGTAACCAAAGTAGCAAATGACGATCGAAACGGCAACACCATTGTGATTAAACACGGTTCGATTGAGGCGACCTACTGCGGGCTTGATAAAATGCTTGTGAAGGAAAAGCAGACCGTTAAGCGCGGTCAAAAAATCGGCACCGTGGGCGTTGACCCAACGGAAAGTCTTGAATCTCCGCACCTTCATCTAATAATGAAACAAAATGGCCAGTATATTGACCCCATGACGATTCTGAAATGAATCTGGGTTTCCTGCCCCCGATTCGTTTAGGGGCATCTGAAAAAACCGCTGTCTCTAAAAAGACGGCGGTTTTTTCTGCACTTTCGTTTGTTTCTTCGGCACAAATAGTCAAGTTCACCAAATTTTTAAGATTCCTGTTCACACTAAGTTTACAATTAGTACAATTTGCGTTCTCATAAAGCGGTTAGTTATATGATATAATCATAGTGGTTATTAATGTATTTCTGAAGGGAGATGCAAATTTGAAAAGCAGTAAAACGGTTCTCGTGTGTGTTACCGGTCAACGGGACTGTGACCGGTTGATCCGAACCGGAAAAACTCTTGCTGACAAACTGGACCTTCCGCTGCGTGTTTTGTGTGTTCAACCCGCTTCTGCCGGGCTGCAGGGTAATTCCGAAGAACTGGAATACCTCCGTCAAACCGCACGCGACGCCCATGCAGAAATGACCGTTTATTTCAACGATGATGCGCCTCTCATGGCCGTGAGTGTCGCAAAAAAAATCGGAGCCAAACATATCGTCACCGGCATGCCGGAAGCCCCTGCGAACGGTTTTGTGGAGCTGATACATAAATTTTTACCGGATATTCCAATCAGCATGGTGGAGAAAAACGGAAAGATTCATAACATCTGCCCCGCTGAAATTGACGAGCAAACCGCAAAAAAACTCGTGATCCAGGCTTAAGATAAAAAATTAGCCCCCGGAAGATGAAAAATCTCCCGGGGGCAGTTTTTATCCCTTAAAAATGAATGGGCTGTTATCCACCGATGTGTCGAGGACAGCAAACTTGTAGCCCTCGCTCTTGAGGGTTGAAAGGAAACGCGGAAGCTGCTGGAGCGTTGCCTGTTTTGCCGCCGTATTATGGAACAGCACAACCGAAACGCGGTGCTGATGCACGCCGTTCAGCGCATACTGATAGATTTCCTCCGGCGTTTTCGCTTTGGCTGCATCTTCACTGCAGACATTCCAGTCAAAATATACGTAGCCGCGCCTTTTCAGCCCCATGATAATTTCACGCCGAGTTTTGGCGTTGAAGCTATTTACACTGCCGCCCGGAAAGCGGCAGATTTTTGTGTCTACTCCTGTCGCGTCGAGGATTGCCTTATGCATCCGGTCAAAATCCGCAAAAAACGCTTCTTCGGAAGCGTAGATCTGACGATAGTTGTGCGTCCAGCTGTGAACGCCGATGGCTTGCCCTCTCTTGACAATCTCCTGCAGGTCGCGCGTTTCGTTCTTGTCGTTGACCCCGACCACAAAGAATGTAGCTTTTACTTGATACTGGTCCAGAATATCCAAAAGCGGCTTTGTCAGCGAAGACGGACCGTCGTCAAACGTCAGATAGACCGTTTTTTCCTTTGGCAGAGAAGTTTGGTAACTCGGCGTCTCCGAAGGGTCGGGATCTTCTTCAACGGGTTTGGTAGATGCGGGCTTTGCCGGACGTTTGGAAGAAGAAGGCGCCGGCTTCGCAGAAGAAGCGGCCGCCGAAGAAACGACTGCCCTAGAGGAAACGGCCGCCGCTGACGAAACTGCCGAGGACGAAACAGGCTTGGAGGAACCGGCAGCGGAAGACACCTTCCTCGAAAGAAAAGAGGACGCTGGACGAAATGAGCCTGAGGACGATACGGCCTGTTTTGCCGACACCCCGTCGTCCAGGGGCGTTTTCATGGCGGAAACCGTACAGAACATAAGCCCCACAGCGAGAGAAACGGATATCAGCGCCAAAAGACTCTTCCTGCTCCCCGAAGATTTGGGTTTCATAAAAATCCGCCTTTCTCCAAACAAAAGTAAAGCCTATTCCGTTCGACAGTTTTAAGATTTTTTCTATTTACAGTATAAAGAATCCGCGAATTTTATCAAGAAAAGTGACTTAACTGTAACGAAAATTACAGAATGATACTCTTTCTACACAGACTACACGGAAAGATATTTCTTAATTTCCGCCTCTCCCAGAAATTCCGTCTTCCCCTCACGGACGACGGTGCCTTTCTCCAGAATGAGGCACCGCTCTGCCATAGCGCGGGCAAAGCCAAGATTCTGCTCTACAAGCAGCAGCGAAAGCCCTTCCTCCCGCCGTATCCGCTGAAGGATTTCACCGAGTTCTTCCACAACATTGGGCTGAATCCCCTCCGTAGGCTCATCGAGGAGCAGAAGCTTCGGAGAGGTCATTAGGGCGCGCGCTACGGCAAGCTGCTGCTGTTGGCCGCCGGAAAGAACCCCGCCCGGGCGGTTGAGGTGTTCCCGAAGGATTGGGAACCACTCAAGCATCTGTTCCGTGCGCTCCTGCGTAGCCTTAGCGCCCGCACAGCCGAGGCTGCCCAACCGGAGGTTTTCAAGCACCGTCAGCCCCGGCAGGATTTCCCGTCCCTGCGGAATGTAGGCCATTCCGAGGCGGCACCTCTCATGAGGCGGCAGGAAGGAAATATCGCGGTGGTTCAGGATGACATGCCCTCCGGCAGGCGGCAGAAGGCCAATCAGGCACTTGAGCAGCGTTGTTTTTCCGACGCCGTTGCGGCCCAAAACAGCAAGACATTCACCGTCTTTCAGCGTGAACGTGATGTCGTTCACGGCACGGCTTTTGCCGTAGTTCACCCGAAGCCCCTCAACCTCCAGCATGGTCATTCCCCTTTCCTGCTTTGTTCGATTTCAGGTACACGCGTATGACCTCAGGGTTATTTTCAATCTCGGAAAGCGGCCCTTCCGCGAGGATTTTTCCCATGTGCAAAACCGTAACCGTCTTTGCCACCTGCCGTACGAAATTCATGTCATGTTCTACCACAAGAACCGTGCGCCCATTGAGAAGCTTTTGAATCATTTCTCCGGTGCGGTATGTCTCTTCCTCCGTCATGCCTGCGGTCGGCTCGTCAAGAATCATCAGCTTCGGGTCCTGCATCATCAGCATTCCGATTTCGAGCCACTGCCGTTCTCCGTGCGACAGCCCGCACGCTAAAAAGTTGCGCTTCTCCGAAAGGCCGGTCTGCTCCAGAATGCGTTCCGCATTCTCCTGCACGCTTTTGGGGGCGGCACGCAGGAAAGACGAAACCACCGTGCGCCTCACCGGCGCGGCAAGTGCCAGATTTTCGGCGACGGTCATGTTTTCAAACACATTCGGGCCTTGAAACTTCCGTCCGATCCGAAAGTCGGCAGCAATTTTGCATGGGCTTTTCCCTGTGATTTCTTTCCCCTCAAAGAACACCTTGCCGTAGGTCGGCGCGACGCGGCCAGTAATCAGGTCCATCAGTGTCGTCTTTCCGGCGCCGTTCGGCCCGATGACGACGCGAAGCTCTCCTTCGTTTACGGAAAAATTCACGTCGCGAAGTGCCCAGAATCCGCCGAAGGACACCGAAAGATTCTCTGTTCGCAGCACTTCACCCATGCGCATGCACCTTCTTCCCCTCGGAAGCGGACATCAGAGTGCCGACAATGCCGCGCGGCATGAACAGCACCGTGAGAATCATCACAATGCCGAGCAGCAGCTGCCAGAATGCGCCGAACTGCTCGGAAAGCGCATTTCCGAGCACATTGATGAGGAGGGCCCCCACTGCTGCGCCCGTAAGATTTCCCCTGCCGCCGATGGCAAGCCAGACGACGATTGCCGTAGAGAATTCCACTCCCACATCGTTCGGGGCAATCATTCCGCTCACCGGAGCATACAGCACGCCGGCTAAACCGGCCAGCGCGCCGGAAAGCGCAAAGGCCGCCGCCTTGAAGGAATCCTTGTCGCAGCCGAGGAACTCCAGCCGCGTTTCATTCTCGCGGATTCCGCAGAGAATCATGCCGAAGCGTGAGTGCGTCAGCGCCAAGCAGAACACATAGACAATTATTACAATAAGGAAAATGAAATAGTAGCTCTGGGTGATGTCGAGCGGCGTTCCGAAAACAGAAAGGCCCGACAGTCCCCCGATGCCGTTAAAGCCGCCCGTCCATTTCTGCTGACTCTGAATGAAAAGGTTGAAAATCTGTGCAAGGGCCAGCGTGATGACGGCAAAGAACACGCCGCCGACCCGGCTGCGGAACAGGAAAACACCGAGCAGCCACGCGAGAATTGCGGGGATAAAAATTCCCGCAAGCACCGCAACGGCGGGGTTTTGAATGATTTGCAGCCAAAGCGGCATTTCCGTTACGCCGCCGCGTGCCATAAAATCCGGTATACCCTGCTGCGACGAGAGACACAGAGCCATGGTGTATCCCCCGATTCCGAACAGAACCGCATGGCCGAGGTTCATCAATCCCGCGTATCCCCACAGAATATCGAGCGACCATGCAAGGATTACGAACACCATGTATTTTGTGAGAAGCTGCGTATAAAACGCCGAGCCGCAAAGCGGGAACAGACCCAGTGCTAAGAGAATGAGGAAATCCGCCCGGCGGTTGCCGGGGATTCTGCGGAGCTTCGTCATGTTACCGCCTCTCTTTCGCAAACAAACCTTCCGGCTTGAACCGGATAATGGCAATAATCATCAGCAAAACCAAAATCGACGCCAGAACGTCGTTGCTCACGCCGCCCAGCAGCGCGGTAGATTCGCCGACAAAGAGCGAACCGACAGTTGTTCCGGTAAACGACCCTACACCACCGACGACCGACGTCATAAAGGAGTTGATGAGGTAAGGCCCGCCCATGAACGGCGAAACGCTTTTGACCGGTGCGGCAAGCGCTCCGGCAAGGCCTGCGAGGCCGCTGCCGAACGCAAAAATCAGCGTATCCACCTGTGCCGTATTGATTCCGAGACATTCCGCCATGGCACGGTTCTGGGTTACGGCGCGAACGCGGCGGCCGAACTTTGTCTTTTTCAGCAGCAGCACGGTTCCCGCCGTTACAGCCGCCGCAAACAAAATGGTGAAAATGTTGTAGTACGGAATGACCACATGGCCGAAGGTCACCTTTCCTTCAATGGGAATGGCAACATACTGCGACTGCGCGCCGAACACGATGTTTGTCACCTGTTGAAGCACAACCGAAATGCCGAAGGTGGCGAGCATGGTTTCCGCCGGTCTTCCGGTCAGCCGCTTCACGACCAGAACTTCCATAATGGTTCCGGCCGCGGCCGCGGTGATGAAGGAAAGCGGAAGAGCAACCCAGAAGCCGAGCCCCGCCGTCTGCGTGACAGCAAAAGCCGTGTAGGCGCCAATCATGATCAGTTCCCCGTGGGCAAGGTTGATGACGTCCATCAGCCCGCAGATGATGACCATGCCGAGGGCAGCCGTGAGAATCAGGGCCGAGGAATTCAGGCCGTTGAGAAGCAATGCAAGGAAACTGTCCATAATGCCCGTCACCTCACGACTCGTCAAGGCTTCGGAGCAATCGGCTGTTCCGACTGATAGATCACTTTGATTTCACCGTTCTCGTCTACCTGCCCGATGCGGCAGTATAACGCGGCGTGGTTGTTTGTTGGGTCAATGGAAATTTGTCCGGACGGGGAATCAAGCTCTAATCCTTTGAACGCTTCGATAACCTGCTGCGTGTTATCGGGGTCAGCGGCCTTTTTCAGGGCTTCGCCGAGGAACAGACCAGCGTTGTAGCCTCCCATAACCGCGTAGGAAGGTTCTGTGCCGTCTTTATAGGTCTCGGCATATTTCTGCACGAATTTCTTGTTGAGGTCGTTTTCAACATTCTTGAAGTAATCCACACAAATGTAGCTGCCTTTTGATGCTTCTTTTCCAATGGCCTTGAGAACCGTTTCGTTCGTCGTAAGGCTTGCGATGGTCGCTTTCAAGCCATAGGCATTGTATTGCTTGTAGAATGCCACGTTGCTGTCGCCCGTCAATTCGCTGTAAACGATGTCCGGGTTGGAAGTCTTGATTTTATTGAGCACAGACGAAAAGTCGGTGCTGCCGTAAGGAACATATTCCTCCCCGACGACCGTTCCGCCGCCCTTTGCGAGGTATTCCTTCGCCAGTTTGTTTTCTACCTGCGGATAGACGAAATCACAGCCGATGAGGAAGAATTTCTTCCCAACGTTTTTCAGCAGCCAGTTGACAAAGATCTCTGCCTGCTGGTTCGGAATGCAGCCGACATAAACAATGTTTTTCGACTCTTCCTGCCCCTCGTAAGACTGCGGGTAGACGAGCAGCGATTTATACTGCTCCACCACGGGTTTTACTGCCTGGCGGGCAGAGGATGAGCAGGTGCCTACAATGGCGGTTACCTTGTCGTCAAGAATCAGCCGGCGGGCCTTGTCAGCCGCTTTTGCGGGGTCGGAGGCATAGTCGGCAAACACGGTCTCAATTTTCCGCCCGTTGATGCCGCCGCTTGCGTTAATCTCGTCGATGGCAAGCTTTGTGCCGTTGTACAGCTGTTTTTCACTGACGGAAGTTACACCGCTGAGCGAATACAGCAAGCCGATTTTAATCGGCTTTGCGCCGGACTGCTCTGTCCCGCGGCTGCACCCTGTGAACAAGCAGGGCAGCATGACCGCGCAGGCCAGCAGCGCGCACAGTTTCTTTTTCATAGCTCTCATCTCCAGTGGAATTCATGCCTCATTTCCTGTTCAGCACTAAAGCATAATATTCCGCGGCGGGATTTCTCGTGAGTCGGAAAAGAGAAAGGCCCCGTGGCATCAGTCTGCAGGGCTTGTTTTCAGAAAGTCGGGAATCACGCGTTCGGTCTTTCAAGGCGGTGTGAAAAAGCGCACATAAAAAAACGGAGCGCTCATGCGCTCCGTTTTTTTATGTCTCTTATTTTGCCGAGATACGCGGTCTTTGGAACACCGAAAGGAACTTGTCGGCTAGCACATCGTACTCGTTGTGGGCCAGAATATACTCTTTTCCGCACCTGCCCATTGTTTCGCGCTCTTCCTCGGACATCTGCGAAAGTTTTATCGCCGCATCGGCAATTGCGCCGCTGTCCTCCGGCGGAATCGAAATGCCACAGCCGGCTTCTTTTACCATGTCGTTCGGCGCGTCGATGGCAAAAATCACAGGCTTGCCCGCCATCATGTAATCCATCAGCTTGTTCGGGCTGACGCCGAAGCGGAAGAGTGGCTGGCTCTGCAGGCCAATGTAAAGGGCGTCAAGCTGACTGAGAAGTTCCGGAATGCGGTCGCGCTGCACCGGCTCGAGGAATTCGACCACGTCGTCAAGATTCAAATTATGTGCCTTTTGAATCAAGCGGTCGCGTTCCGGGCCCGGCCCAATCGAAAGCAGCTTGATTTTTTTGCCGCGCAGTTTCTCGCCGGCTTCCACATAGCTGTCCAGCGCATTGGCAATGCCATGCGCACCGGTGTATCCGACAAGGAAATATCCTTCCTCATGGTATTTCTTCAGCTTTTCCTCATACACCTTCGGCGTATGGAACGGCTTCTCCCAAGCTGCTTTTTCAATGCCGTTCGGAATGTAGACGAATTTCTCCGGCTTCATTCCGTGTTCAATCATGTGCTCTCTGGCGAACGGCAGCAGCGAAACAACATAATCGCTGTAACGGTAGCAATCGTTCTCTGCCTTCTGCATCAGGCGGATATACGGATGCTTCGGACTCATTCCGCCAAGCTCAATTGGGCTGAGCGGCCAAAGGTCATGCACCTCATAAATCAGCATGGCACCGTATTTTTTCGCAAAATGGTGCGCCGGATAAATATCGAGCGGATACGTTGAAGAGGCGATGATTGCATCCGGCTTTCCTTGGGCGGTCAGCTCCGTTCTGTAACGGTACAGGCCCCTTAGGAACGAAAGCATATTCCGGATGCGCCCCATGTTGTTGCCGTGGTACGAATTCCCGGAAATCCAGAAATAGCGCACGCCGTCAATCATTTCTTCCTTGTATTTTGCGCCTTCGAGTTCCGGGTTATGGGTGCGCAGGTGAGAAAACGAGCTTGCCGCCACCGTGACGTTGTTTCCCTTTGCCGCCCAGCGTTTTGCCATAAAATACGGGCGGAATTCCATACCATGCTCCGGTGAACCGGCGTAATGGTTGATATAGATGATATTCAAGACGTTCACTCTTTTCGGTTTGAAAGAATGGAGGCAATATGTTCCGACGCTTTTCCGTCGCCGAAGGGCATTTTTTCCCTCGCGCTCGGGTCCGGCACAGTCTGGGTAGCCTTGCGGTAAATATCATCGGTTTCAAGCTTCGCAAGGACGTTCCAGCCGCCTTCCAGCGTTTCGACCCATTCGGTCTCGCTGCGGAGCGTAACACACGGAACCTCCATGAACCAAGCTTCCTTCTGCAGGCCGCCGGAATCCGTCAGCACCTGAGAAGCGCCGCTTGTGAGCAGCAGCATTTCGAGGTAGCCCACGGGGTCAATCAGCTGGATGTTCCGGTAACCGCGCTTTTTTATGGCTTCTTCCGCGAGCGGACGCGTGCGCGGATGGATCGGAATGACGACCGGCTGCGGGAGCTGTTCAAACGCATCAAAAATCCGCACGATGGCGTCAAGGCCGCCGTCGGTCGTTTCCGCACGGTGCAGCGTTGCGAGGCGGTACTGTTTCGGCGCAATGCCGAGCTGCCCGTAAATAGCCGTCTTTTTCGGGTTAGAACGGGCAAGCGCAAGAAAATGGAGGACGGAGTCGAGCATGACGTCGCCGGTCTTGTCCACCCCCGCCGTAATGTTCTCTTTTTTGAGGTTGTCCACGGCCGTCTGCGTCGGGCAGAACAGCCAAGTGGAAATGTGGTCGGTCAGCACGCGGTTCTGCTCTTCCGGCATGCGCATGTTGTAGGAACGCAGGCCAGCTTCCACATGCGCGACCGGCAGGTGGAGCTTAGAAGCGGCAAGCGCCCCCGCGAGGGTCGAGTTGGTGTCGCCGTAAACCAGCATGATATCCGGCTTTTCGGTAAAAATAACCTCTTCAATCTTCATCAGCATTTCGCCGGTCTGCTTGCCGTGGGAGCCGGAGCCGACACCAAGGTTATACGCCGGTTTCGGAATATTCAGCTCCTCGAAAAAAACATCGGACATATTTTTATCATAATGCTGACCGGTGTGCACGATGACTTCGTCCGCCACGCGGCTCAGCGCACGGGAAACCACAGAGGCCTTGATAAACTGCGGTCTCGCGCCGACAACAGTAAGGATCTTCATTTTCAGCCCTTCACTTCCACGTCTGCATGCGTCATGTCGGTCGTTGCAAAATCAAGGCCGTCATATTTTACCGGCAGGCCCGTTTTTTGCGATTTGTAGGCCGCGAGAATGATTTTCATACCCTTGATTCCCTCGGTTCCGCTGACAAGCGGCTCCGTGTGGTTATCTACAGCTGTAAAGAAATCGCGGTAAAGCGGGTTGTGGCCGCTGCCGTAAACATCTCTCGGATCGGCTCCGACAAGCTTTTCCACCTCGGTGTCCTGCGGAGCAGGGGTCTCAAAATTCCATGTTTCCACACGGTTGACCGCAAGGCCGCCGATGACTGCCGTACCCGTTGCGCCGGAGATGGTGAGCGTTTCTTCGAGGTTTTTCGGATAAATGCAAGCTGTGCCTTCCACGATGCCGATGGCGCCGTTCTTGAAGCGAATCAGAATCGCGCCGAAATCCTCGGCCTCGATGTCGCGCAGATAGTTTCCTGTCATCGCCATAATGGTGTCCGGCTCGCCGCCGAGGCTCCACTGAAGAAGGTCAATGCCGTGGATGCACTGGTTCATCAGCGTGCCGCCGTCCAGCGCCCATGTTCCGCGCCACGGTGCCTGCTGGTAGTACGGCATAGTGCGGTTCCACAGAATCCGCGCAGTTCCGCTGACGAGTTTTCCGAAACGACCGTCTTCCAGTGCCTTGTGCAGGTGCTGAATCGGTGCATTAAAGCGGTTCTGGTGACAAACGCCGAGCGTAATGCCTTTCTTCTTGGCTTCCGCAATCATGAGCTCCGCGTCTGCGGTGGACAGTGCCATCGGCTTTTCTACGAGTGTATGTTTTCCTGCATGGATGCAATCGAGCGCAATGCGCGCGTGGTAACCGCTCTCGGTAGCAATCGCGCAAGAATCGACATCCAGTTCCTCAAGCATTTTGCGGTAGTCGGTGTAAACAGCAGGTTTGATTCCCGTTGCTTCAAAATAGTCGGCCGCTTTCTTTTCCGCGCGTTCCGCAACCGGGTCGCAGACCGCGGCAAGCACCATAATATCGCGATTTGCTATGGCAGCTGCAATGTGGTTTTTTGAGATTCGGCCGCAGCCAATAAGTGCGTGACGATATTGTTTCATTTTTATCCCCTATTCCAGTTAGTTTTCACATCATTTTGAAAAATGTGTTTTACAGTTCCTTAATCAGCATAATCTCCAGCGGCTGACGAACTGCCGGAATATCCATGACCAAACACCCGTTATCTTTATATCCTAGCTTCCGGTAAAAAAACTGAGCGGTTTCGTCAGCTTGTGTGGACGTCATCACCACCGGGTAGCCTAGGCTTTTCATCTCACTCTCCCAGCGGTGCATAGCTTTCGAGCCAAAACCATGCTGCCTTTTTTCTTCTTCCAAGTAAATCATCGTGAGAAACGGCAGGTTGTCCCAGAACAGATTATAGCGGAGAATCCCGATGGGTCTATCGTCATCTTTGATGATATAACATCTTTTATTCTTGATTTTCAGGCGAAGTTCATCTTCGGCAATATGTCGATCCAGCGTGAGCCAGTAAGCAATATTGCTCTCCTGCGCAAATTCCATTTGGAACACGATTTAGCCTCACTTTCCCGACGCGGATCTCTGAAAAATTCCCTCGCTCTCATAGAAAGCGGGGGAAAAGTAATTATAAAAGCTCGATGTTGGAACGGTCCTTGACGTCCTTCATGGCATTGCGGGTATCGAACACTGCCTGCGAAAGCTTCTGAATCCTGTTGTAATCGAAGCAGGAATGTGCGGTGCAGATGACAACGATATCCGCTTCTTTCAGCATCTCGTCTGTCAGTTCTTTCGCGCCGACACAAGTTTCGCCCTTGTAGCGGTACTCCGGAATATACGGATCGTAATAGGTCGTTTGTGCGCCCTGTTGCTTGAACAGGTCAATGACGTTCAGAGCCGGGCTTTCCCGGTAATCGTCAATGTCCGCCTTATAAGCGACGCCGAGAACAAGCACCTTGGAGCCGTTCAGGGCCTTCTTCTTTTTATTCAGAACCGACATGACACGCTGCACCACATACTCGGGCATTCCGGTGTTGATTTCGCCGGAGGTTTCAATCAGGCGTGTGTGGTAATTAAACTCTCTGGCTTTCCAAGTCAGGTAGAACGGGTCAAGCGGAATGCAGTGTCCGCCGAGGCCCGGCCCCGGATAGAAGGCTTGGAAGCCGTACGGCTTCGTCTTGGCGGCCTCGATGACCTCCCAGACATTGATTCCCATGCGGTGGCAGATGATGGCCATTTCGTTTGCAAGGCCGATGTTGATGTTGCGGTAAGTATTTTCCAGCAGCTTTTCCATTTCCGCAACGGCGGGAGAAGAAACTTCAAACACACCGCCGGCCAGAACACTGCGGTAGAGAGCCGCCGCAACCTCCGTGGAATCCTTTCCGACGCCACCGACAACCTTCGGGGTGTTCTTTGTCTTGTATTGCTTGTTGCCGGGGTCCACACGCTCCGGTGAAAAGGCGAGATAGAAGTCTTTCCCGCATTTCAGGCCGCTTGATTCCAGAATCGGTTTCAGCAGTTCTTCCGTGGTTCCCGGGTAAGTGGTGGATTCCAAAATGATAACCATGCCGGGATGAACGTACTTCGCCACAGATTCCGTGGAGCCCTTTACATAGCTGATATCCGGCTGCTGATACTTGTCGAGCGGAGTCGGCACGCAAATGGCAACGGCATCCACATCCTTGATGAATGAGAAATCTGAGGTCGCGGAAAGTTTTCCGCTTTCCACCATTTTCTTGAGCGTATCGTCGACGATATCGCCGATGTAGTTATGGCCGGCATTTACGGCATTCACCTTTTTGGTCTGCACATCGAAACCGATGGTCTTGTAGCCGGCATTTGCAAACTCTACCGCAAGCGGCAGACCCACATAGCCGAGACCGACGATTCCGACTACCGCAGACTTATCTTTAATTTTTCCCAGAAGTTCCGATTTGATATCCATAAGCTTTTCCTCTATTCTTTCTTATTTTCTCTATTCTTTCTTAAATCTTATTCAAAATAGAGCAGATTTCATCAATAACGTCATCCGAAATATAGCCGTGCATAGGCAGACTAAACACGGTATCCGCCAATTTCTCCGCGACCGGAAGATCGCCCCTACGGTAGCCGAGCGGCTCATAGACCTTCTGAAGATGAAGCGGTTTCGGGTAGTAAATCATGCAGGGAATTCCCGCTGCTTTCAAAGCATCCATAGCTTTTGCCCGTTCCGCGGAGTCTTTTGCCCTAAGCGTGTAGTAGCCGTAGCTGGAGGTAAACCCTTCCCGCTCCTGAGGAACGACAAAGCGGTCTTTGAGCTTTTCGTTGTATCGTTTTGCCGCGCGTCTGCGGTGTTCATTCTCTTCATCAAACGCGTGCAACTTCGGCAGAAGAATCGCAGCCTGCAGAGTATCCAGCCGTGCGTTCAAGCCAATGCGGACGTTGTCGTATTTCATAGTGCCTTTGCCATGGACCCGCAGCGACGTCAGCAAGCGGTAAGTTTCCTCATCGTCCGTGAACACCGCGCCACCGTCGCCGTAGCAGCCGAGCGCTTTGGCCGGGAAGAAGCTCGTCCCGGAGCAATCTCCGAACGAACAGGCTTTTCGTTCGCCGATGGCACCGCCGAAGCCCTGTGCGGCATCTTCCAACAGAAACAGGCCGTTCTTGCGGCAAATCTCCTCAATACGGGGAAAATCTGCCGGATGGCCGAACAGGTCAACCGCAATGACCGCTTTTGGCCTAAGTTTCCCTTCGCGCTTAACTTTTTCAATCTGCTCCTCCAGAGAAGCGGGGTCCAGATTGAAAATATCCTCCTCGGAATCGCAGAAAACCGGTGTAGCGCCCGTAAGGCTGACCACCTCGGCACTCGCGAAAAAGGTAAACGCCGGCACAAAAACTGCGTCCCCCTTGCCGATGCCTTTTGCCATGAGGGGCAGCAGCAATGCAGCGGTTCCGCTGCTTGTCGCCACGCAGTATTTTCTGCCTGTATACTCGCAAAGCTCATGTTCCAGCTGCTCCACCTGAGGACCTGAAATAAAATGCGCTTCCGAAAGTACCGCAGCAATCTGCGCATCAATTTCCTTCTTCAGGTGGCGGTACTGGGCGCCGAGGTCATTAAATTCAATTTTGCCCATTGGCTATTTTTCCTCCTTCAAGCCGTTTTCCGCTTGAATATAATGCCTGCCGCACTTCGGACAGACAAGGTCTTCTCTTAGTTTTTCCCCACATTCGCAAACCCAGCCGCAGATGCGTGCGGGGACCCCCATGACAATGGCATAGTCTGGCACATCTTTCGTAACAACGCTACCCGCGGCGACAAATGCGTTTTTTCCAATGGAATGGCCGCAGACAATCGTAGCGTTCGCCCCGATGCTTGCACCGTCGCCCACAGGGGTATGTGCGTAGAACTGAGAACCGCGCTGCGGATATTTGCACCGCGGACGCTGGACATTAGTAAATACCATAGAAGGCCCGCAGAACACGTAATTGCCGAGTTCCACACCTTCATAAACAGATACGTTGTTCTGAATTTTGCAGTAATTGCCGATTTTCACACCCGGTGCGACAAACACATTCTGACCGATGTTACAGTTTTCCCCGATTTCGCAGCCGGCGCTGATGTGGCAGAAATGCCAGATCTTTGTTCCGGCGCCGATGCCGGCACCCTCGTCGATACAGGCTGTCGGGTGCGCAAAATATTTTTTTGAATCATTCAAATTGACCACCGCATCCTCAATTATTTCGCTTATCACAGGCTTATTATAGCTTATTATATTCTTACGCTCTTGCTTAGTCAATGAAAAAGGAAGTTCTGTCATTTCATTGACTTGCCTAGAAAAAAGAGATATCATATTTTTCGTTCGATGACGAAAAACAATTGAATTGCGGAATATTTATATTTTGGCGTTTAAAAAATTCACTGGAAGCTCGTCAGAAAGGAACAGAAAAATATGGGTCAGTTCAAAAAGCGAGAGAAATTCATTCCCTATAATCTTCCCGACTTTACGGAGGCGGAAATTTCCGCAGTCGCAGAGACCGTCCGCTCACTTTGGGTTGCGAAGGGCCCACGTACGGTGAAATTTGAAGAAGAATTTGCAAAACACGTCGGCGCAAAACATGCCGTTGCCATGAATTCCTGCACCGCCGCACTGCACGTTTCCCTGCTCTCAGCCGGCATCGGGCCGGGTGATGAAGTCATCACCACACCGATGACGTTTGCATCCACCGCAAACACCATCATTCACTGCGGCGCAACGCCGGTTTTTGCCGATATCGACTACAAAACCGGCTGCATTGACCCCGAGGAAGTTGAAAAAAAGGTTACGTCTAAGACAAAAGCTATTGTTCCCGTCCATTACAGCGGGCAGGTCTGCGACCTCGACCGCATTTATGACATTGCCGACAAATACGGCCTCTTCGTCTCCGAGGACGCGGCACACGCGCTTGAGAGCTTTTACAAAGGCCGCATCATCGGCCACAAGTTGAAGGGAACCGCCTGTTACAGTTTTTATGCCACCAAAAACCTCACAACCGGCGAAGGCGGCATGCTCGTGACAGACGACGATGAAATTGACGCTAAGGCGCGCATCTGGGCCGGCCAAGGCATGAGCCGCAACGCATGGAACCGCTATGCGAAGGGCGGTTCTTGGCGCTACGATATCTGTGAGCCTGGATTTAAATACAATATGTTTGATATTCAAGCGGCACTTGGTCTTGTGCAGCTTTCCCGCATTCATGAAATGCAGGCCCGCCGGTTGAAAATCGCAGAGAAATACCAGCGTGAGTTTGCAAAGATTGACGCTGTGGAGCCGCCGTTCGTGCCGGACTACTGCACCCACTCATGGCACCTGTATGTATTGCGCATTGTACCGGAGCTGCTCACCATCGACCGCGACCGGTTCATTGAAGAGTTGAACGCGCGCAACGTCGGCACAAGTGTCCACTTTATTCCGGTCACTTCCATGAGTGCCTACACGAAGCGCTTCGGCTTCAAAAAAGGCGACTTCCCGAACACAGAAAAGCATTTTGAGCGCATTATTTCCTTACCGCTTTATCCGTCGCTTTCCGACGAAGAAACGGACTACATTATTGCCGCGGTTCGCGACATTGTGGAAAAATTTCACAAATAATTGTTTTTGGGTGCAAAAAATTCCCCGCTCAAAAGCAGGGAATTTTTTTGTGCAGGTTATATGCCTCATTCGCCTGCAACAAAAACACAGCCGCTTCCAAATGGAAACGGCTGTGTTTTTTATTCGCTTTTTTTGTATTGGTAGACGGTATGTTTTCGCAAGGTTTCTACCAGCGAACAATACTTATCCGCTACACTGACTAAGTATGCTTCTCGGTACTTCGGGGGAATCGGTGTTAAAGGCCACATGTGCCGCAGAATAATATTCCGCTCCCGCTCGGTTAGCTGGAAACGCGCTTCGGCGTTTTCCAGTGCCGTACGGGGATGGGTAAAACCATGCAGGCCTTTCTGCCCGTTCCCCACATGCCAGTCATACAGGAAAAAATCGTGCAGAAGCGCACCGCGGACGAGACTGGAACGGTCCACATGCCAATTCAGTTTCTCGCTTAACCAAAGACTGACAAAAGCAACGGAAACGCTATGTTCCAGCGTAGAAACATCTCCATGCTGGATAAATGTATCCATGGACTGAACGTCCTTATTCGCAGCAAGTTCGGATAAACATTGCTGGAAAAAAGAACGATCGGATTCAGTCAGCTGCAACGCGATGCCTCCACTACCCGAATTCTGAAACCGATTATTCCTGCTCGTCAAACGCCTTTTGGAGCTTAAGCAGGCACTCATGGCAAACGTTGTAGCCTTTGTAGTTCACGATTTCATCCATGCCGCCGCAGAAAATGCAGGCAGGCTCATACTTTTTCAATACAATTTTGTTGTCTTCGTCGACATAGATTTCAAGGGGATCCTTTTCGTTGATGTTGAGGGTGCTGCGCAGTTCCTTCGGCAGCACAATACGGCCCAGTTCATCAACTTTTCTCACGATTCCAGTAAATTTCATTCCAATACATCCTTTCTTGTGGTTCCTCATCGAGGGGACCTTTTTAGGGGTTCCTTCACCATTTTTTATTTGGAATTAATCCGACAAAATTGTAGTATGTTTTTCCATATATGTCAATATGTCACTAGAAATAACAAAAAACATTTTTGAATATTTATTTTGGCATCGAATAAGTATTATAACAGCCTCAATCAGGAAGAAGATGAACATTTTGTTAAACTATATTTGGGCATTCATGATCTTCTTCAGCATTATATGCGCCGCCGCTACCGGAAGAATGTCAGAACTTTCCTCCGCTGTCATCAGCGGGGCGGGAAATGCCGTGACCCTGATGATCGGCATGACCGGCATGATGTGCGCTTGGACGGGACTGCTGAAAATTGCAGACGCCGGCGGCGTAACGGCGGCAGTCGCAAAAATTCTGGGTCCCGCCGTTCATCGGCTCTTTCCGTCATGCAAAAAGGGTGGCCCGGCAATCAAGGCCATGTGCATGAACATTACCGCAAACCTTCTCGGCCTCGGCAATGCCGCCACACCGCTGGGCCTTGCTGCAATGAAAGAACTGAAAAAACGAAACCCCACTGAAACGGCGGATAACGACATGGTCATGTTCGTGGTAATCAACGCCTCTTCCATCCAGCTGATTCCGACATTTACAGCCACGCTGCGTGCCCAGGCCGGTTCCGCCACACCGTTCGATATCCTTCCCGCTGTATGGGTCACCTCGTTCTGCGCCCTGCTCATCGGCGTGACCGCAGCAAAACTAATGGAGGTTCGCCCACATGGCTGACTTCGGAGCGTATGCAGTTCCCATTGTCATCGTAGCAATCGTTCTGTTTGGATTTCTGCGGAAAGTACCGGTTTTTGACACATTTGTCACCGGTGCCAAAGAAGGGCTGCATACATCCGTTTCGATTCTTCCGACTCTCGTGGGGCTGATTATGGCAGTCTCGATGCTAAGCGCTTCGGGCGCACTAGACCTTCTCTCTTCCCTGCTGGCGCCGGCGGCCAACTTTCTCGGCCTGCCGCCGGAGGTCATGCCGCTTGCGCTGATTAAGCCGTTTTCGGGAAGCGGCTCAACCGCCGTTCTCACCCAAATTTACAAAGACTGCGGACCCGACAGCTTTGCGGGGCGGGTTGCCTCCGTGATGGCCGGGTCCACAGAAACTACATTTTACGCCGTTGCCGTTTATTTTGGTTCCGTTGGGATAAAAAAGACTCGTCACACGATACCGGCGGCAGTGCTCGGCGACCTGAGTGCCTGCATCCTGTCTGCCCTGACCGTGCGTCTGTTCTTCAACAGCTGAGTCTCAAGGTGCGAAAAATATTTGCTATTTGTGAACGACCTTGCTATAATTTTAGCGAATTTATGACCGAGCGGCAATCCATTCCCATTATGTGGAAAAATTTTTACGCCGCGGCGGAGGATACTGCAATGATTCTTGTTCTCGATATTGGCAATACAAATATCACTGTGGGTGTTTACAAAGGAAAAGAGTTGCTGTTTGTGTCGCGCATGGCGACCGACCGCATGAGAATGGAAGACCAGTATGCCATTGAACTGCGGGAAATTCTCTCGCTTTACGGAGTTTCCCTCGACCAGATTGAAGGCGCAGCCATCAGCTCTGTGGTGCCGGTTGTCAACCATGCCCTTGTCAATGCGGTACGGAAGCTCACCGGCGTCACCCCGATCTGCGTGGGTCCGGACACAAAAACCAAGATTAAAATTGATGTAAAGAATGCCGAAAGCGTCGGTGCTGACCTGCTCGTCGGCTGCGTTGCGGCGGCAGAACTCTTTGACGGGCCATGCATCATTCTGGACTTGGGCACTGCAACGACTTTTGTTGTCATGGATGAGGACAGGCGTATGCTCGGTGGCGCAATCGCGCCGGGTGTCGGCATCTCGCTGGATGCTCTCACGAGCCGCACGGCACAGCTTCCTTCCGTCAGCCTTGAGGCGCCCGAACATGTCATCGGGAACAGTACGGCCGAATGTATGCGCTCGGGGCTGATTATCGGCACCGCCTGCATGATAGACGGAATGTGCAACCGCATTGAAAAAGAACTTGGCCGGAAATGCAGCGTTGTTGCAACCGGCGGGCTGGCAAAAGAAATTATTCAGCAATGCGAACGAAAAATTGTTTTATGTGACACGCTTCTTCTTGATGGTCTGCGGCTCATTTACGAAGCAAATCATGACATCAATTGAACATACAAGCAGCCGCCGTTTTCTCTGCTTGGAGCAAACGGCGGCTGCTTTTTTTGCATTTTTTATTTTACTGTTTGAACGTGTTTATCTTCTTCATTATCATGGAAAAGAAGACGAATACACCATAGTGCCGCGAGTCCAACAATTACAAACACGATTCTGCTTCCTGCGGAAAGTTGTCCGCCGAAAATCCAGCCAACAATATCAAAGCCGAAGATTCCGATGGAACCCCAATTAAGCCCGCCGATAATCAGAAGTGTCAGAGCAATTTTATCCAATAGAAATTCCTCCTTTCAGGCGTAGTTTCTCCTGAAAACGGGAAAATATAATTGATAATTCAAAACAAAATAAAAAACAGTGGTTACGCGTAAACGCGCAACCACCGGATTTGTTTGATGAATTCTTCTAAGCTAAAAAAACTTAGCCCTCTTCTTTCATCTTTGCAAAGCACTCGCTGCAATATACCGGGCGGCCTTCTGTAGGCTGGAACGGTACTTTGCAAGCAGCGCCGCAGGAAGCACAAACAGCGTCAAACATTTCGCGCTGAGGCTTCTGGTTCATTCTGCGGGCTTTGCGGCATTCCGGGCATCTTTTGGGTTCATTGGTAAAGCCTTTCGCAGCATAGAATTCCTGCTCGCCGGCAGTCCAGATAAACTCCTTCCCGCATTCCTGGCAGACTAAAGTTTTGTCTTCAAACATAATTTTTACCTCACTCTGTGTGATTTTTTGCCCTGGGACGGAGTTGAACCGACAACCTTTGGCAGTACCAAATGCTTTTGCGTTAAGCTACTGGGGCATATAAAAAGGAATCACATGTGCATAGCATATAATAAAAAAGTTCCAATGTCAAGCTTTATTTTTAAATATTTGAAAAATATTTTATTTTTTCCCTAATTTTTTTTTGCGTTGCGATGGATTTCCATGTAATTTCACGAAACTCTTCCGAAAGCACTTCCTTGTTTTTCCCTACATATTTATATATAAGAAATACCTGTCACTTTTCATGCCATTTTATTTTAGTAGTAAGCTAATCATGCAAAGATTTCTAGGGCGTTTTCATTGACATTTCCCTAGGCAAAAGTTATAATTTCCCCGTGCTTTTTGAAATATGCAAAGAAGAATGGAGAACGGACTGACTTATGAAAAAACGGATTCAGAGAATCGCAGCATTTCTACTGACCGTTGTTTTGCTGGCATGTTTTGCCGCCGGTTGTTCCAAATCTGAGAACAATCAAAAAGTCCTTCGCGTAGGAATGGAGTGCAATTATGCACCGTATAATTGGTCACAGTCCACTTCCGCAAATGGGGCCGTAAAAATCAGCAACAGCAACGAGTACGCAAACGGCTACGATGTGATGATGGCAAAGAGGATTGCCGATGCCCTTGGCTACCGGCTGGAAATCGTCAAGACACAGTGGGACGGCCTTGCGCCGGGCGTGGATTCCGGCAAGCTTGACGCCGTTATTGCAGGTATGAGTGCAACCGCCGACCGAAAACAGTCGGTGGATTTTACCGATAACTACTACACTGCCACCATCTTTGCACTGGTAAAGAAAGACGGGAAATTTGCCAATGCAAAGACAATCCGAGATTTAAAAGGTGCTGTATGTACTTCCCAGCTCAGCACAATTTGGTATGATTTGCTCCAACAGGTGCCGGACGCAGACATACAGCCTGCACTTGCGGATGTAACCTCTATGATTGTTTCCCTGCAGTCAGGCAAATGCGAGATGCTTTTGGTGGACAAGCCAACGGCGCTGGCTGCAACTTATGCAAACAAAGACCTTGTGAAGATTGACCTCAGTAACGACCCGGATTTGAAGGTTCCGCAGGAACAGATCAATATCGGCATCGCCGTCAAAAAGGGCAACACAGAGCTGAAAGACGCAATCAACAAGGTGCTCGCCACAATCAGCGAAGAGGACCGTTCTCAGATGATGAACGAGGCGATTCAGAATCAGCCCCTCTCCGATGGAACGATTCCGCAGAACGGCGATGACGACTTCTGGTACTGGGTCGGCAGGATGCTGAAGGAATACGGGAATATGTTTCTGCAGGGCGCAGGCATCACACTTCTGCTTGCACTTGTGGGTACGATCATTGGCTGCATCATCGGCCTTCTGGTTGGTGTGCTTCGCACAATACCCAAACCGAAGAAGAATCAGAATCCAATCATCAAAGGCCTTTACTGGCTTCTCCAGTTCCTGCTTGCGGCATACATAGAAGTTTTCCGTGGTACCCCTATGATGGTTCAGGCCATGGTTCTCTATTTCGGCTCCATGTCTGTTTTCAACATTGACATGAGCCCGATGTTCGCCGGCTTCTTCGTTGTCTCCATCAACACGGGCGCCTACATGGCGGAATCCGTGCGCGGCGGCATCGAATCCATCGACGTCGGACAGAGAGAGGCAGCCGCCGCCCTTGGCATGACGCACTGGCAGACCATGACAAGCGTTATCATGCCTCAGACCTTCCGCATCATCCTTCCGCAAATCGGCAACAACCTGATTATCAACATCAAAGATACGTCGGTTTTGAACGTCATCAGCGTGACAGAGCTTTACTTTGTCGCCAACAGTGCCGCGGGAGTCTACTATAAATTCTTCGTCGCTTTCTCCATCGTCTGCGTGATTTACTTCATTATGACCTTTGTATGCGCACGCCTGCTGCGTATGATGGAACGCAAAATCGACGGTGACGAATATTACACCCTTGTTGACCTCGACGCAATGGCCGACCCGACCGGCGTCCTCACGTCAGGTCCCATCCGCAAAGGAGGCATGCACAAATGGGGGAAGTAAACGAGCCGATTCTTCAGGTACGCCATCTGCGCAAACAGTTCGGCAGCCATGAAGTTTTGAAAGATATTGATTTCAACACCTATCCGCGCGACGTGGTGTGTATCATCGGGGCGTCCGGCTCCGGCAAATCCACGCTGCTGCGCTGCATCAATCTTCTGGAAACCCCCTCTGAGGGGTTAATCCTGTTCCACGGGGAAAATATTCTCAAATCAAGCAACCTCAGTTCCTACCGTGCCAAAGTCGGCATGGTGTTCCAGTCCTTCAACCTGTTCCGCAACATGACCGTGCTGCAGAACTGCATGGTCGGCATGGAAAAGGTTCTAAAGAAGGACAAGAAATACGCCGAGGAAAACGCGCTCAAGTACCTGAAAAAAGTCGGCATGGCGCAGTACATCAACGCAAAGCCGAGCCAGCTTTCCGGCGGGCAGCAGCAGCGCGTTGCCATTGCCCGTGCGCTTGCCATGGAACCCGAAATCCTTTTGTTCGACGAACCGACGAGCGCGCTTGACCCGCAGATGGTCGGCGAAGTGCTTGAGGTCATGCGTGACCTCGCCCACGAGGGCCTCACCATGATTATCGTTACGCATGAAATGGCCTTCGCGCATGACGTTGCTTCTCGCATTGTCTTCATGGATCAGGGTGTCATTGCGGAGGAAGGTACTCCGCAGGAAGTCATGGATAACCCGAAAAACGAACGCACGAAAGAATTCCTTTCCCGTTTTCACAGTCAAGGCTGACAGATGAAAAAAAGATGCCGCGGATTTTTTCCGCGGCTTTTCTTTTTACCTCAGTACCTCTGTATATAAAATCAGGGTGTGCGGATTTCTTCCGTACACCCTGATTTTTTTCTTTTGGATTAGCCGAAGTAACGCTTCAGCAGACCTGCAAAGCCTGCGCCGTGGCGAGCTTCGTCTTTTGCCATCTCATGAACCGTGTCATGAATTGCGTCATAGTCGAGCGCCTTTGCGCGCTTCGCAAGCTCAAACTTACCGGAGCAAGCACCACGCTCTGCCTCTACGCGCATTTCAAGGTTCTTCTTGGTGCTGTTGGTAACAACTTCGCCGAGAAGTTCTGCAAAGCGAGAAGCATGGTCTGCTTCTTCCATCGCATATTTGCGGAATGCGGCAGCGATTTCCGGATAGCCTTCACGGTCAGCCTGACGGGCCATAGCCATGTACATACCGACTTCTGTGCATTCTCCCTGGAAGTTTGCCTTCAGACCTTCGTAAACTTCCTTATCGCAGCCCTGAGCAACACCGATAACATGCTCACAAGCGAACGGCTGGTCTTCTTTCTTCTCTACAAACTTTTCCCTCGGGGCGCCGCACTGCGGGCACTTTGCCGGCGGAACGTCTCCTTCATAAACATAACCACAAACTGAGCAAACAAATTTTTTCATAGTAAAATACCTCCCATAAAATATTTGAAAGTAGAATTTGTATATCTGAACCGGAGTCGGTTGTTGGCTCCGTTAGATTTCTCGCTTTAGACATTCGCTGCAGACGCCGTGAAGAATCACGTCGCTACTTTCAATTTTCAATCCCATTTTTTCACCGGTTTCTTGAATATGCCGGTTATTCAAAAATTCGCCCGGAACATCAATCACCGCATGGCATTGGGAACAGACAAAATGCGTGTGAGGTTTAACATTTCCGTCGTAGCGCTCTTGGCCGTTTACTGTGCCGACACTGATGATGACACCGTCATTTTTGAATTGCGTCAAGTTGCGATAGACTGTTCCGAGGGAGAGATCCGGATACTGCGGCTTCAGCTGCTGGTAAACCCACTCTGCCGTCGGATGGCATGTTGTGGAACGTACCGCCTTCAGAATGGCTTCTCGCTTTCGGCTGTAATTTCGTTTCTTTACTGTCTGTTGCATCAGTGCTCCCTCAATTAATAATAATTATTATTTTTATTTTCATCTGTATCATAGCACAGGTTTTCTCATTTGTAAAGGGGTTTTTGATTATTTTTTTAAAAAATTTTTCGTTTTATGCCCAGCCTCTTCTTATCCTGCATTTTGACCCCTCCCCTTACCTATCTTAGCAAAGTGCTCTTATGCAGATGATGCACTAGAAGTTATCTCCTACAACCTGCTGATTCGACTTGCGATAGACTCTCCATCCTACGAGAAAAGGCGTTCTCCGCTTGCACGGAGAACGCCTTTCAAAGACATTACATATTATTTATTTCTTAAAAATGCCCTTTGCAAATGCAATTTCGCTTTTGGTGGGCACAAGCAGCTTGTAAAGCGGTGTTTTGGTGTAACGGCAGAAGATAATCATGCTGACGATTCCCTGCACCGTCATCGAAAGCGCGGTTGCGAGGGCCACGCCGTTCATTCCCATCAGCGGAATCAACAGTAGGTCCGAAACGCAGTTGGTTACAACGCCGCAGGCTGTGGGAATGATATTCAGTTCGGGCCGGCCGTAAGCCGCAATGGAGTTGCTGAGTACTTTGGCGTAGCAGATGAAAATACAGCCGACGACCAAAAACGCCAGCGGGCTAAGCGAACCTATATAACGCGGGAAGATAATCGGAATCAGAAGCACCGAAATCCAATAGAGCAAAACCGCGGCGATAATCGTCAGGAGCGCCACGACTTTGGAGGAAATCACCGTAATGCGGAGCTTGTCCTCACGGCTGCTGGTAGAAGCGATGCGGCTCATGATGACTTGGCTGACCGCATCCGGAAGAATCCAAAGCTGCTGCGCGATGGTTTGGGCCGTGTTAAACAAAGCCAGACCACTGACGGTATATTGGTACTGGACGATATAAGCACCGAGGTTTGTGTTGACATAGGTCAGAATATTGCTGACATGGGACTTGAGGCTGTAAACGACCATTTCCCCGCCTGTGACGGTACGGTCATCTTCCGGTACCGGTTGCGGTTTTGGGCCGTTCCACCGGCGTATGCCGTAAAGCGCAAAAAAAATCGCCGCAAACGCAATCGCATTCGTCCCCCAAATCCAAATAGTGGCGTTCGGGCGAAAGGCGATGTAAACATACAAAACCGTCGTCACAATTTTCTGTGCCAGATTAATCAAATTAAACGTCTTGAACTTGTTCTCGCCGCGGAGAACGCCGACGCAGACATTCAAAACAAGGCTCAAAAATGCATTCACAACGATGGCCGCCAGAAAATCAAACGGCATGCCGGCAAAAAAAGAGGTGTTTCTCAGCAGGGCGATAACACCCGTACTGAGAAGCACAAGCGCTGCTGCAATAATGCCGGTCAGCTTGATAAGTGTCTGACGCGTATTTTGAATCTTGTATCGCGCGACAAAATAGATCACCGAAGAAGTGATGCTCAGGCCGATTATGGTTAAAAAGCCGCTGCTCCAATTTTGAAACGCATTGAAGTTTCCTTTAACGTCAAGGTCAACGCGGCGCATAACGGCAAATGCTTGAATCAGCGTCAGAACAGCGCCGATTGCATTGGTGCCGAACGTATTAATCGAATCGCGGACAACATCGCTGTGAATTTTTCTCATATTTTTTTGAAACCCCGCTGTTTTTCAAGATGAATGAATAGTCCAAACAATGAAAAACATTATAGCATCATCCGCGCCGAACCTCAACTGTTTACCGATATGAAAGCCCACTCCTCTTCAAAGCACCGCGCAGAACATAAAACAGAGGAATTCCGATGACGTCCGCAATGGCGGCGTTGATGAGCGTTGCAGGGGCCTTCACCGCAAGCTGAATTTGGATTGCCTGCCACGCCGAACCGACAAGCGCGAGCTTCGCCCACGAATAGAACAGATACATGGCGCAGTAGGAAAGCGAGCCGGTAACGGCTGCCACAATCACACGCGAGAGTTTTTTCGCCGTGCCGTCGCCGCCCCAGGCAATCAATCCGCAGAAAAATGCCATCAAAAATTTGGTGACGAGCGTCACCGGAGCGCTGGAAGCCCAGCCGCCCAGAAGATCAAACAGGCAGGAACCGATGCCCGCAGCAAGCCCGCCGGAAACCGGCCCAAGCAGAAGTCCGGACAGGATGCAGAAAACATTGGCAAAACCAATCATTGTTTTATCCGTTCCCCCTACGGGGATTTTTATGTTAAAAAAGTAAGTCGCCACAAAAACGCATGCTGCCATCAGGCCGGTTACAGCAAGGTTGACCGTAGGATTTTCAAAATTGCGTTTGACTTTCATTGGAATCACCCTTTGCTGAAATTTGAATATGAAAATTCATTTCCCACTCTTGCATAATCACTTCAATGTGCTATCATTTTATTCGCAAACTGTCTCTGTGAAAAGTCACAGTTCATAAAAATATCATCAGTACAGTTTCTCACGAAGGGGGCGGTAGTAGTATGGCGTATGATTATCTTGTGCTTGACAAAAGTTCAGAAATACCGCTCTACCATCAGCTTTACTTGTGCATCCGCCACGCTGTGGAAAAAGGACATTTGAAAGAAGGCGACAGGCTCCCCTCGGTGCGCCGACTTGCAAGCGACCTTGCCCTAAGCTGCACAACGGTGGAAACAGCCTACCAGCAGCTCTGTGTAGAAGGCTACCTGCGTTCAAAGCCGAAGCGAGGTTATTTTGCTCGCGGCGGAAAGCTCGGCAGTCCCGAGCGGACTGCGGTTCCTCCGCCGGTTGCCCGGGAACCTGTTCTTCCCGTGCGCTACAATTTCGGCAGCGATTGCGTTGACATCGGCAGCACCGATATTAAAATCTGGCGGCGCAATGTGCGCACGGCGCTGAACCGTCAGGATGTCCTCGCCTCTTACGGTGGCCCGCAGGGGGAGCCGGAACTGCGCGAAGCCCTTGCCGCTTACAGCTTTTCCGCCCGCGGCGCCGTTGCCCGACCGGAGCAAATTGTCATCGGCGCGGGAACCCAGCCGCTGCTTTCGCTGCTGTGCGGGCTGCTCGAAAAAGAAAACGCCGCTGTCGCCATGGAAGCACCCGGTTTTCCGCAGGCGGAGCAGGTATTCCATGATTTCGGCCTGCCGGTGCTGAAACTCCCCTGCGACGAAGACGGTATTCGCATGGATGCGCTGGAGAAAAGCAAAGCGAACCTTGTTTATGTCAGTCCGTCGAACCGCGTCGGCACAGGTTCGGCCATTCCCATGAGCCGCCGTACCGAACTTCTCGATTGGGCTTTCCGGACCGGCAGCATCATTATTGAAGACGACTACAACGGTGAGCTTCGCTATCGCGCGAGGCCCATTCCTGCCATGCAAGGCGTTGCGGAAGGGCGGAGCGTCGTCTACCTCGGTTCGTTTTCCAAACTGCTGCTTCCTTCCGTGCGCATCGGGTACATGATTCTGACTCCGGAACTGCTCACGCGATACCTGACCCGCGCCGCGAACTACAACCAGACCTCCTCCAAAGTAGAACAGCTTGCCCTCGCGGAATACATCCGAAGCGGCCAGATGGAACGCCACTTGCGCCGCCTGCGGAAGCTTTACAGCGCAAAAAGCGAAGCACTGCTGCGCTGCCTGCGCGCGGCCTTCGGAAAACAGGCGGATATTCTGCTGCAGGAGACGCAGCTCACCGTTCTTCTTACTTTGCACAACGGGAAAAGCGCCGAGGAATTGCGCCGTTTGGCGTTGGAACACGGCGTCCGCGTGCAAATTTCGGGCGGCAAGATACTCCTTGGCTTTGCGGGAATTCCGCTCGGGGATATTCCCAGCGCGGTTCAGTGCTTAAAAGAAGCATGGAGCTGATTTTTCCCATACGAATTGTGGAAGAAATAAATTATGTTTTATCAAGACGGAGCGATACAATAAGCCCTTATTAAGAAAGGATTACAGCGATGAGAGCATACGAACGGCTTTTAGACTATGTAAAATATGACACTACTTCAGATGAAAACGCGCCTGAGGGCCGCTTTCCGAGCACAGAGAGCCAGCTCGTTTTGGCAGACCATCTCGCGGCGGAAATGGAACAGCTCGGTTTTCAAAACGTGCGCCGCGACTCCTTCGGCTATGTCTACGGTTTTCTTCCGTCCAACTGCGGCACGAAACAGCCGGTCATCGGGCTGATTGCACACATGGACACAAGTTCTGCCGCCTGTGGTGCGGGAATCAAACCGCGAATCGTGAAAAATTACGACGGCGGTGAAATCGTTCTGAACGAGGGAAAGAATGTCGTTCTGCGCCCCGAAGATTCTCCGTGCCTGAAGGAATGTCTCGGCATGGACCTCATTGTAACTGACGGGACAACACTGCTCGGGGCGGACGACAAGGCGGGCATCGCGGAAATCCTCACGGCGGCGGAAATTTTGAACCGGCGGAACATTCCGCACGGCCCGATTGCTGTTGCCATCACGCCCGACGAAGAAATCGGCCGCGGAACCAACCACTTTAATCTCGAGAAATTCGGCGCGGATTTTGCCTATACCGTAGACGGAGGGAAACTCGGCGAGCTGGAGTACGAAAACTTCAACGCGGCCTCCGCCGTACTGATTGTTCACGGCATCGCCACACACCCGGGCGACGCGAAGAATAGGATGAAAAATGCGGTTTTGCTCGGTATTGAATTCAACGCCTTGCTTCCGCCCGCAGAAACGCCGGAGCACACAGAAGGATACGAAGGCTTTTTCCACCTGCTCCGTTTTGAGGGCTGCGAGGAACGCGCCGAACTGCACTATATTGTGCGCGACCACGACAGAAAGAAATTTGAAGCGCGTAAGGCTGCCCTTCGCCGCGCGGCGGATTACTTGAACGAAAAGTACGGTGCCGGGACATTTGAGCTGCAGCTCAAAGACCAATATTTCAATATGAAACCCGTTATCTCCCGGCACATGGAGATTGTGGAACGCGCGGAACGTGCGATGCGCGCCTGCGGCGTGGAGCCGACGGCAGTTCCGATTCGCGGCGGGACAGACGGCGCCATGCTTTCCTGCATGGGGCTTCCCTGCCCGAACCTTTCCACCGGCGGATTCAATTTCCACAGCAGGTTCGAGTTCATTCCGGTGCAGGCGATGGATAAAATGGCGGACATTCTGGTGGAGCTTGTCCGCGCCGAAGAATAGTGCTTTCGCGGAAAACCGTCGCATTTTCGGCGGAAATATGATATGATAATGAAGTATATTTTCTTGTGCCCAACAAACGGCTGTACCATTGTAGAGCCGTTTGTTTCATGCTATAATCAGTTAATATAGAAAAGCAGAAAAGGGGACTTTGGGAAATTATGATCAGTGTCAACCAATATCACACGCATTACTGCGGTGAAATAGGCGAAAAAGACATCGGAAAGGAAGTGCGCGTTGCAGGCTGGGTCGAAAATATCCGCGACCACGGCGGCGTTCAGTTCCTCGACCTGCGTGACCATTACGGCGTTGTGCAGATCGTAATTCATAATCAGGACATGCTCAAAACCATCAGCAAGGAGTGCACCCTCACCGCCAAGGGCAAGGTTGTTCTGCGCGACCCCGAAACGGTGAACCCGAAGATTCCGACCGGCACCGTGGAAATTCACGTCGAAGAACTGGAGGTTCTCGGCGAGGTTCTTGCCCCGCTGCCGTTTGAAATCGCTTCGTCACTCGAAACAAAAGAAGACGTGCGCCTGAAATACCGTTACCTTGACCTGCGAAACCCCAAAGTTCATCATAATATCGTGCTGCGTTCGCAGCTGATCTCATTTCTGCGCCAAAAAATGACTGAGCTCGGCTTTCTGGAAATTCAAACGCCGATTCTCTCCGCCTCTTCGCCGGAGGGTGCGCGCGATTACCTGATTCCGAGCCGCAGACATCCCGGGAAATTCTACGCTTTGCCGCAGGCACCGCAGCTTTTCAAACAGCTGCTGATGGTCTCCGGCTTTGACCGCTATTTCCAGATTGCGCCGTGCTTCCGCGATGAGGACGCACGCGCGGACCGCTCCCCGGGCGAATTCTACCAGCTCGACTTTGAAATGGCATTCGCCACGCAGGAAGACGTCTTCGCCATTGCCGAAGAGGTTTTAAGCGAAGCCTTCCGCAAATTCTCGACGAAAGAGGTTTCGCCGACGCCGTTCCGCCGGATTTCTTATAAGGAATCCATGCTGAAATACGGCACCGACAAGCCGGACCTGCGCAACCCGCTGGAGATTATCGACATCACCGACATTTTTGAAGGCACAACCTTCAAGCCGTTCCAGAACAAGACGGTGCGCGCTATTAATGTGCCGGACTGCGCCGGCCAGCCGCGCAGTTTCTTTGAAAACATGCTGAAATTCGCCGAGAGTATCGGAATGAAGGGCCTCGGCTACATTAAGGTGACGGAGTCCGGCGAATATCAGGGCCCCATCAATAAATATCTGCCGGACGACAAGCGCAACGAACTGACAAAGCGCGCAGGCCTAAAGCCCGGCTGCGTCATTTTCTTCATCGCCGACGAGGCGGACGTTGCTCCGAAGCTCGCGGGGCAAATCCGCACGGAACTCGGCGAGCGGCTGAACCTCATTGACAAGAACCGCTTCGAGTTCTGCTTTATTGTGGACTTCCCGATGTTTGAACCGGACGAGGAGACCGGCGCCATGACCTTCACCCACAACCCGTTCTCCATGCCGCAGGGCGGAATGGACGCGCTGCTCAACAAGAATCCGGAAGATATTCTCGCCTACCAGTACGACATCGTCTGCAACGGCGTAGAGCTTTCCTCCGGCGCCGTGCGCAACCACCGCCTCGACATCATGAAGAAAGCCTTTGAAATCGCGGGTTACACCGAAGAGGAGCTCAAGACAAAGTTCACCTCGCTGTACCATGCATTCCAGTTCGGCGCACCGCCGCATGCCGGCATGGCACCGGGCATTGACCGCATGCTGATGCTTTTGACGGATCAGGACAACATCCGCGAGGTTATTGCGTTCCCGATGAACTCCAACGCACAGGACGTCATGATGGGCGCGCCGAACGAAGTCACCGAACAGCAACTGCGTGAAGTGCACATCAGGCTCAGAAAATAAACCGCCCCGGGAGGAACCGACATGGTAACGCATGAAGATATTCTAAAAATCGCGAACCTTGCAAAGCTTTTCGTCGCTCCTGAGGAGCTGGACGGTCTGACAAAGGACATGAACGAAATCATCGGATTTGCCGACACCATCAGTGCCGCGACCGAAGACGTTTCTGACTTTGACAATATCAACGGCCTTTCCAATGTGTTCCGGGAGGACACGGTCGTTCCCTCGTATGACCGCGAGGAAATTTTGAAAAATGCGGCAAGCCGCGAGGATGGTTACTTCCTCGTGCGGCGACGCAAATAGGAGAGGCTGCAAGAATGGGTAAATACGGAAAAATCGCGCAGCTGCACAGCCTGATGGCGGAAAAGAAAATCAGCTGCACGGAACTGACAAAACAATATCTGGACGCAATTGAAAGAGACAATGCGTCCTTAAACGCTTATGTAAAAATTACCCCCGAAGCGGCGCTTGAAACCGCCGCGCGTGTCGATGCGAAAATCGCCGCCGGGGAATCCATCGGTCTGCTTGAAGGCATTCCGATGACGCTAAAAGACAACATCTCGACAAAAGACATCGAAACGACCTGTTGCTCGAAGATTCTGAAGGGTTATGTGCCGATTTACGATGCAACCGTCTGGAGTCTTCTGAAGAAACAGAACGCTGTGCTGCTCGGCAAAACAAACATGGACGAATTCGCGATGGGTTCTTCCTGTGAAACGTCTTGCTTCGGCGGGGCTAAAAACCCGCATGATACCACCCGCGTGGCGGGCGGCAGCAGCGGCGGCGTGGCTTCCGCGGTAGGCGCGAATCTTGCTGCCTTCGGACTTGGTTCCGATACCGGCGGCTCCATCCGCCAGCCCGCGAGCTTCTGCGGCATTGTCGGCTTAAAACCGACTTACGGTGCCGTTTCACGCTACGGGCTGATTGCCTACGCTTCGAGCTTTGACCAAATTGGGCCGATTACGCTGAGTGTGGAAGACGCCGCTCTTGTTTACGACGCAATTTCCGCGCAGGACCCGATGGACTCCACCAGCAGTGGACAGAAAGAACCGACGGTTTCTTCCCTTGGAAAGGATATCCGCGGCAAAAAAATCGGCATCGTGAAAGAATACTTTGAAGGCGTGCGCCCAGATGTAGAAAAAGCACTGCAAAATGCAGTGGAAGTGTTCCGTTCACTCGGCGCGGAATTTGTGGAACTGAGCATGCCTTCTATTCATTACTGCCTGCCAGTCTACTACATTCTCGCCTGCGCCGAAGCATCTTCCAACCTCGGCCGTTACGACGGAATCCGCTACGGTTACCAGACCGAACATTACACGGACCGCAACGACATGGTTTGCAAAACGCGCAGCGAAGGGTTCGGCAAAGAAGTCAAGCGCCGAATCCTATTGGGTACCTATGTTCTGAGCGCGGGATATTACGACGCCTACTACAAGAAGGCGCAGAATCTGCGCGGCGCGATTGTAAAGGCATTTGACCTTACTTTTGAGAAATGCGACGTCATTCTCGCGCCGACCGTGCCGATGACGGCTTTCCCCGAGCACTATGCCGCGAAAGACCCGGTTGAAACGTATCAAACCGACATCTGCACCGTTCCGGCCAACATCGCCGGCCTGCCGGGAATCAGCGTTCCGTGCGGTTTCGGCGACGACGGAATGCCCGTAGGCATGCAGCTGCTCGGCCCGAAATTCTCGGAAGCGACCCTGCTGAACGTCGCTGCGCAATATGAACAGGCGGCAAGAGAAACTGTCTTCCGTCCTGTGGAAATGGGGGTTTCGCTGTGAAGAACTGGGAACTTGTGTGCGGCCTTGAAACACACGTGGAGCTTGCCACGAAAACTAAGATATTCTGCTCCTGCACAACAGAGTTCGGCGGCGAACCGAACACCCACTGCTGCCCCATCTGCATCGGCCTGCCCGGCACCCTGCCGAAGCTCAATAAGGCTGTGGTGGAATATGCCGTCATGGCGGGGCTTGCAACGCACTGCGAAATCAACCCCGACGCAAAGATGGACCGCAAAAACTACGTTTACCCGGACTTGCCGAAGGCGTACCAGATTTCCGAATATGACCAGCCGCTTTGCCGAAACGGCTATGTTGAGCTTTCAAACGGAAGAAAAATCCGTCTTGCCCGCATCCACATTGAAGAAGATGCGGGAAAGCTCGTCCATGAGCGCGGCAACACGCTGGTCGATTATAATCGCGGCGGCGTGCCGCTGATTGAAATTGTCTCGGAACCGGATATCCGCAGCATCGACGAGGCTGTGGAATACCTCGAAAAGCTCCAGACCATCATGCGCTACATCGGCGTTTCGGACTGCAAAATGCAGGAAGGCTCCCTTCGCTGCGACGTCAACATCTCCGTTCGCCCCGCTGGTTCCGACAAATTCGGCACCCGCACGGAAATCAAGAACATGAACTCCTTCTCCCACATGATTAAGGCCATGGAATACGAGATGGAGCGCCAGATTGACCTGCTCGAAAGCGGCGAAGAAGTCGTTCAGGAAACCCGCCGCTACGATGAGAGCACAGGCTGCACCGAAGAAATGCGCGGCAAGGAAGACGCGAATGACTACCGCTATTTCCGTGAACCGGACCTTGTAGCGATTCGCGTCACTCCGGAAATGCTCGAAGAAATAAAGGCCCGCATGCCGGAAGACCTCCAGGTGCGTTATAATCGCTTTGTAAAGGATTACGGCTTGCCAGAAGCGGACGCCAAACTGATTCTTGAGCACCGCCGAATTGCCGACTATTTTGAAAAGGCTGCTGCCGGCATCAAGAATCCGCGCACCGTTGCCAACTGCATCACCGGTCCGATTTTTGCCCGCTTGGCTACGGAGGCAGAAAAAGCGGATTTCAACGTTCCCGTTTCCGCAGAGAACCTAAACGCGCTTGTAAAGCTGCTCGACGAGGGCAAGATTCGCATGAATCTTCTCAAATCCACCCTCGAAAAAATGCTCGACACCGGCAAGCCCGCCTCGGAATTCCTGAGTGAAAAGGACCTCGCCGGCATTTCCCCGGACGAACTGCGGAAGATTTGCGAGCAGGCTGCCGCCGATAACCCCAACGCCGTAAAAGACTATCGCGCCGGCAAGGAGAAAGCGCTGAAAGCCGTGCTCGGCGCCGTAATGAAGGCGACGCGCGGCCGCGCGAACCCGCAGGAAGCAGAAAAGATTCTGGCCGAGATTATGTCAAACTAGAGGAAAGGCTGAAGAACTTCAAAGGAATTTCAGCACTTGACACAGTGTAATGGAGGAAAATCAATGACACCGGAAAAACGCAGGTCCGCACGCATAAGACTGATTGTTCTCGGCGTGCTTTCACTGCTTCTCGGCGTAAACCAGATTGTGATTTACTGTTACGCCAATGCACACATAAAAGAAATCCTGCGTGAAGGTTCCTCAAAAATGCTCGGCATTTTCCCCGTAAGGATAAGTGCCTCCTATGCGAACCCGAACCTGACCGTTGCCGTAGTCGCTCTCATTCTTTCTGCGGTTTGTTTTTTCACCGTTCACCGCAAGCTGAAAAAGTAGCTTGAATCATATACGAAAAAGGCCTCGGAAGCCAATGCTTTCGAGGCCTTTTTCGTTGGTAAATCAACGATAACCGTCAGTTCCCCTGAATGTGCATATCCCCTGCAAAATCATCCCATAACAACTTTTACAATATGTTTATTATTATCAGAAAATACAGGTAGGATATTTCCTTTTATAGTTTTTCCGTCAACCGCCACAGATTTTACACCGCACTGCACGCCTGCCGAGTTGTCAACCTCAATGACGTAATCGGCTCCGCGGAAGCGGCGCTCCACGGTAAAGTTCTTCATTGCGGACGGAATGCATGGGTTCACTTCAAGGCCGTCAAACTGCGGACGGATGCCGAGAATGTACTGGGAAATATCGTAGAACGACCACGCAGCCGTGCCGGTGAGCCACGAATTTTTTGCCTCACCGAAATGCACGGAATCCGGTCCCGCAATCATCTGTGAGTAGACGTAAGGCTCGGTGCGATGAATATCGCTGACCTCTTCCAGATAAGCCGGGCAGGTCTTGCGGTACACTTCAAAAGCTCTGTCGCCGTGGCCGAGTACGGTTTCCGCTATGGAAATCCACGGGTTATTGTGGCAGAAGATTCCGCCGTTTTCCTTATACCCGGGCGGATAGGAGGAAATCTCGCCGAGGTTGAGGCGGTAAGACGTGTAAGACGGCCAGTTCAGCACGATGCCGTATTTGGAGTCCATGAGTTTATGAACCGACTCCAGCGCACGGGCGGCTTTTCCGTCCTCTTTGCCGATGCCGGCCATCACGCAGAAGCCCTGCGGTTCGATAAAGATTTTCCCTTCGTCGCACTCATTGGAACCGACTTTCTCACCGTGCGCGTCATAGGCGCGGAGGAACCAGTCGCCGTCCCAACCGTATTTTTCAACGGTTTCCTTCATGCGCTGAACTTCCGCTTCGGCTTTCTCGGCATCGCTGTTTCTACCCTTTCTGCGGCAGATTTCCGCATAAGCCGGTCCGATGAACACGAACATTCCGGCGATGAAAACTGACTCCGCAACCCTGCTCTCGATATTGGTGCAGGTTTGGAAGGATTCACCCGGAACGGTGGAGTAGCAGTTCAGGTTCAGGCAGTCGTTCCAGTCCGCGCGCCCGATGAGAGGCAGGCCGTGCGGCCCGAGATTATTGAGAACATGCTCAAACGAACATTTCAGGTGATCCATCAGCGGAGCCGCAGGTACATTTCCGTTGTCAAACGGAACCGGCTCGTCGAGAATCGACCAGTCTCCCGTTTCACGCAGGTAGGCATTCACGGCGAAAATAAGCCACAGCGGGTCGTCGTTGAATCCGCTACCGATGTCAAGGTTGCCGCGCTTTGTTAGAGGCTGATACTGGTGGTAGGCGCTGCCGTCCGGCATCTGCGTCGCGGCGATGTCGAGGATTCGCTCCCTCGACCGTGCCGGAATCAAGTGCACAAAGCCGAGCAAATCCTGTGTGGAGTCACGGAATCCCATTCCGCGCCCGATTCCCGATTCAAAGAACGAAGCGGAGCGTGACATATTGAACGTAACCATGCACTGGTACTGATTCCAAATGTTCACCATGCGGTTCAGTCTTTCGTCGCCGCTCTTGAGGTGGAATTTGGAAAGGAGGTCCTCCCAGTGCTTTTTGAGCTGTTCAAACGCACTGTCAAACTGTTCGTCCGTCTGGAAACGGCTCAGCAGGCGGTTTGCAGGCTCTTTGTTGATGACGTTCGGTGCTTCCCATTTTTTATCGTTCGGGTTTTCGCAGTAACCAAGCACGAATATGTAGCTCTTTGTTTCGCCGGGGTCCAGTTCAACCTCAATGTAATGCGATCCGATCGGTGACCAGCCGCTCGCCATCGAATTGCGGGGTTTGCCCTCAAAGACCGCCTGCGGGTGGTCAAAGCCGTTGTAAAGCCCCATGAAGGATTCGCGGTCTGTGTCAAATCCGTCAATCTTTGCGTTGACGCTGAAAACAGCAAAGTGATTTCTGCGTTCACGGTATTCGGTTTTATGGTAGATGGTGCTTCCGACAACCTCTACTTCGCCTGTGCTGTAATTGCGCTGGAAGTTCGTCATATCGTCCAGCGCGTTCCACAGGCAGAACTCGACGAATGAGAAAAGCTTTAATTTCTTTTTCTTACCCGAATTGTTTTTCAGCTGAATCCGATGCAGTTCGCAGTCCGCTCCCAGCGGCACAAGCGAGGTCTGAACTGCCCTCACTTCGTTCTTTTCCGATGTGATGATTGTATAGCCAAGGCCATGACGGCACTCATAATGGTCAAGTTTCGTCTTGACCGGTGCCCATCCTGTATTCCATACAGCCGAACCGTCGGAAAGATAGAAGTAACGCCCGCCACCATCAATCGGCACGTTATTATAGCGATAGCGAGTCAGGCGCATCAGCCGTGCGTCGCGATAGAAGCAGTAGCCGCCCGAAGTGTTCGATATCAAACCAAAAAAATTCTCGCATCCCAAGTAGTTGATCCAAGGGTAGGGCGTGTCGGGCCGTGTAATCACATACTCTTTCCGTTCGTCGTCAAAATGCCCATACTTCATAAAATTGACTCCTTCACTTTTATATGTGCATGTGGAAATATTATCGAAATCGTTTTCAAATAAAATCGCTATGCATTAGTGTAAAGTGAAATTCGTTCAAAATCAAGTATCAAATTTAGATTTGTGAATTGTTACAGCAATATTTGCCTTATTTCGTGCACTAATTAGTACTATTTTCTTTTTTACGGAGTTGAGTTTCTGTTTTACTACAAATTCAAGAAATATCACCTGATCAATTAATTTTCTAAAATGTTTTCGTCTTTTTTCCAAATATACACAGTATTGGGTATCTATTTTCTATGAGAAACTAGTAGTTGGGCATTTATTTTTCGTTAGTTCATATATTCAATCAAGTATTTTTAATTTTCCTATTGATTTTTTGTGAATGATGTATTATACTACAAATGCGAAAACGGTTTAGAACATTGGAGGAACAACATGGCAAACATCAAAGATATCGCTGCAAAATGTGGACTATCCGTTTCAACAATCAGCAAAGCTCTCAATGGATATACCGATATCAGCCGTGAAACCAAGCAAAAAGTTCTCAAAGCCGCCGAGGAGTGCGGTTACCTTCCGAATTCCATGGCAAGGGCTCTGAAAACAAATCGAACCTACAACATTGGCGTTCTTTTTGCTGACGAGGCGCACAGCGGTTTAAAGCAGGAATATTTCGCAGCAGTCCTTGATGCCTTCAAGGTCGAAGCAGAGAAAAATTCCTACGATATTACGTTCATCAGCCACAACATGGATATGAACGCTCGCTCAATCACGTATCTGGAGCACTGTAAATACCGCAATTTCGATGGTGTCTGCATCGCGTGCGTAGACTTTCAGAATCCGGAAGTTCTTGAACTTATCAACAGCCCAATTCCGGTTGTGACAATCGACCATGTTTTCAATGGCCACACAAGCATTAATTCTGCAAACGTTGCGGGTATGAATGAATTAGTCCGTTACATATACAGTATGGGGCATCGCAAAATCGCCTATGTCCACGGCAAAAAATCTACTGTAACCGAGCAGCGGCTCACAAGTTTCTGCCACACCATGAAAGAACTCGGATGTCCTCTTCCACCGGAATATCTTGTTCTTTCCGCTTACCACGACATTGCTTCCACCAAAGCTGCCGTCAAGAAGCTTCTGGCTCTTCCGAATCGCCCGACCTGCATCATCATGCCGGACGATTACGCGGCACTCGGAGGAATTGAAGCGATTGAAGCTGCAGGGCTCCGGATCCCCGAGGACATCTCTATTGCCGGATACGACGGCATTCCTCTTTCTCAAATGCTTCGTCCGAAGCTCACCACCATCCAGCAGGACACAGAGCGTATGGGAACCGAAGCGGCAAAGCGGCTGATTGAGCAAATTGAGAACCCGCTTACAACAATTACCGAAACCGTTACAATCGAAGGCCATCTTCTCGAAGGGCAGTCTGTGAAACGCATCTTACCAGACTGAAGACTTGATACAGAATGACACAATTCTGAGAAAAGACTCCTGTGATTGTCACGAATACACGAATAATTGAGCAAAAGGAGAGTTGCAGAATGCCAACAGACCAAGCAGCAATTGCCCAGGCAGAAAAAAGTCCCGGTGCATTGAATTCCCCAAATGTCAAAAGGCGTTCAAAATTCATCAAAGAAATGAAACGCAACGCGGCTTTTTATCTCATGCTTTTGCCGGGTGTTATCGTCCTGATCATCAACAACTACCTGCCGATGATCGGTGTGCTAATTCCTTTCAAGGAATACCGCTACGACGTAGAAAAAGGCTTTTTCGGAAGCCTCTTTTCCAGTGAAAATATTGGATGGAAAAACTTCGAGTTCTTATTCCGTTCGCCGGACGCGCTGACGGCAACCATCAATACAGTTGTCTACAACATTGTTTTTATGGCGCTTGACCTGATTGTTCCGATTACGCTCGCGATTCTGATGTCGGAAATGTGGAATCAAAAGAGAGCCAATACATATCAGACGTTGATGTTCTTCCCGTTCTTTATTTCCTGGATTGCTGTTAGTTACATTGCATACGCCTTTTTCTGCAATTCCGGCTTCTTTGACGCAAATATTCTACCGCTTTTCGGAGTGGAGAGCGTTGACTACTATACAGAGCCTTCGCACTGGCCGGCAATTATCATTTTCTTCCACTTATGGCACTACACCGGTTATAACATGATTATCTTTATCGCGTCCATCGCCGGAATCGGAAGCGAATATTACGAAGCGGCGGCTTTGGACGGAGCCACAAAGTGGCAGCAGGCACGTTACGTTACCCTGCCGATGCTGAAAACAACCGCAGTTATCTTGACACTGCTTGCAGTTGGACGCATTTTCAACGGCGACTTCGACTTGTTCTATAACGTGCCGAAAAACGTGTCTCAGCTTTACCCGACCACAAGCATCCTTGACACATTCGTCTACAATCAGCTGCAACAGATTCACGACATCGGTATGTCATCCGCAGCATGCACCTATCAGGCGGTTGTCGGCTGCGTAGTGGTGTTCCTCAGCAACTTAGCCGTCAGAAAAGTTGACCCGGATTCCGCGTTGTTCTGATTCGGCAGCAAGTACTTTACAAATTAAATTATCAATTTAGGAGGCCGGGAAATGGGTCATTCAGCAGTAAAAAAGAGATATGTATTTAACCGAGTTTCGGCGACTTCAAATGCACTGATCAATTTATTGTTCATCATAATCTGCGTTCTCTTTATCGCCCCGATGGTTCTTGTTGTAATGGTTTCCTTCACTTCGGAAAAGGCGTTGTTGGCGAATGGTTATCAGTTTTGGCCGGCACAATTCAGTACGGAATCCTATCAGTACGTTTTTAAAGCCTGGAAAGATATCCTTCGCTGTTACGGCAATTCCATCCTTGTTACTACCGTTGGTTCCTTTGCGGCCACAGCGGTAATCACCTTGTACGCCTACCCTCTTTCCCGAAGTAACTTTAGACACAAAAACGGTTTTGCGTTTTTCGCATTCTTTACCACAATCTTCGGCGGCGGACTTGTTCCATGGGTATTTATTTACGCGCAGTTCCTGAAGATTAGCGATACGCTGCTTGTTCTGATTATCCCCTATCTTGTAAACGCTTGGTGGATCATCATCATGCGTACCTTTATGAAGCAGTCCATCCCGGAAGAATTAATTGAAGCTGCAAGAATTGACGGTGCCGGTGAGTTCCGCACCTTCTTCAGCATTGCGCTTCCGCTTTGCAAAGCAGGTCTCGCAACGATTTTCCTATTCTGTATGGTAAAGTTTTGGAACGATTACTATCTCTCTTTGATTTTCATTAACAACCATCATTTGTACACAATTCAGTACTATATGTATTCCTTGCTTAACGGCATTGACCAGATTCTTTCCAACACCAATGTTCCTCCGGAGGCAAGGCGCAATCTGCCGAGTGAAGGTTGCCGAATGGCACTTGCCGTCATTGGCGTGGGACCTGTGGTGTTTACCTACCCGTTCTTCCGCAAATTCTTTGTAAAAGGCTTAATTATCGGCGCTGTAAAAGGCTAACCCCGAGAAATCGGTTAGTAAAAAAGTTTTTGAGGAGGCAAAATTTATGCACAGTGGTAAAAAAATTCTGAGTCTTGCACTGGCACTGGCTACGGTTCTCCCGCTGTCCCTTGCAGGATGCCAGAAGCAGACCGAGACGACATCGTCAGCAGGAGGTGAAACATCTTCTGCAGCAGCTGAGTCCTCTGCCGCTCCAAAGGAAACGGTTACCCTGAAGATTATGACGGGCGATAAAACCATTCAGGGTCTTGACCGCGTCCAGAAGGCTGTCAACGACTACCTAAAGGAGCAAAACACCGGTCTTCAAATCTCCTGGGAAACTTACAGCTGGGATGATTTGAAGACAAAGTCCGCAACAATGCTTTCGACCGGCCAGGAATTGGATATCGTCAACACGGCAAACTGGATTGATCCTGGCTACATTGCGCACTGCACAAAGGGTGAATTCACCGACATCACCAAGTATGTCGAAGATCCCAAGTACAAGGATGTTATCGACATTATCGGCAAAGACTTCCTTGACGGCACAAAAGTAAACGGCAAGTATTACGGCATGCCGACCAACAAGGAAAAGGCTCACAACTGGGGTTTCCTCGTCCAGACCAAAGAGATGGAGAAACTGGGCATTGACCCGAAGTCCATCAAGAGTTTGGAAGACATGGAGAAGTATTTCGATCAGGCAAAGAAGGACGGATATATTCCTCTCTGCTGCCAGGGCATGGATCACCCGTTCAAACTGCTTGACTGGGATACGATCGATGCCGATTCTGCCCCGTTTGCATTTGACCCGAATGACGAAAAGACCGTCGTCAACCAGTTCACCGCAGATAAGAGCATTGAACTGTATAAGAAGATGAAGGTCTATCACGACAAAGGTTACTTCAGCAAAGACGTTCTGACCGTCAAAGGCCAAGAAGAAGAAATGAAGACCGGTAAATACTTCTGCGGTACATGGTCTCTGATGCCTGGTAAAGCTGTTACAGAGTCTGCTTCTCTGGGCCTTGACCTGACTCAGATTGACATTACTCCGGTTGAAAAGACAAACCGTGAGACTACGGGCGCCATGCTCGCAATTCCGGCATCCTCCAAGCATCCGGATGAAGCATTCCAGTTTATCGCCATGCTTTACACAGACGAGAAACTGATCAACATGATGACCTTCGGTATTGAAGGGCAAGACTACGTAGTTAAGTCCAATGAGAACGGCAAGAAGATCATCACCCTGAAGAAGGATTCTGACTTCCAGTCTGCCGGTGGCTGGATCATGGGCAACGAGTTTATCAACTACCTCATGGATACTCAGTCCCCGACTCTCTATGATGAAATCAAAGCCTACAACGACAGCGCTAAAGTTCTTGATGACCTTGGCTTTGTCTATGACAACTCCAAGATGAAGACTCAATACTCAAACTGCCAGGGTGTTGTCAACAAGTATTATCCGCAGCTGTTCTACGGAACTGCCAAGGATGTTGACGCTACAGTGGCAAAGATGAAACAAGAGTTTAAGCAGTGCGGTATCGATGAACTGATTGCTGATGTCCAGGCTCAGTATGACGCATGGAGAAAAGCAAACGGCAAATCCTAAATAACCACAAATAGCCGAAAAGAGGCGCCCCGTACGGTAAAGTACGGGGCGCTTTTTATTATTTTACTTCAGTGCCAGATTTATTTCATGCTGTCTTCGTAGCTTTGAATCATTTTCTTGACCATCTGGCCACCGATAGAACCTGCCTGCTTAGAGGTGAGGTCACCATTGTATCCCTGCTTCAGGTTTACGCCAACTTCGGAAGCAGCCTCCATTTTGAACTTTTCAAGAGCTGCACGCGCTTCCGGAACAACATGGTTGTTTCTAGACATAAAACGAAACACTCCTTTTCAATTTCCCTTTTTGCGTTTGCTCTATTATTGTGCTTGCTTCAGATTTGATTATAAGCGGAAATTTTTTCAGATTACATAGCCTAGTTCAGCGTCCACTCCCGCAAGAAGCAGCACGGCGCTGGCAAACAAGATTTGCTGTGGCGTTCTTTGCTGACTTAGATTCACACTGAAATCGAGCGGCTCAATTAGGTTCCCCTGTAAGGTAATCAGATTTCTTTGAAGGCTGACACACGCGCTGGAGGAATCAATGCCCGCAAGACTCAGCGTGTCCGTCATTCCAGTTCCGCATGTTACAACGGCTGCCTTGCTTCTGCAAAGCATCTGCGCCGCCTGCTTGTTGCCGGAACCGATTACGCAAACAAAATCGTCAGGCACCTGTGCGAAAGCAGTTGCGCTCAGCTTGTCCTTCAAAACAAGAATCCCGCGCGGCAAGGTGATTTTCGGAACTTCCACGCTCTCCAATAAACAAAAATGACCGTTTTCGCCGTACTGCTCCGCAACACCTGAACGGAAGTAACATACCCCTCCGTAGGTTGCCAGCGCAGGGATCAACGCATCCGTAATTGATGTATCCGTGGGATCACCGCAAAGCAGAACATTTGTCACTGAAAATCACAAACTTTCTCAAAAGGAAGTGCCGTGCCGGATTCGCACGGCACTTATTTGTCTCGAAAGCCTTATTTCATGCCGTTTTCGTACTGCTCAATCATCTTTTTAACCATCTGACCGCCGATAGAACCAGCCTGTTTCGCGGTAAGGTCGCCGTTGTAACCTTGCTTCAGGTTAACGCCAACTTCAGATGCAGCTTCCATCTTAAACTTATCGAGTGCCGCGCGAGCTTCCGGCACTACATGCTGATTACTTGCCATAAATTTATACACACTCCTTATACCGTATAACACTAAATTAGCGTCTGCGATAATAGATTGCGCTCATATTTTCGGAATATTAGTGCATAAATTTTCCAAATAGATTCTTTTTATGGAAACGCCGCACAGCAGGCTCATGGCTCGCTGTGCGGCAGTTTTCTCATACTCAAAGATGAATCAAGCACTTTTTTGTCAATGAAGTAATTTTATGATTAGGCGATTGGAACTTGTAATTTACTCTGCCGATGAACTCTTTTGGGCTGCTGATTGATTTGGAATCTGCTTGCCCGCGTTGTCGATCGTGTAGTTGTCTTTGTAGATAAGCTCGGAAATCCTTACAAATTGATAGCCCTGCGATTGCAGTGTCTGAAGGATGGTCGGCAAGGCCTGCGGTGTATTCTTTGCCCCATTGTGCATCAGAATGATGGAACCGGGCTTCACCTTAGAAATCACGCGAGATGAGATCTGCTGCGGCGTTGGATCTTTCCAATCGAGGGAATCATCGTTAGATATATAAATAATATAATATTTATATAATATTTCGTTTCTATAATATTTCGTTATAATAATTTCGTTAATCTCCCGCAGTGTTTTCTACATTATACCACTGAATTCTATAGATTGGAACAAAAAGACGTCTCCCCACGCAAGCCTTTCATGGATTAAAAGAAGCCATAGGGACTGTGTTGACGATATCAATTCCAGAGTTTATAATTTATTAGTTGAAATTGATTGTTTCAAGGTGAGAATATGACGGTGTCAGAGCAGATTAAGGTTCTGTGTGTACGTTCCAACATCAGCGTTGCTGAGTTGGCAAGGCGTGTAGGCACCACGCCTCAAAATCTAAATGCTCGGATGAAACGAGAGAGCTTTACAATTTCGGAATTGGAAACAATCGCTGAGGCGGTCGGATGTAAATTCGAACGTTATTTTGTCTTGCAGGATGGAGAGAAAATTTGATGGGAGACTACAACGTGAAACGCGATTCAGAAAATAGAGATGTAATCTCTCTCTTTTCGGGAGCAATGGGATTAGATATTGGGCTAATGCAAGCAGGTTTAAATATCAAAATTGGACAAGATAATAACGCTGACTGCGTTGCAACGATGAAAGCTAATGGATACAAGGTTCTGTGTGGAGATATTCGAAAAATTCAGCCTGAAGAATTGTTACAACTTTCCGGCTTAACGAGAGGAGAACCATTTCTCATCTGTGGTGGTCCGCCATGCCAGCCGTTCTCCACTGCCGGCAAACGTCTCGGGATTAATGATCCACGAGGAAGCTTATTTATGGACTTTATTCGAATGATTAATTACATCCGGCCTAGGTTCTTCATCATGGAGAACGTAAAAGGCCTTATGTCTGCCCGATTAAAGAATTCTGCTGACGTTGACACAAATGGAATAGATGAGACAGCAGAGGGGCATATCGGATCTGTTCTTGAAGTGATATTGGCGGAGTTTAAAAAACTTGGCTATAAAACAGTATATGGACTTCTGGATGCCGTAAATTATGGTGTTCCTCAATTCCGTGAACGTTTTGTTTTGATAGGAAGCAGGGACAATGAAGATATTTTCTTACCTGTGCCTACACATTTCCAGCTTCATCAAAATTCTAAGTACAAATGGGTTACTTTATGGAATGCAATATCTGATTTAGAAAACAATCCCGGTGAATGTGGTTACTTTAGCGAAGACCGTTTACGTTTTCTAAAGCTTGTTCCCCAGGGCGGAAATTGGCGTAATTTGCCACCTGATCTTATTGAGAAAGCTATGGGCGGTGCTTTTCATTCCGGCGGTGGAAAAGTTGGTTTCTATCGTAGATTGTCATATGACCAACCTTCACCGACATTGGTTACTTCCCCCGTTCAGAAGGCAACTATGCTTTGTCATCCGACACAAAACCGTCCACTGAGCGTTATGGAGTATGCTCGAATTCAGCAGTTTCCTCCTAACTGGATTTTTACAGGTACGACAACAGCCAAGTATAGGCAGATTGGGAACGCAGTTCCTGTCGGATTAGCCAAGGCTTTGGGTGAAGCTATTATTTCTGTTGCTGATAATAATTTCATAATCAAAACAAAGAGAACCAGAGGTACGGACGTTCATAACAGGATAAAGTGTGCTATAGAAATGGGGTACGGTCATGCCAATAAATGAGACTTACAACACAGAGGCTATTACACAGGCGATTGCAACAGCGCTTGATGATTTCTATTCGTCATTGATTGCTAAGGTTGACTCATTAAACATCAAATCAGTGATGAAACGTAAGAATCCATACCTCTTTCGTGCAAAGTCCATGAATGGTGCTGCGCAGATTGTGGATGCCATCTTGGCGGCGTTTGTGTCTTCTTCTGAAGAAACCATCTTCGGTAATGTTTTCTTTGAGCGTATTGCAACGGTAGCAGCACAAGGGCAAAAAGCATTAGCCGAGGGTGTCGACATCATGGTAGAGCGTGAAAATACAATCTATGCAATCGCCGTTAAATCGGGAACGAGTGTATTCAATGCTGATAGCAGGAAAAAGCAAGAGCAGAACTTTATGGCTGCGAGCAAGCTTGCTCAGCAGGCAAAAAAACGTTTTGTACCTATTATTGGCTATGGCTACGGAAAGAAAAGGCCATCAACAAAAGCACGACCCAAGTTTTATCAGGAACTTGCCGGACAAGATTTTTGGACTGAACTTACCGGCGACAACCAGTTTTACATAAAGCTCATCCATATGATGGATAAGCTGCCCGAAAAATATGTTGAAGACTTTGATGCAGCCTATCAGAGGGCAGCAAATAGACTTGTTAAAGAGTTTACTGCTGAGTTTTGTTTGGAAGACGGAAATATTGATTGGGAGAAGCTCGTAAAATTCAATTCCGGTTCAGACTAAACGCAAAAAAGCACGCAGCACTAAGAAAGTCAATGTGCAATTCATACCTAAGGACGGCTGCAATGCAAAAATCCAATTTCATTTTTATCTTCACAAAGCAAAGGGACAACGGCGAAAACCGTTGTCCCCTCTGAATCATTAAGGGCCACACTTAAGGGCTGTGGCGCACCTTTCATTAATTGTTTCTTCAAACCGGCAATTTGTCATGCCGCTCGGTAGGCGTATTCACTCGAACCGGCAATTTATCACGCCGCTCGGTAGGCGTATTCGTTCGAACCGGCAATTTATTACGCCGCTCGGTAGGCGTATTCTTCGTTGGTGCTTAACACACCATTTATATTATACGCATTAGCTATTTTATGTCAATGGTTTTTAATTCAAAGGGGAAACAACAACACTGCAGTGCTATTGTTTCCCCTTAATGGCTGATTTTTCTGTTGTCCGCCAACACCCGGCACATTCGTCCGGAAAGAACACAGGTTTTTCTGTTGCCTGCCAACCACCGGCACATTCGTCCGGCAATAGTTTCGGATTTTAGGTGTCAGTCCACCGGTAGAGTCACTCTACCATTACTATTATACTCACGGGCTGTTTTAGGTCAACAACATTTGGAAACTAATTTTGACGAATTTGGGATAAACCAGAATAATTCACAAAGCAACAAGAGCGATTAAGAGGTGCTCTTAATAAGCGAGGCCCTATCCAAAGATAGGGCGGCCTCAAAATTTGAGCCTGGCAATTTGTTTGAACTCCGCATACCAGTAAGCGGAGAAACATTTGTCGAGCCGAACATTTATTTGTCGCAGCCGGTAAGCGACAGCAGATAGCCTTTGCTATCCACTAATTTTATTATAGTCAAAGACGTTTCTTATGTCAATTGTTGTAATAATTGCTATTACAGCACAGATAAAATATTTTTCCACTTATTACTCCATAATCAATTCATCCGGAATAATTTCCGGCGTCTTATTCGCCTTTTTTGTTTCCCGGTCGAGCTTCTTTTCCCTGAAGTTTTCGATGCGTTCCTTTTCAATTTCCTTTGCTCTTTTGAGCTGCGGAGTATCCTCCGTAATGAGTGACGTGAGCTCCTGATATCCGAGTAGGGTATTCAGGAGCATGATAATGATGTCACTGTTTCGGTCAGCATTATTGACACCGAGACGGATTCGTGTCAGCTTATCGTCCAACAGCTCGCCTACCCTTTTTGCAATATGCTGGATGATAATTTCGGTCGTATCAATATCATTCCGGTGGCGATGCTCGTCAATGATTTTCGTTAGTGCGGCGGTCATTGTTTGAAGATGATGTTCATCGCGATACTTTTCAAGATACGCGATTGTTGATTTATCTAAGAGGAATTCTTTTCTCTGTTTCACTGTCGTTTATCCTCCAAATATCTTAATACCCTTTCCTCGGTATGACTGTTCTGTTGAATCACTTGCAGGCATTGTTTGATTACGGTTTCATACTGACCTTGGTAACTTTTGAATTCCTCAAGTGCGGCATAATTGTTGATTAATGCGGCGAGAAACTGGTTGCGGGAGATACTCTGTTTCTTTGCAAGCTCGTCAATTTTCTTGACTGCCGCCGGGTCAACACCGCGAATTTTTACTTCCATGTTTTCATCCTGTTCCTTTCGTTTCTCATTATGAGGCCCTGCAAGGGGATTGACGGTTTTACCCCGAAAGGGGGCTGCGCTGTGGCGCGCCCTCTTAGGGGTAAAGAGCATAAGGGGATTCTGTCCCCACTTTGCGTGGGGAGTCAGGCAAAGCCTGACGAATCAATGGGTACAGAATTATTTACAATTCCGTATGTTTTAGCACATGAATTCCGTATGCATTCCGTATGCTTTTGAAGCCTTTTTTCTGTAGTTTCATCGGATAAAGTTATGAAAAAATTTCATCAGCTCTAAATGCAGCTCTGCATTTTTCCTGTATGCTAAGCTCCATGGCCATTACTGAATATGGTGTGATTCTAAGTTTTTTAGCAATGTCTTGGTACTCTACCCCGTTCAGCCAAGGTCTAAAGATTTTCTTCTCTCCATCTGATAAAATGCACTCGACTCGCTGGAATATTGATTCAACTAATATCTTATATTCGAGCGATTCCCAATCATCTGGTGCGGGGATGATTGAACCAAGTTCTTTCTCTTCATCATCTCCAAATTCTGAGAAGATAGGTTCGTTTAGGCTTGTCGTATTATGATAATATTTTTTGCTCTTTTTAACCGAATTGAACACGGCAAATTGGACGGAGCGATAAGCTAACGGGAAAAAATTGCCCTCATTGTGACGCTTTTCGTCGAAGTATTTTGCAGCCCTACAGAGACCAATCGCTGCATCGCCAAATATTTCGTCGTAGCTTACAGCAATTAAATAGGAACGTTTAATTCTCCGATATACATAGCCAATCACCTTGAAATTGTCTTCCACAAGTTTCTTTTGTGCTTTCGTAAGTTTAAAGTCTAACGTGTCTTCAACTGATGTTCTCATCTATGACTTCCTCCTTATTTCCATCTTTCCCAATGTGCCTCAATAGCTGAAAACAGTTAGGGGACAAGTCGGACAAGATATCCGACTTGTCCCTGATGATTAGTTATTTATGTTCTACGTACCAGTCATGGCAGATGACTGATGTACCAGTCATCGTAAAGATCGCCGCCAATTACGATAGGCTTCAAAGTGCTTTGCAGGCTTATCATTCCGGCAGGCGTCCAGCAATCGTACAAGTAAGTCTTTACGGTGTAATTCCCGTCCGGATACCATAGAGGAGTGTAGTGAATACGCCGCCCGTCGTGTTCTCCGGTTATAGTAATGGAATATGGATTCTCTACGAATTCCAACTTGTTTGCAGCAGTGAGTTGCAGAGTTCTATATTTGCCATCGGCAAGTTCATACCCGAATTCGGGAAAATAAGCGTTGCCGCTCTGAGGTAGCACATACGCGCTTGAATCAGGGAGAATCGCGCTGCCGTATCGGGACACTTTTGAAATGGCTGTAATGCTCAACCCATACCCAGATTTCATGTGCCAGAAGCCGTTGGACTGAAAGCTAGAGAATGCGTTAATATCGGGAACAATCTGCTGGTCTGCGGTAAGCGTCATTCCATACGTCTTTATGCTCCATGTACCATTTTCATAAACCCACTGTTGCCATACTGCATCTGGTGTCACATTGGAAGCATAGTTGCCGGTCAGCACTTCGGCGTTATCATTCGGCCTTACAAAATAGTTTGGAGCATTTTCAAACTTTGTGTTTGGCGTTTGTGAGTTGTCTGGTGCAGATACAGTAATATCTTGCTTATCAGTGTTGTTATTCATGTTTGATTCCACGACACCGGATGGAGTATCTATTGTGCAGACGAATGTGACTTTTGAAGCACCCTCTGGAATTTTAACCTTGAACCAAGTGAGGTTTTGATTACTCCGTGGTACAACCACTTTGTTCTGCTGAGTGGTAATGTTCGTTGTGACTCCATTTAAGGTGCTACTTGCCGTAAAGTGTACGGTCAGAGGTTTGTCAGGAGTATGTTCAGCATAGCTGTTGTTATGGATAAGATAACTTGCAATTATCTCCGTTCCGCTTCGATATGTTGCATTCGGCTCAACAAAAGTTGGATACACGTCGGATAAAGGATGATCTTCAAGCGTAAGGGGAATTACTTGCTCACTTTGCGATACCGAGAATGAATGTTTACTGCTGTCAAGAGCAAAGCCGGTTGGGGCTTGTACTTCTTCAATGTAGTAGTTACCGTATGTAAGGTAGGGGCTATAAATCCATTGGCCCGCATCTGAAGTAACATCTGCCACACGGGTTCCATCAGACTTAAATATCCGGTAAACAGCACCGGAAAGGTATCCGCCAGAATAGCTATCCTTCTTTACAAACTTCACGCGGCCTTTTTTGAGCGTGTTATTAAAATTAACCGTCGTCGTTTGCCCCGGTCGTACTGACACCGCTTGAGAAGATAATTGATTATACCTGGCTGGAATGCTGCTTTCTTGTACCGTATATGTTCCAACCGGAAGACCGGTTATAGTAAGCAGCCCTGAGGCATTTGTAGTGCCCTGCCTGGTTATCCCATTGCCGGAGACGGTGAACGTGATACCGGACACAATTTCATCTTCTGATTGTTTACGTATTGTTAAATTGCCAGTTGATTCTGTCTGTAAGCGCATGAATGCTGAAATAGGGTCTGGTGGATTACTTCCCGTCAATATGTTTTGAGCATCGGGTGCAGACCATATAACAATTGCTCCTTGTTTGGAATGTTGAGGAATATTTTTAGTGCAGCTAACATTTACCGGAGCCGTTTTATCGATGATGTGCTTAGTAGAGATTTTGAGTGTTTTGTTATCTATTTTGGTAAATGTTATCCCATTAGCGGAAAAAGACGTTTGTTCGAGTGTAGCGATGGAGTTTGTGTCATGTAAGGTTGTCTCGTATGCACCAGTGTTGGCGTTATATTTCAGCGTATAGGTTGGTGCGGTTTCTGCTCGGTATGAAACAAATGATGGTATTTTTCTGGCCTGTAAAAGGGAGTTATCCAGCGCTCTATATGCGTCCATATAGCTGTTTTGATATGCACTTGGGACTGACAAATTATTGATTAGTGAATGGTTCGTGCACTCGCCGGTATAGGGGTCGCGATAGCCAAGAATATATTCCCATACGACAATTTGAGTTATCGCAACGCCTTCTAGTGCGTGTTCATAGATGTTGTTATTGGGATATCCATATAGTAATGCCAGATTAATTCCATACCGCTTATCTCTTGGGATACGGTTCCAATATGTTGAATCTCCCGTGCTATATGTTGTTCCATAAGCAATAGATGCCCCCGGTTCCACACAGTATGCTGGTGTATTTAATGATTTGAACCATAACCTCGTAATATCTTCGCCAGCACGGAAAGTCATAACTTTGCCGTTGACGGGATTTGTAAAGGTGTAATTATTCTTCCACTTGAACCCATCGTAATACATAGATATTGTTCGGCTTTCCGCAGATACATTTACATGAAAAAAGCCTGCCTGCAAAGTAAGGAGCATACAAAACATACAGGCTATAGCCTTATGAAGTCTCTTTTTCAATTTACAATCTCCTTTCAGCGTAAAGAAAAGGGGCAGAATGCTGCCCCTCTGCCAGTTTATCGATAGAGAACATAGGAGTAATAATCGTTTATTTTATCTGACTTTTTCTCAAAGTATGGGTTGAAATCCGCGCCAGCATAACCTAAGCGGATCATCCCATCGATATCGGCTTTGCAGCCCTCAATGATGTCGGCATCACTGGCATCGTCAATGAGTAAATCATCTCTGCCAGCCCAAGAGGAGTTTTCAGGTCTCAAATCCGGGTTGTAGTGCAAGCCCCTCGATTCACCGTATGCGATAATTGCCTGCTTATCGGCTTCAATGTTGTAAGGTGTATCATTTTTTGCAATATCGTATGCCGATATTAGGTTGTATGTCTTTTCTGGATTGTCGTTTGAAGTGGCACTACCGGCAGCTTTTGTGCTCGATTTTGCAGAAGTAGTGTTGCTTGCTTTCTTTGTGCCTGATTTAGCCGAGGTGGCGCTGTTGTCTTTCTTTGTGCTCGTATTTGTGAAATTAGAAGCTGCAGCTGCTTTGGGACTGCCGGAAACGGATTCCGTGCTGGAACTGTTAACTTTCTTTTCGGAAGTACTGGAGCAAACTTCTGAACCGTTACTGCGTTCGGACGCACTGGAAACAACTGTGTTTTGCAAATAAGAAAGAGCAGAAGAAGTTTCCGAAGAATCCAAACTGGACGAATTAGCAGAAGAGCTTTCAGCAGTACTGGCTGTGGACGATGCTGTATACAATTTTTCTGATTTCACATCAGCTTGCTGCAGCAGGACGAAAGACAACACACCAACACAGACAACAGCTATACCGGTAATAATTGCAGTTTTCTTAGCCTTTAGCGTTAATACAACCTTTTTCATAACGATGCCTCCTAATGTTTCCATCGTATGGCTTGCCCCAGAATTTGTCAAGAACTGTCATATTTTGCAACAGCCATTTTTCTCACCTCGATGTTATATCTCATGTAAATTCATCGCCAGTTTGGTTAAAAAGAACGTGCTCACGTCCTTTTTTTCCTGTGGTGTCATGGGTAAATCTATACTTTCCAATTTCCTGTGCTCGAAATAATGCAGCCTAATGAATTCCTTGTAGCGCGGCCCTAAGACATTCCAAGCTCGCTCTATTGCTTTGATTTTACGTTCGCATTCTGCTTGTCTCGCGCTTTTTTTCTCTGCCTTATCCGCCGTTGGATTGCTTATTCGATTACCGCGCGGCTGACCGTCGCTACGGTGTGTCTCGTACAATACGGAATTCTTATACTCCTTCAAACGGTCAAGCAAAATGTAATAGCTCTGCGCTATGTTGACAACCCTGTAATAAACATCAGCAGGTAAAATCATTTCCTATTCCCTTCATTTCCTCAGTTACTCATTGGCTCCATTTGATTCTCTAAATTGTGAGCCTTACGAGCTCCGATTCCTTGATGAAATTTATAAAAGCAGACTGCCAGTATGCGCCGATGTTTTTAATATCACGCATCTTTTTTCCGCGCATATGCTCGAGAAACTCCCTCAAAAGCTCGGAATCCGTTTTCCTTATGTACGATTCCAGTATTGACCGAGGCAGCTTGATACCGTTAATCTTCGTATAGGGAGCTGTCAGCATTTCGGCCATGCAATCTATCAGCGCATCTACCCCCGAGAGATCTTCGGGGTAATTTTCCTCGAAATAATCGTAATCAATTTGCTTTTTCAGTCTCTCTCTAATTTCATCCGTCAGTTCGTCTGTCTCCCCTATCTCTTTAAACTGACTGACTGACTTATTAATAACTGTAATATTAGTCTCTTTATTATTCTCCTTTAACTTTTCTTCAAGAGGGGTATTTAACTTTTCTTCAAGAGGGGTATTTAACTTTTTTTCAAGAGGGGGGGTACTTTGAATTTCCTCAAGAGATTCTTTTACTATGCTCATGCGCCTTTCCAAAATCTCTTTTGTACCCTCGCGGTAGACTATCTTGACATAAACATAATTCTTGCTGACAAGCGACGAAATCCATTTGGAAATACTCGTCTGCGATACTCCAAATAAATCAGCAAAGTACTTGTTGGTAGACCAGCAATATCCTTTTTCGTTACACAAAGCGGATATTTCTCCGTAGAGCAATTTCGCGTTCGCCGAAAGGCTCTTATCATATCTCACGTTCGCCGGTATAACGGCGTAATAACTACGTTTTTCTTCCTTTGCCATATCTACTCCATGCTTTCCTGTTCAGCCATTTGTTTTAGCGAATAACTTTTGCTCAGGCTTTTGAATGTTTGAAGTGATGAAGTAGATTTATCCGCATGAGTCAAAATTTTATACGCATAATGAAAGCCTGCGCCTTCGTAATACGGAGTGCGAAACTGCTTTAGATATCCTGCCTCTTTCAGTTCTCTCCAAGCTGATTCAAATGCCTTACTTCCCTCTTTGCATTCAGCCGCTAATGCCATTTTGAAGTGCATAAAATCGAACTCGGGATCTCTTAAGCAGCATTTTATCAACAGATACAACCCTTTTGCTTTTAGCGACAAATTCTTATCCCGAGCTATGGAAGTCGGCGCAGAACTGTAATTATTAGATTTCGTCGGCATTTATATCACCTTTCCTTGTTCACGCAAGCAATGATTAATAAACCGTTGCCGGCTTGTCCCACTTTCGGAGTTTAAACGTCCTGAACCTTGCTTGTTAAGCGTCCTTTTTTCCCATTTCAGCTTTTTCCTGCGCCGCCTTACGTTCGTAAAAACGCTCAAATATTTCGCGCAGTCGCATAGCCGTTCGTTGGTCTTCTTCCAACGTATGTTCTGGGTGAACCGATGTACACTTCAAGGGCATAATAATCATCTCCTGCAAATAGATATGTGGCACCGGTTGTACGACTTGCCTATAATTTCCACGTTGACAGCGAGGTTAGCCCGCTTGCTGCTCCGGTAACAGTTCAAAAAGCACCTCAATAGGCTCTGATGCACCAACGATGCACTTTATTTCCGCCGCCTCATCAAGCGAAAAGGAACTTTCACGTTTGAATTTCGCCAAGAGTGTGTTATAACTCAGTCCCATCTTCTGCGCTAACTGTTTCTTCGTCATACCTATAAAGGTCATTTTTGATTCCAAAAGCTTGTACATATATGTGCCTCCTAAAACGATATTTCGTTTTTCAAGCATATAATAACACGAAATATTAGTGCTGTCAACTAATATTCAGCAACATAACAACAGCATTTCGTGTTTCTGTATTGCTTTTATATTTTTCAGGTGATATTATAATGGAACTAAGGAAGTGACTCTATGAACCGTGAGCAGTATCTAAAATTACTTATCAAGAATAAGGGCCTTACGATAAAAGAGTTTGCAAAGAAAATTAATATGCCATACTCAACTTTGCTCTCCATATTAAACGGCTCGATTGGTGGGGCTGCTGTTGATAATGTTGCTAAAATTTGCTTTGGACTTGGTATTTCTATTTCTGAACTTCAAAAGTATTCCGGTAACCCAAATGTTGACGGAAACATAATTGATTTGACTAACCATGAAAAGACTGTCGTAATATCGTATCGTAAGCAACCTGAAATGCAACCCGCCGTTGATAAGCTTTTAGGGATTAGGCGAGATGATATTTCAAATAAAGATGTTGAGATTGCAGCTGAATTAAGCGAAATTGCAACGAGAGCCACTGAACAGCCCGTAAAAAGTAAGCGTCATGTGTAAAAGGTGGTATGCAGAAGATTATAGTTATACTTTGTGGCTTACTGCCATTCCGCAAGACATAACGAAAGATAGGAATTTGTAAAGATTTAGTTAGGGTTGAAATAGACCCTGCTCGGTGTGGGCTACACCGAATAAGAAAACAGTCGTAAGTGAGGTGAGATTTTGGAAGCTATTTATGCGCGCCAGTCAGTAGACAAGAAGGATTCGATTAGCATAGAAAGTCAAATAGAACTATGCCGAAATGAATGTACTGGTGAACCAAAAATTTATTCTGATAAAGGCTATTCGGGTAAAAACACAGACCGCCCAGCATTTCAGAAAATGATGCAGGCTGTGGAGCGTGGTGAAATCGAGAAAATCATTGTATATCGATTAGACCGAATCAGCCGGTCAATCACGGACTTCGGTCGTATATGGGAAATTCTCAAAGCACACAATACTGAATTTATCTCCGTAAATGAAAAATTTGATACTTCTACCCCTGTCGGCCGCGCGATGGTTTATATCATTATGGTGTTCGCACAGTTGGAACGCGAGACCATAGCGGAGCGCATAAAGGATAATTATTACCAACGGGCAAAAAGGGGGGCATTTCTTGGCGGCCCTGCGCCCTTTGGCTTCAAAATTCAGCGCACGAAGATAGGGGGAAAGGCCGCGTCTATGCTTGTCCCTGACGGCAATATAGAGGTCGTGCGTCAAATATTTAACAAATATGCTTATGCTGGTATGTCGCTCAGTAAAATCGCGGCATGGTTAACTGAAACAGGTGTTTCAGGAATTGGCCGTAAGACTTGGGATAATGTATCGATTAGCCGTATTCTTCATAATCCGGCCTATGTAAAAGCCGATGCCGACGTATATTATTACTATCGCGGTAAGGGCTTAATTCTTTATAACGACATTGATGAATTTACCGGAGAAAAGGGGCTGTGGCTTTGGGGAAAACGAGACAGATCAGCTGCCAAATATACCGACCTGCATGAGCAACTGCTCGCAATCGCCGCACATGACGGAGTAATTGATTCACAAACATTCCTTGCCTGCCAGAAGCGACTGGACGAAAATCGGCAGATTAAAAACACAGGTAGCGGGAAATACACTTGGCTTTCGGGTTTAGTGAAATGCGCGAACTGTGGTTATTCATTGCGAGTAATTCATACCGGCAATTATTTGTACTTCAACTGTTCCGGCAAAACGAACCTACACCTTTGCAATGTGAAACATTCTGAACGCATTGAAGATGTTGAAGCACAAGCTGAAGAACAGATACAGGCCGAAATAGACCGCCTTTCCTCTGTGGCTACGCCGGAGCCAAAGGCAGATAGTCATAATGCGGAAAAAATTGAAGTAGCTAAGATAGACGAACAGATTAGTCATTTAATGGATAAGCTTGAAGAAGCAAACGAAATTACGATGCGGTATATTAATGCGCGCATGGTTGAGCTTGATGCGCGCAGGACTGAATTACTCAATAAAATAAACGCTGCGCCTGAGCACAAAACAATCAAACTTCCGAATTGCAGGTTTAGAGAGCTTGATTTTGACAGTAAAAAAGAAGTCGCTCAGCTTCTTGTAAAACGGATAGATGTATCGCCCGAAAGCGTAAAGGTTATATTTAAGTAGCTACATTATTTTAGTATTCTGCGTTTCTACGTCCCACTGAATCGGATACATTTTCAGGCTGTTTACCGTGTCGATTACAGCATTGTTGTAATCGCCGTATGGAGGACGGAACAACAGCGGGCTTTTTCCCGTAATTGCCATGATTTTTTTGTTGCACTCTGTAATTTGGGCTGTCATTTCCTGCTGCGTGAGCTTCGGCATGTGCGGATGCGTGTTCGAGTGGTTGCAAACTTCGTGCCCTGCTTCGGCCAACGCTTTGACGGAATCGGGGTATTTGTCCACCCATGCGCCTACAACAAAAAACGTGGCATGCACATTATATTGTTTCAGAATATCAATCAGCGTTTGCGTTTGTTCGTTTCCCCACGCCGCATCGAAGGATATGGCGATTTTCTTTTCATCCGTTTGTACATTGTAAATCGGCAAGGAGCGCTTTGTGGACGCCGCCTGAATTGCACGCGCGCCTTGGATGCACGCGCACACCGCAAGCACCGCGGCAAGAATGAAGCAAAGCACTGCCAGAATCCGCTTTTTTGTTACCGTTAAGGCCACCATAACAAATTACCCCTTTCCCGTACAAAATATATGCACGAAAACGGGAAGCTATGGCTCACAGTCTAGAGAAATTGTCATTGACATTCCTTAAGAATGTTTATAATATGAAATAAATGCCAGTACATCAGTTGGAGGGAACTCACATGAATGCTGTACCAACCATGGAAGAAGCGCAGAAGCTTTTGGAAGAGTATAACCAAGATGCATTTCATCTGAAACACGCAAAAATCGTTTCCGGCGTGATGGGATATTTTGCGAAGGAGTATGATCCGGAAAACATAGAGTTCTGGAAAGTTGTCGGGCTCCTTCATGACCTTGATTTTGAGCAGTACCCTGAACAGCACTGCATCAAAGAGCAGGAAATCATGCGTGCCCGCGGATTGGACGAGCGTCTGATTCACGCAGTAGCAAGCCACGGCTATGGTATCACGGTTGACATAAAACCCGAACACATCATGGAAAAAATCCTATATGCCACCGACGAGCTCACCGGATTGATCGGTGCGGTCGCTTTGATGCACCCCTCCAAAAGCGTGCGCGGAATGCAGCTGAAATCTGTCAAAAAGAAATTTAAGACACCATCCTTCGCTGCCGGATGCTCTCGAGAAGTAATTCAAAAGGGCGCTGATATGCTCGGCTGGACGCTTGACGAGCTGATTACCCGCACTATTGAAGCCATGCAGCCGCTTTGCGACGAATTAGGCATCTAATCCATTGACCGCAAACAAAAAAATCCCCCATCAGAAGGAACTATTTGTTCCATTCTGGCGGGGGTTTTCTGTTCTGTCGTTCTGCTTATTTATTTTTTCATTTTCCGGTTCCGGACAGCTTTCACGGAAAATAATCTTCAGCGGTTCGATTCGCGTCGTGGGACGCCAATCATTTGTGTCGATCATGTTCAGCACAAGCTCAAGACATTCTGCCGCCATCGTTTCAATCGGCATACGAATTGCCGTCAGCGAAGGCGTCATATATTCTTCGATCTGACTGTCACCATAGGAAACCAGTTTTACCTCATTCGGAATCTGCAGACCGCGTTCACGGATTGCGCGGGCCGCACCGGCTGCCATTTCACTGATTTGTACAAACAATCCTTGCGGGATACTGCCGCTTTGCAGCATACGTTTCGCTGCAACATAACCGCCCTCTGTACTGAGCACATCTTCCTGTATATGCTGCGGGGCAACAACCAAGCCGTTCTGACTGCATCCATCCAGAAAGCCAAGCTGTCTCATGCTGCCAGCTCTGCTCCGCTTCGACGGCATAATAAGTCCAACGTTTTTGCACCCTGAAGAAGCAAACAGCTGCGCCACCCGTCTGCCTGCCTCATAGTCTTCCACATAGACCGAACCGTATTTCTCCGTTGGGCGGTTAAATATCACAATCGGAATGTCGAATGTCTCATTCAGCAAGAATGCGGTATCTTCCTCCGAGACACCGTAAATAATCGCGCCGTTGCAGTAAGTGGAAGACAAGAGTTCTTTCTTCTCACTGAGCTTAGTAAGCTGATAGGTCTGCATTAAAATATCAACAGGCAGATTCTTGTCAGAAATCTCGGTCTGAATTCCATATAAAATTCTGCCAAGCACGTTTTTAACATCTTTAATGTAGCAGTTGAACACAGCAATCAGTTTATGCTGGTTCCCGCCTTCCCCTTGGCGGAGCCGCTTTGCGTAAATATTTGGTTGGTAACCCATTTCACGCGCAGCTTCCAAAACCCTGTTCTGGGTCGCTTTTGAGATGCGCATTTTATCGCCGTGGCCATTCAAAACAATGGATATCGTGCCGGGTGAAAGGTTCAGACTTTCCGCCAGCTGCTTAATACTAACGGCCCCTTTTCTTTTTCTCATATATTTCCTCCATTTGGGCAGAAGGCCCGCTAACAGTGAAACCGACCGTGAATACCATACAAAATTATTATACATTCACGAAGCAAAAAAAGCAATAATTTTAGCTGGTTTTAGCGCTTATTTAGCATAGATTTTTAGTATCATTTTTTGGCGAATATTTCAGGTGCTGTGCGTGTTGTTGGGGCATATTCAGACTTTTTCTTTTAGCTCTTCAGCGGCTGCGTATGGCGGGTCAGCCAATCCAGTTCCCTACCGGAAAGGAACGGCGAAAGCGTTTCCAATACGTGTCGATTGTAGCAATTCAGCCAATTAAGTTCTTCCTCAGTCAAAAGCTCAGGCAATACCGGCGCTATATCTATGGGAAATACGGTAACGGTTTCAAATTTCAGAAAACGGCCGTATTCGTTCTCATATGCTTCCTGAACAATCATCAAATTTTCGGTCCGAATGCCGAATTTTCCTTCCTGATAGACACCCGGCTCGTTCGTAATGGTCATGCCCGGGCGCAGTATCGTTTTGTTATTCATTCGGAGATTTTGGGGTCCCTCATGCACACTGCCGAATGTGCCCACCCCGTGGCCTGTTCCGCAGCGGTAATCAATTCCATGCTTCCAAAGCGGTTCACGGCAGAGGATGTCGATATTTCCTCCCGTGCAGCCCTCCTGAAAAACAGCGGTAGCGAGCGCTATGTGGCATTTGAGCACCCATGTGTAACATTCCTTTTCCTCCCGCGTCACAGGGCCGAGGGCAAAGGTTCGCGTGATGTCCGTCGTAGCGTCAACATACTGTCCGCCGGAATCAACAAGCAGCAGTCCGCTTCTCTCCAGCGTTTTGCAGCTTTCCGGCTTCGGGGCATAATGCATCATCGCCGCATTCTCTCGGTAAGCGGCAATCGTGTCAAAGCTGAGCCCGTGGTTCCCGGGTTGACGTCTGCGGGCTTCTTCGAGAAGCTCGCAAACATCCCATTCCGTTACGGTCTTCCCTGCGTTGAGCCTGCTTTCCAGCTCCGCAAAGGCTTCCACCATGGCGCAGCCATCGCGGATATGCGCAGTGCGGAAACCCTGAATTTCGGTCTCGTTTTTGATACTCTTCAGCTCGGTTACAATGTCGATTCCATCTCTTACTAGGATGGCCTTGTTTTCCTTCAGAATGTCATACAGCTTTTCATTCATTCCCGCTGGGTCTGCCAGAACCGTAATTCCCTCCGGCATCGTGCGAAGAAATTCGCCGATCTCATCGTAGCCGCGAACGGCAACACCGTTCTCTGTGAGATTTTCCATTACTTCTTGCGGAACGCGGGAAGTATCAATGAAGAGATATGCCGAATCGGGCAGCACTGCCGCGTAAGCAAGCGCAAACGGCGAGTTTTCTACGTCGTCTGCGCGAAGATTCATCAACCATGCCACGCAGTCAAGTCGTGCATAGATCTGCGCATCCGCTCCTCGGCTGTTCAGTTCTTTCCGCACCACAGCCAGCTTCTGCGCGCAAGTCATGCCTGCATATTTGGGGCTATGTAGAAAAACTTCTGTTCTCGGTACCGGCGGTCTGTCTGTCCAAATGTCCGCAACAAGGTCTATCTGCTTGAGGCCGATGTTTTTTTCGCCTAGGAGACATTCCATTCTGCGTGCATCGGCGGCGGAAAAAAGGCTTCCGTCAATTCCAACCGTGTCGCCCGCCTTCAATTCCTCCCGCAGAAATTCCACAACGGTCGGAACCCCGCTGACCCCTATGCGGAACAGCCGGATTCCGCTGCCCTCAAGCTGATGTTCAGCCTGAATAAAATAGCGCCCGTCTGTCCAGAGTCCGCTCTTGGTTTCTGTTACGGCAAGCGTTCCGGCAGAACCGGTGAAGCCCGAAAAATATTCCCTCGTTCGCCAATGAGCGGGTGTATATTCGCTCAGATGCGGGTCCGATGACGGAATTATATAAGCCTGCACGCCGGCCTGCTTCATCGCGGCGCGCAGCGCGGCAATTCGTTCTATCGTTTTCTGCATGCGGATGACTCCTTTCCGTTTCAGTATAGGTTTGCATAAGGAGACTGTCAACCGCACTGGGTAGGAAACACAAGAAATATTTCCTGTACGATTTTGGAGCTATCGCCCGATAACATATCAAAAACCGGTGCCGCCATATTCGGAAGCACCGGTTTCTTTATTGCTGACATCATAGGACTTAGCGCTCGTTAAGCGGCTTGTATGGGCGATGTTTCGCAACACTCATGTAAGCAGGGCGGATAATCTTTCCTTCGTTGATGCGCTCTTCCATAAGATGTGCGCTCCACCCGGCGATGCGCGCCATGGCAAAGACCGGGGTGAACAGCTCCGTCGGCAGCCCAAGCATGTGATAGACAAATCCGCTGTAAAAATCAATGTTGGCGCTGACGCCCTTGTAGGTCTTGCGCTCCTGACTGATGATTTCCGGAGCCAAACGTTCCACCAAGGCATAAAGCTCATATTCCTTCGTAAAGCCCTTTTCTTCAGAAAGGCGCTTGACAAACTTCTTGAAGATATTGGCACGCGGGTCGGAGAGTGAGTAAACCGCATGGCCCATGCCGTAAATCAGCCCTGAGCGGTCGAACGCCTCCTTGTTTAGAAGTCGGTGCAGGTAATTGCCGACTTCCGCTTCACTCGTCCAGTCTTTTACTTCGCGCTTCATGTCTTCAAACATCTGAACGACCTTTACGTTTGCTCCGCCATGTCTGGGGCCTTTCAGAGACCCGAGCGCGGCAGCCATGACGGAATATGTATCGGTTCCGGAGGACGCGACTACATGAGTTGTGAAGCTGGAGTTGTTGCCGCCGCCGTGCTCTGCGTGCAGAACAAGCGCAAGGTCCAGAATCCTCGCTTCCAGCGGCGAATAGCGATTGTCAATTCGCAGCATATACAGAATATTTTCTGCCGTAGAAAGTTCAGGCCGCGGTGCATGAATGAAAAAGCTGTTGTAAGGATTTTTGTTGTGCATATAGGCCTGATAACCGTAAACAGCAAGCTGCGGGAAAAGAGCAATCATTTCAATGCACTGCCGCAGAACATTTTCCAGCGAGGTATCGTTGGCCCTTTCGTCATAGGCGTAAAGTGTCAGGATGCTGCGGGCCAGCGTGTTCATCATGTCGAAGCTCGGGGCCTTCATAATAATGTCCCGCACGAAATTGGTCGGCAATGTCCGGTAATTGGCCAGCATCGTCTTGAATTCGTCCAACTGCTGAGGTGTAGGAAGGTCTCCAAACAGCAGAAGATAAACTGTTTCTTCAAAACCAAAGCGATTCTCAGAAACAAAACCTTGAACGATTTCTTCAATGTCGATGCCGCGGTAATAAAGCTTTCCTTCGCAGGGAACTGACTTTCCGTTCTCCATTTTTGAGGAGACAATCTCGGAAATCTCGGTCAGACCGGTTAATACGCCTTTCCCATTGATATCTCGCAGACCACGTTTGACATCATACTTTGTGTAAAGCTGCGAATCAATGTAGCTGTGCTCTCGACAGAGCTGGGTCAATTTAATGATTTGCGGTGAGATCTCAAATAAATCGGCTCTTGCATTTTTCTGCAATTTGAATCACCCTTCCTTTCTTTCAGCGCTTCTCAGCGTTACGTTATAAAAGTTTTATTATTATAACTTGCTGTGAAATTCTTGTCAAGAAAGCAATGTCGAAAAAAATCTTCCAAAAATACTCCCAACAAATCTGCCTTTCCGAGGCGGATAGCCTGCGAGTCAAACATGGTAGGGAACATACCGGAAACGCACAGAGTATCAATGAATGAAGCACATGATAATCGGAATTGCAATCACACACGCCAAGGTGGTAACAACGGTTGCGACGCTCGCGAATTTATAGTCGGCGCCATAGCCTTTCGCCACGATGCTGGTGTTTGTCATGGCAGGCATGGCAGACTGGATGATGAATACCTCACCCATCAGCTTAGGCAGCGGGATAAACTGAAGTGTTGCCGCCACAAGAAGCGGCGAGAGAACGGAACGCGCCAGAATGAGCACGATAAGCTCGCGGTCCAGCTTCAGCTGACGAAGCGGAATGGTCGTCAGGGTAAGTCCAATGAAAATCAAAGCAAGCGGTGTTGTCGTGTTTCCAAGGTACCGCAAACTATCCGTCACGGGCTGCGGAAATTTTACCTGAAGCAGAATGAAAACGATGCCGAGAAGAAACCCAATCAGCGCGGGGGAAAACACCTTCTTCACCGTCGCTTTGGAAAAAAGCGGTGCTTTCAGAGACGCTTCCCCGTCGCAGCTAATCTCGTAGTTTCCGAGCGTCCAGAAAAGCAACGTATTGACAATATAATAAAGTAAAACGTAAGGAACGCTTTCGGTTCCGAATAGTTCAAGGTTGATGGGCAAACCGACAAAAATTGTATTGGAACAGAAAAAGATGGAACGGAAAACCCCTTTCCTCGACCGAGGAATCTTCATCAGATTGCTTACGGGAATGGAAAGAAAGTATGTGACAACTTTCGTGATGACAGGAACGAGAAGGCCACCGACGAGGGCCAGCAGCTTGCCTCGGTCAAAATTGTCCATCAGATTCCAAATCATGTAACACGGAAGTGCAATGTTAAGAAGGAACTTTGAGCTCGCATTGCCGAAGGTTTCGTTGATCCAACCCTTTCGGGCCATGAAAAAACCGACAGCGATCATAACGATAATGGGAACAATGCTCTCAGAGGCAGTTAAAAGCGTATGCAACATAGTTATCTCCAGAATATAGATTAGCCGCATCAATCGGCAAGAAAACCTTCGCCGTTTTTTCGTTTATAGTTTTATATTATACACCAAGAGGGGCAAAATAGAAAGCATGGCTCCTCATCAGCGCAAAGGGTTCAAACTCCCTTCAGTATTTGTGGATTTAGGATTGACATGCCCGAACGTTTTGTGGTATTATAAATTCCGCCCCTGCTGTATTTCTATTGTGGAGAGGTGTCCGAGTGGTTTATGGAGCTAGTCTTGAAAACTAGTGATCCCGCAAGGGACCAAGAGTTCGAATCTCTTCCTCTCCGCCAAATTTGAACAACATCCTCTTATTTGATATAGAATACAGAGAAATGGAGAAATACCCAAGTGGTGAAGGGGCTCCCCTGCTAAGGGAGTAGGTCGTGAAAGCGGCGCGAGGGTTCAAATCCCTCTTTCTCCGCCAAACCCGCATGAACGCTAAGTTTATGCGGGTTGTTTTTTTACCGGAAAACAATTTGGCTGGGAAGAATCAAACCCGCATGAGTACTGAAAAATCAGTATTCATGCGGGTTTTGTGCTTTGATTAGGCTCAAATCCTCGGCCAATTGCCAGCAACGAAAACTCGGGTTGATTTAGCAGTTTCTTCCATTATGTAACCTATATTAGTTCAAATAGGAATCATTGACATTTATTTACATACATTGTATTATCTATATTAGAATCCTTTATTAGAAATAAAAGCCTTGTTGGCATTTCACCTTCCAAAAGAAAACAGATATGGTATTTCTTATGCCATAATTGTGGAGATGGGATTATGAGCAGAAGCGATATTTATCGGGCGATTGAATCTTATGAAGATGCCATAGACTCTTATCGTCAACAAATTTATAAGCGGAAAAAAAAGCAGGAAAAATTGCACGCCCTTTGTCGAAAATTCAGTAGTTTGCAAGGCAGCTTCGGCAGCCGGCAATCCATGAGGAGAAGATCTCTTTCTAAACTAACCGCAAGCAATCTCCATGTAAAAATGCTCTCCGCTTATTGTCCGGGAATGAACAATCTGCTCAACGGAACCGAATTCAACCATGCCTATAGCGGTCTTGGAGCAGCAAAAACAAAAATCGACTGGACCATAAATCTCCTTCAAGACGAAATTGATTCTTTCCAAGACAGCATCTATCGCTGTGAAAGAAGAATCAGTGACTTGTATGATGAGTTAAGCAGAATGGATGAAGACGAAGAATAGGGTGATTACATGGCTTCAAATCAGTTGATTATCGATGAAGACTACTGGAGAGACATGGCTTCCTTTTTTGAGAAGCAGGGAAAAAATTATGAATCTATGATTCAGGAATATGTTCAGACGCTCAAAGCGATTCGGGATTCCGCAATCATCGACGGCGCCGTTTCAGCGGCATTGTCAGAATTCATCACCTACGCGGAAAAACTGGAAAATCAAATCGGTTCCCTTTCCACCAGGGCGAAGTCGGCCGTAAATCAGTTTTTAGCAGATATTGATGCAAAAGATCAATATCAGTTCTAATTTTCCATTCACGGGAGGACAATTCTATGAGCACTCAGATTCATGTTAATAGCTCCAATCTGGAAGCTCAAATCAATGTTTTAAAAAACATGGAGAGCAGATGGACTGCTATGAATACGACTCCTCCTGCAACGGTTGGCGGCGGTGCCTCTTGTAACGAGCTGGAACTCATAGGAAACCTCTATCACGATATACACACCACCATGGTCCAACTAATTGAAAATACAATTGGATTTATGGAAAACACAAAGAAAAGCTTTGAGAACTCCGACCAAACTACGGCGCGCCTCATGGAAAACAAGTGAAGGAAGGAGAACCCATAATATTGAGAGATTTCTCTGACTCTTGCAAGCAGGAATTGCTTAACTATATAAAAGGAATTGAGAACGGCGAAGTCTGCAATTTTACGGACTGGTATAAAGATCATTGGTGTGATTATGCGGATTTAATCGGCGAATTAGGCCTTGCTGGGTATATTAATAACGTAAATTCTTATCATAAAAAGGTTACGGCAAAAAACAAGGCAGCAGTTTCCTCTGTTGAAAAAATATTTAATGAAGTACATGCGGTAGACCATTCCTACTGCAGCACTTTTACAAACATACGAGATTCACTGGAGAAGATTGAAACCTATATTTCAAAAATGGCGGAAATTATCAGTCCTGAAAAGGGCAGTTTTACCGCTGAGAATGTAAAATCCATTCTTTCGCAGGCATATTACGACGATTTATTAAACGACTTCCTGCGTAAATATCTGAAAATTGAAAATGGCGAAATAGTGCCTAATTATTATGAACTTCTTGCTAATTTCCTGAGAGTTGAAATGATGCCCCCGGCTGAACTGATCGCATACAGTCTAGTTATTGCGAATTTCGGTCCTGAATTGCTTGATCATTCGGAAAATTTGCTTCATAATTTGAACAATGCTATGGATAAGGTCCCAGATACTTTAGATATTGTTTATAAATTGTATCTATGTATTAAACACTGCAGGATATTTAAAATTGTGAAAGTAGGAAATTACTACCATATTAAGGGCGGCATAAGTGGTTTTCTAAAAAATTGTGATTTGGAAGATCTGGAAGGCATTGAAGGAACAAGATATAAAATCGGGTCAAAAGCTTTTATAAAGGCTGGCCTGAACCGCTTTGTTCCACCTGATGCAAGTTTTTCTGAAGGAGCAAAAAAATTTTTAGAGAACATTACGGACAAAAGTTTGTGGGAGAAAAATTTTAAGGATTACAATAGCTTTAAGAATGGCCTTAAAAAAATATACGGATTTGAAAAAGGCACGAAAATTTCCACCAAAATCAACAATGTGGGGAAAATCCTTGGTTATGCTTCCATAGCATTTGATACCGGCATGGAAATAAAAAACGATGTTGAAAGTGGAGCAACTGTTTCACACACCATTGGCGATGCCACAGCAACTGCAGTCAAAGGGTTAGGCTCTATGGCAATTGCAACCGGCTGTGCAGAAGTTGGGGCAGCAATTGGTACCGCAATTCCGATTCCAGGAGTAGGTACGGTTGTGGGCGCCGCTGTCGGGTTTGGGATCGGCTTGGCTGCTAGCAAACTTTATGATTGGGCAGTTGACGATGCAAAGATAAACGGAAAGACAGTAAAAGAATGGGTATCCACCGGTGTTGAAAAGGCATGCGATGCTGTGGGTGATGCCGCAAAGGGCGCAGCAAAAGCCGTTCAAGATGCTGGAAACGCCATTAAAAAGAAACTGGATTCTTCTGTAAACTTGTTTAATGGTTTCTTTGGAGATGTTGGGAAGGCTGTGATGGCATGGTAGTTTTTTTTATAATCATGGCTTTAATCATATTTACTGTTGCAAGATCAAACTGGCGAAAAACTCCCGTTTACTTCGCTTCTAAATCTTTGCAAAAACATAAACGTGAAATACCGCCTTCTCTTTTGAATGAGCACTTTGAAACAATACCAATTAACGAACGCTACACTCTGAAAGTATCCGAACACTGGCTCAGGGTACAAACCGGAAAGGGTAAAAGAGGAGATCACGATATTTGGTTCCCCAAGAATTTTATTATAGGAATATATTATGAAGTTGATTTGTTTGACCCTGAAGAGGATTACGACATTACCTTTTGCTTAATCACAGGTGAAAAAAAATATAATGTCTTTAAGTTTTATCATCCTGAGCGTGACATATTTCACCGCACCATGCTAAGGTTCAAAGAAATTTTACCCCCAAAAACAATTGTTGAGGTAGGGCGCTTTTTGTCGTATTGGCAGACTGGTCATGAAAAGCAAATCAAAATTTATTTCAATCAGTTGGTTGAAGAAAAAGGAATCTTATATCTTATTGAAAACAGGGTTGACTTTTATGACTTGTTTTCAATGGATGGTACTATGATGTATGAAATCCAGCCGAATCAAGAAGTAGACGTTGTACTGGATGAGGATGAGGCAACCGGAAAAATTACTCACGGCCATGTAGAGCGATTGGTTGACCCCACGGAAAGGCTTTACCAAAAAAAAGGGTGTCATGTAGTAATCCGGGAAGGCAGAAAAACTGGCCGGGTGAAAAAAGTATATGGAGAACCTTATGAGATTACATTAGATATTCATGCTCCTGAGAGAGACGATTCGGAAGAATATTATAAAGAATTTCCGGAAAAACGGGCCAAAGATGAAGCAGAAGTACAAGCTATGCTTACCGAGCAAACCATACTTGAGGCAGAAACTGACATAGAAAAAAAGGCTAGGCCTGAATATAAAAATTTCACCAAAGCATGTGCATTCTTTACAGTGTCGACGTGGGTACTTTCAATTCTTTGTTTCTTTTGGGGATTTAATGAAGCAAGCATCACAGTGTTTTTATTCTGCTTTATTATGTTGACACTGTGTACTTGTGTGTTTTTTGGGTCAAAAAGTAAGTATTGGCAAGCATATAAAAAAGCATCCTATCATTGTTATTTAGCAATCGGGATTACGATATTGATTGCAGCAGCTTCAATATTCACCCTTTTGATTGTGGTACCGAAAAATTCATCCCTTCCTATGATTCTATTGGCAGGTCTGCTAGGAGTTCTTTTTGACAGCAAATATACTTTTTTGATTGTAGCAGTTGTCACCACGATTGTGATGTTGATTAAATTTTTGTCTGTGACGATCCGCAGAAAAAAAGGGTGGAAACCAGACGTTAAGGAATAGGGCTGATAAACAAAAAATTATAGCGACAAGGAGAAAAAACAATGAAAGAATATTTACCAATTGGAAGCGTAGTGCTGCTTAAGGGTGGTACTAAAAAAATAATGATCTACGGAAGAAAACAAATGGCAGTAGAAAGCGGAAAGATGTATGATTATGTGGCCTGCTTTTACCCGGAAGGCAATGTGAGTGATGAATATACCTTCCTATTTGACCATAACCAAATTGACAAAGTCATTTTCAAAGGATACAGCGATGACGAAGACAAAAAGTTTATCAAAGAAGTCCTAAACGCGGACGAAGCCGAAGAAACAAACGGGCCGGCATAATTGCCAGCCCGTTTGTTTCTAACACAAAATTACATTCCGCTGTTGTTAAAGCGCGCAAGGAAGGCTTTTGTGCGTTCGCTCTTTGTATTGCCGAACACCTGCTCCGGTGTCCCCTGCTCCACAATCACACCGTCCGCCATGAAAACGACACGGTCCGCAACATCGCGTGCAAACGCCATTTCGTGTGTAACAACAACCATCGTCATGTGTTCCTCCGCCAAGCCGCGGATGACTTTCAAAATCTCGCCCGTAAGCTCCGGGTCAAGCGCGCTCGTCGGCTCGTCGAAAAACAGGATGTCCGGATTCATGGCAAGCGCCCGCGCAATGGATACACGCTGCTGCTGTCCGCCGGAAAGCTGGCATGGATAGGAGTCCGCTTTGTCGGCAAGGTCCATTTTCTCCAGCAGTTCACGGGCGGTTTTCTCCGCTTCTTCTTTCGTTTTCCCAAGCACACACATCGGTGCTTCCGTGATGTTCCGAAGAACGGAGAAATGCGGGAAAAGGTTGAAGTTCTGGAAAACAAGCCCCATGTGCAAGGCAATGCGGCTGCAGGTTGCGCGATCGGCATAGACTGCCTTGCCGTCAGGGCCGGTCGTCGTAAGCTTTTCCCCGCAGACGGTGATTTCACCGCTGTCTACGGTTTCCAGCTGCGTAATGCAGCGGAGCAAAGTGCTCTTTCCGGAACCGGAAGGGCCGATAATCGTGAGCACCTCGCCCTTTTCAACGTCTATGGAAATACCCTTGAGGATTTCTTCGCCGCCGAACTTTTTGCGGATATTATGTGCAGTTAAAATAGGCATTCCGAGTTCCTCCTAACGGTAATAAGCATAGTGTTTTTCGGCGGCGGTAAAGCACCGCGTAACAATGGCGTTCATCAGCAAATAGAACACGCCGGCAATGGCGAACGGCACCATGCTGACGGCAGAGGATACCCAGTCGGAAGTCGTTTTCAGCAGCTCAACGACGCCGATTACCTGCGCGAGGGATGTATCTTTCACCAAGGTGATAAACTCGTTGCCCATCGGAGGAAGAATCGCCTTGATGACCTGCGGGAGCAGAATGCGGAAAAATGTCTGCTGCCGCGTCATGCCAAGGACTTTTGCCGCTTCCCTCTGCCCGCGCGGAATCGACGCGATGCCGCCGCGGAAAATCTCCGCAAAATAGGCGGCATAATTCAATACAAAGGCAACTTCCGCCGCGGGAATACGGTCCAGTTGAATGCCGAAAATCGGCTTAAAACCATAGAAGATAAACAGAAGCTGAAGCATCAGCGGCGTGCCGCGCATCAGCAGAATATAAATTCTGACGGGTACGTTGATAATTTTGATTTTTGTCATGCGTCCCAGAGCGACGAGCATGCCGAGCGGCAGCGCAAAAATTGCCGTGACGAAAAAAATGCGCAGTGTCACGAGCGTCGACTCCAGCATCTGCGTAATCAATACATTGTAGTTCAAGTAGTATATCCTCCCCAATTACTTTCTGGCAAGGCGAAAGCCCGGAGCATCCCTGCAGGGTTGCACCGGGCCCTTGCGTATGGATTTGTTACTCTTTCGGAATGGTAATAACGTCTTTTCCAAACCATTTCTGCGAAATCTTCGTAGCCGTTCCGTCCTTCGCCATTTCTTTGAGGGCACCCTCGATTTTCTGCTTCAAAGCCTCATCGTTCTTTCGGAAACCGATTACATAATCCTCAACAGCAAGTGAGGCCTCTTTACCGTCTTTATCCTTCAGAATTCGATAAGCATTCGGATTTTTCGTGAGGTAATACCTTGCAACAACTTCGTCGACGGCAATGGCATCAATGGTCCCGTTCTGAATTTCAAGCACAGCCTTGCTGTAGTCATCAATCTTGACAACATCCTGCAACGACTTCTTGAAGTCGGCATTTGCCGGGTCATTCAAGGCTGTTTCCGCTGAGGAATCAGACTGAACACCAATAACCTTTCCGGCCAGGCTGTCAAGGCCATTGTAGGAAGAATCCGTTTTTACCAGAATAATCTGGTTGTTGCTCATGTAAGGAACGCTGAGGTTGCATTTTTTTGCACGCTCTTCCGTTTTGCTGTAACCGTTCCACAGACAGTCCACATTGCCGTTGTCCAGTTCAGCCTGTTTGTTGTCCCAGTCAATTGGCTGAAATTTTACGGAAATGCCAAGGCGTTTGCAGGCTTCCGTAGCCATATCGATGTCAAAGCCGACGGTCTCACCCGTCTCCGTGTCTATGTAGCCCATAGGCGGAAAGGCTTTGTCGAATCCGACAACAAGCTGCCCTGCGGATTTAACTTGCTCCCAAGACTGATCGTTTGAATTCTTTGCCGAATCAATAAGTCCGCAGCCAGATGCGGAAATGAGAAGAAGCCCCGCCGAAAGAATCACAGCCAGCTTTTTCGCTTTTATCATATTACGATACACTCCAAATTTCACTTTATATCTGTATGCTACCATATTACCTAACTAAAGTAAATAGGCAACAGCAATTTCGGCGGGTTGCCCTTTTTTGCCCGGCTTTCTAGACAGGATTCAGTCTTTTTCACAAAAATCAGACCAATTCTTGGTACTGTTAGAGTCTTAGCTTATTTTTATTGTATCATAAGGATGAAAAAGAGAAAAGTCAAAAACTATATTTTCCTCAACCGGCAGCAATTGAATCCAAATTCTTTTCGTACTATAATGTTTAAAAGAAGTCATTGCGGTGATTATGGATGAGATTTCTCATATTATCTACGGCAACCGGTGAGGGGCATAATTCCGCCTCTCTGGCTGTCGGCAAGGCTTTGGAGGCACGAGACTGTGAGACCAAGGTTCTTGATGTTCTCAAATTAAAAAAAGAATCGGTTTCCCGGCGGGTTTCGGACCTTTACGCCGGCATTACGGTACATTCTCCGCGTTTTTTCAGTAAACTTTACCGCATCGGCGAATTGATTTCCTCGCCGGGTGGTCACTCGCCGATTTACGGATTAAATACTCTATATGCAGACCGTCTTTTTGAAGAAATTACCCGTTTTCGGCCGGATGCGATCATCTGCCCGCACATTTTTTCCGCACAGGCTATCACTCATCTGCGCAGGGGCCATGGCTTAAAGCTCCCCGCGGCAGGTCTCGCGACGGATTACACCTGCATCCCGTTCTGGGAAGAATCGTCGCTTGACAGCTACATCATTCCCCACGCCGCGCTCAAGCAGGAATTCGCCTCAAAAGGCATTTCGCCTGAACTTCTTTGCCCGCTTGGAATCCCTGTGCAGCCGGAATTTTTGAAACACGTACCGAAGGAAGAAGCGCGCCGCTCATTTCACCTGACGGCTTCGCATATCTTTTTGCTGATGGGAGGAAGTATGGGCTACGGCGACATCGACCGCATTGCCGCGGCGCTGACCGAAGCCATACCGGACTCTCAGGCTGTAGTTTTGTGCGGCAACAACCAAGAGCTTCTGCATAGACTAATACCGACAGAAAAAATCATTCCATTTACCTATACAGACCGGGTTGCGGAGCTGATGGACGCCGCCGATGTCGTTTTAACAAAGCCGGGAGGTCTCTCCTCTACGGAAGCGATTGCGAAGCGCGTTCCGCTTGTCCTGACCCAACCGATTCCCGGCTGCGAACAGAGAAACGCGGAGTTTTTAAGTTCTCACGGGGCAGCCGTTTTTCGGCAGGATATAAAGGATATTGTTTCGGCTGTCCGTGAACTAGCGCTCGACGAAGGTGCCGCAGAAAATATCAAAGAGGCCCAGAAGAAATTCTGGCCGGACGATACAAATGAACGGATTGCCGATTACCTGATTGCGCTTGCTTCCCGCACTGTCGGCTGCAAGGTGCAGTAAAGGGAGGAAACGCTCATGTCCGATTTTTTCCATTCTTATGTGTTTTTCACGCTGATCGGATTTTTGTCTGGATCGGTGATGTATTCTTATAGCTTACCGAAGCTCCTGAAAGGTATTGATATCCGCGAGAAAGCGCCCGACCGAAACCCGGGCGGTGCCAATGCGATTCTTGCCGCAGGAAAGCCAATTGGTCTTCTTTGCATTTTTCTTGATGTTTTAAAAGCTTTTCTGCCTGTGTACGCGGCGGTTACATACGCAGGAATCACCGGTGCGCAGCTGATTCCGGTGGTTGTGGCGCCGGTGCTCGGCCATGCATTTTCGCCATTCCTGCGTTTTCGAGGCGGTAAAGCCGTTGCCTCTTTTTACGGCGTTCTGCTTGGTCTTTGGCCGGTGAGCCATATTCTGATTCTGCCGGCAATCAATATGTTCCTTTTCAAATTCATTTTTGTAACAACTCCTGATTCTGTCTGCGTTTTTGTCAGTTTGTTTTTTACTTGCTGCGCGATGTTTTTTGTGGAACCGAATATCTTTGTGCGTACTGCGCTCTTTCTGATTGGAGCCATTGTAGTTTATAAAATTGCGCGGAATCCGAATCAAGGAAAAATTACCGTTAAGTTTGGAGGTCATGTTCTGTTAACGGCAGATTTTCTGCCGAAATTCCGGCGCCCATAATTCGTGGGGTGAAACCATCACACTGCCGAGCACTTCCGCCGACTCCGTCCCTTACAGATATTTCCGCAGGCCCGACCCGAATAATCGGCGGCGGCGCTCCGCAGAATACAACGGAAAGGAGCGGTAACGATGATAGTGACTTACACCAAACCGGAAGACTATGACAGAATTCCAGATGACGATGAGCTTCCGGAAGACGACACGCCTTTTTATTACAGTCAAACTCATCGGTCATACCTTGACATTCTGCCGTCCTTTCTTTCGGGCGATCCGGATGAGCCGGATTTCGACGATGGCTTCCTCTACTGAGCAAAAGCGAAACAGCCGCCCTTTTGGGGCGGCTGTTTCGCGTCTTATTGATACTGCGGGTTCTTTTACTCCCTCATGCTAAGCTCTTCTAGGTTGCGCCGCAGCCCCTCTTCGGTATCCCCGCCTTTTTGAAGCAGCCGCTGCTGCGTTTCTTCCGGCAGGCTGAGGAACGCTCTTTCAAGCGAATTTCTTGCTGCTCCAATCGGAATAATCCCGTCAAAAAAACCATCAATCATAAAAGCGCCACCTCCGACAAATATTCTCCCCTTTCTGGACAAGTTCATGTTTCCGTTTTCAGGCATTTTGTATAGCTTTTGGATATTGGAGGCAGAAAAATCGTGTGAAAACCGAAGCATATGAGAGGAAAACGGAGCATTTCTGCTGGTAAATCAAATTAATCTTGAAATATTTCAAAAATTATTAAAAAATCATTGACAATCATGAACTTTACGTCTATTATGTGATATGTTGCGTTTGCATCTTAAAGGGAAGCTTTTTTCGACAACAGTCGAGGGCTTTTCCGATTCCGGCGGCGTGACTGCCGCAGTCTCATTTACTGCGAAAAATCCTTTGCGGAGGGCAGTCCTAAAAGCGCAGCCGGGGGAATGCGTTCAGTCTTTTTGACTGGCACAGCTTTAATTTTACCGCAAAGGGGATGCACTTATGGAAAAAGTATCAATTATCGATCTGAAAAACATCGCCGTTTCATTTGACGGAGAGGCCGTGCTGAAGGACTTTAACCTCAGCATTGACGACGGAGAATTTGTTACGCTGCTCGGTCCTTCGGGCTGCGGAAAAACAACAACCCTTCGCATTATAGGCGGCTTCGTCCATCCGGACTCTGGCGATGTTTTTTTCAACGGCAAAAAGATTACAAATCTTCCGCCTCACAAGCGAGAAGTTAATACAATCTTTCAAAAGTACGCACTGTTCCCGCACCTGAACGTTTACGATAACATTGCCTTCGGTATGCGCGTGCACGGAAAGAGTGAACGCGAAGTAAAGGCAAAGGTCACGGAAATGCTCAAACTGGTGAACCTGACCGGCTTTGAGCACCGCAACGTGAACCTGCTTTCCGGCGGTCAGCAGCAGCGTGTTGCCATAGCCCGTGCGCTTGCAAACGAACCGAAGGTTCTGCTTTTGGACGAGCCGCTCGGCGCGCTTGACCTGAAGCTGCGCAAGGATATGCAGGTTGAACTGAAGAAAATTCAAAAGCAGACGGGCATCACTTTCGTGTTCGTAACGCATGACCAAGAAGAAGCTCTCTCCATGTCCGACGAAGTCGTGGTCATGGATAAGGGCCAAATCCAGCAGATCGGCACCCCGCTCGACATTTACAACGAGCCGAAAAATGCGTTTGTGGCCGATTTCATCGGGGAAAGCAATATCATTGACGGCATCATGCACGAAGATTATCTCGTCGAATTCTCCGGCAAGAAATTCCGCTGTGTCGACAAGGGCTTCCGCAAGGATGAACCGGTTGACGTCGTTATTCGCCCGGAGGACGTTGACATTGTTGCTCCAAGCGATGATGTTTTGACCGGTGTTGTTGTGAATGTTACCTTTAAGGGCGTGTTCTATGAAATTATCGTCGACGTTGCCGGTTTCAAATGGATGATTCAGACAACCGAACACGAAGAGGTCGGCGCCCGAATTGGCCTCTCGATTCAGCCGGATGAAATTCATATCATGCATAAATCCGAGTACTCAGGCACCTTCGGCGATTACAGCTCCTTCAGCGACGAAATGGATGAGGACAGCAATGCCCTTTCCGAAGGCAGAGAGGAGGCATAGCGCATTGAAACTGAAATCTGTTTCTCTGCCTTACCTTGTGTGGATGATCATTTTCATTATTGTCCCCACGGCTCTCGTTGTCATTTTCGCCTTCACCGATAAAAACGGTAATTTTACCTTGCAGAATATACAGGCAGTCGGGCAATACTCCAACGTGTTTCTTCGTTCCATCTGGCTCGGAGCAATTGCTACGATTATTTGCCTTTTGCTCGGCTACCCGCTTGCCTACATCATCTCAAAAACCAATGTGCGCAGGCAGAGTGTGCTGATTATGCTTGTGATGCTCCCCATGTGGATGAACTTTCTGCTCCGCACCTACGCTTGGATGACACTTTTGGAAGACAGCGGCATCATCAACCGCGTGCTGAACTTTTTCGGCCTTCCCTCCATTCATATGATTAACACCCGGGGCGCCGTAGTGCTTGGCATGGTCTACAACTATATCCCCTACATGATTCTTCCGCTCTACTCGGTGCTGACCAAAATTGACAAGCGCGTCATTGAGGCGGCGCAGGACCTCGGCGCAAACCGTCGCAAAGTCTTTCTTCGTGTAACGCTCCCCTTGAGCATGCCCGGCGTCATCTCCGGCGTAACCATGGTGTTCGTTCCGGCCGTCAGCACCTTCATCATCTCGAAGATGTTGGGCGGCGGCAGCAATCTGCTCATCGGCGACCTTATTGACATGCAGTTCCTCGGAAGCGCCTACAACCCGAACCTCGGTTCCGCCATTTCCCTCGTCCTCATGGTGCTGATTCTCATTTGCATGGGCATTATGAACCAGTTTGATGAAAACGGCGCAACAGAAGGGGGCGTGCTTGTATGAAAACAGCAGCTCGCATCTACACTTTCCTGATTTTTCTGTTCCTTTATGCCCCGATTGTGGTGCTGATTATTTTTTCGTTTAACAGTTCCAGTGTCGGAAGCCGTTCCGTTTTCACCGGCTTCTCGCTTCGTTGGTACAATCAGTTGTTTCAGGACAGCATGCTGCTTGCTGCCCTGCGGAACACGCTCATCATCGCGGTAGTGGCTGCTGCCGTTTCTACGGTTCTCGGCACCGCCGCGGCCCTCGGCATCACCCGCATGAACAAATGGCTTCGCCGCGTGGTCATGGATGTCACCAACTTCCCGATGGTAAACCCCGATATTGTAACCGGCGTTTCGCTGATGCTCCTTTTTGTGGCGGGCAACAAGCTGATCGGCGGTTCCACGCTCGGCATGACTTCCCTGATTTTCGCGCATATTACTTTCTGCCTGCCCTATGTAATTCTTTCCGTCATGCCGAAACTGCGCCAGATGGACCCGAACCTTGCGGAAGCAGCTCAGGACCTAGGTTGTACCCCCAGGGCGGCATTTTTTAAAGTTGTCCTACCGGAAATCATGCCCGGCATTATGACCGGATTGATTATGGCATTCACGCTTTCGATTGACGACTTTGTCGTCAGTTACTTTACAAGCGGAACAACGCAGACTCTGCCGATTTTCATTTACTCGATGACGCGCAAGCGCGTCAGTCCGGAAATCAATGCGCTCTCCACCTGCCTATTCGGTATCATCATTGTGCTTCTGCTCATCATCAATGTGCGCACGGCAAAGGATAAAAAGAGCGATGAAGCACCGGCAAAGGAGGTTTGAGAGACATTGAAAAGATTTCTTGCCGTTCTTCTTGCCTCTTTGCTTTTTATTGGGTGTGTTCCGGTTTCGGCAGCCGAAACCGAAACACAAAAACCGGCTGCGTCCACCGGCGTCACTATCAATGTCTATAACTGGGGCGAATATATTTCCAACGGCCAAGACGGTTCCATGGATGTCAATGCCGAATTCACAAAAGAAACCGGCATCAAGGTGAATTACACCACCTTTGAAGACAACGAATCGCTCTATTCCAAAATGGCCGGCGGCGGCGCCGATTATGACGTCATATTTCCATCCGATTACATGATTTCCAAGATGATTCGGGAAAATATGCTCGCGAAACTCGATTTTAACAATATCCCGAATTTCAAGTATGTTGACAAGGCTTACCGGAACCAAGCCTATGACCCAACAAACGAATATTCCGTCCCATATACCTGGGGCGTGGTCGGCATCTTCTACAACAAAAAATATGTGAAGGAGAAGGTCGACAGCTGGAAAATCCTTTGGGATAAGAAATACGCCGGCAAAATACTGATGTTTGATAACCCGCGCGACGCCTTTGGGATCGCGCAGAAAATTCTCGGCTACTCCTTCAATTCGCAGAATATCGACGAATGGAACGAGGCCGCCAAACTTCTGGAAGAACAAAAGCCATTGGTTCAGGCCTATGTCATGGACCAGATTTTTGACAAGATGTCCAGCGGTGAAGCGTGGCTTGCCCCCTATTACGCAGGCGACGCGGCGACCCTCGTCAGCGAAAACGAAGACATCGGCTTTGCGATTCCCACCAAGGAAGGCACAAACTTCTTTGTAGACGCCATGTGCATTCCAGCGGGATCCAAGCACAAGGCGGAAGCGGAGGCTTACATCAACTTCCTCTGTAGGCCGGATGTTGCCGCTGCAAACATGGAAACAGTCGGCTATTCGTCGCCGGAAACGGAAGCAAAAAAACTTTTACCGGAAGAAATTCAGAACAACCCTATCATCTATCCGCCCGAAAGCATTTTGAAAAATGCGGAAGCCTTTACTGCTCTTCCCGATGACATCAGCCTTCAGGTCGATACCCTCTGGGCGCAGGTCAAGATGGGAGGCGCCGGCCAGACCACGACGCTGGTTCTTGTCTTCGTTGGTTTCTTTGCGGTTTACCTTGCCATTGTGATTTGGAAAAAAATCAAGCTCAAACAGCAAAAATAAACGCGGAAAAAATCCCCCGTTCCTTTCTTGGAACGAGGGATTCTGTATTTTTGAACTTTTAGTAAATCCTCATGAAAAAGCCTTGGCAGAAATTTAAGAATGCACTATACTTTATAAATATGGACAAGTTTTCTCTCCACCGAACATGCATACCTGATGAAAGGCAGTATCAGATATGAACGATGAGTCACGCGAACAAAATTCGCTGAACAAAAATGAAAGAAATAAACGCTTAGCCATTGCGGCTGCTGCAATGGCCGTTGCAGCATGCGCTGTTATTTTAGCTTGCAGACCGGATTACCGCGATAGTCTGCTGACCGGTCTTTCTTCCGCTTTTTCGGCTGACCAAACGGCGAAAGCAGTCCAACTCACCAGCTCGGCCTCCGTACCTTCGACACCTTCTTCCGCGGCGTCTACATCTTCCGCGGCGTCTGCATCTTCCGCGTCTCCTGCGTCTTCCGAGGCATCCGCGGCTTCATCTGCCGCTTCATCCTCGCAGGAAAACTCTTCCGCTGCCGCTCCCAATGTCTCTTTGGTGACGGTACCGCCCCAGATTTCGCTTGAGGACGCCGCTCGTCCCCTTTGGATTGATGTGTCCATTGCCGCGCAGCGGGTTACTGTTTTTGACGCGAACAGGATGATTGTGAAACAATTCGTCTGCTCAACCGGAAGTCCGGGCAACGATACCCCAACGGGCACATTCCGAATTCAAGACCGCGGGAAATCCTTTTACAATAAAGACTCGCAGGAAGGCGGCTATTACTGGACTCAGTTTTATGGCGACTACCTCTTTCACAGTGTTCCCTTCGACAAGAACCAGAATCTGAAGCCGGAAGAAGCAGCAAAAATCGGCACGCCCGCTTCTCACGGCTGTGTACGGCTTCTGATGGACGACGCAAAATGGATTTACGACAACATTCCTCGAGGCACCGTTGTATTGATTCATAAAGACAACTAGAACAGGAGAAATTCATGACACAAAACGGCATCATTTTTGATATCGACGGCACTCTCTGGGATGCATCGGAACCGGTAGCCGCCGCATGGAACGAAGTATTGGCGCTGCAAACCGACACCGCAGGCTTGCAGGTGACCCCAAAGCAGATTCAGAACTTGATGGGCAAAACCGCAGCGGAAATCAACCGAATCCTTTTTCCCAACCTCAGCGAGGAACGCCGGTCAAAAATCGGCGAGCTCTGCTCCAAACACACGAACGGCTACCTGCAGGAGCACCTTGGAACTCTTTATCCCCAGGTTAAGGAAACTCTGCGTAAACTGAGCCGAGATTTCCGGCTATTCGTTGTCAGCAACTGTCAAGCGGACTACCTGGAAATTCTTCTGGACCGCTGCGCTCTCCGCGGCTTTTTCACCGACGCCGAATGTTACGGCCGCACCTTGAAAAGCAAGGGTGAGAATATTCGGCTTCTCCTCGACCGGAACAATCTTGAAAAAGCCGTTTATGTCGGCGACACCCAGCTTGATTTTGATTCCGCAAAATATGCGGGAATACCCTTTCTGCACGCCGCCTATGGGTTCGGCTCAATAAAAGAGGAGGTTCCGGCAATTCAGGCGTTCTCGGAACTGCCTGTGGCGGTCTCAAAAATCTTCTGACGATTCATCCCATAACTCACGTTTCCAAAAGAAAGGAAAATCAGCACAATGAACTGGCTCATGCGTTTTTGGGCTTGGAGCAACAAGGTCATGGCGGGAAGATATGGAGGCGACCAGTTTTCCATTGCCATTCTTGTTCTCTACTGCATTCTGCTTCTGCTTTCCTCAATTCTGAAGCTTTGGATTTTATCTCTGCTAGCCCTTGCTGCACTGATTTGGTGCCTGTGGCGGATGCTTTCGCGCAACGTGGCAAAGCGCCGCAAAGAGAACGAATGGTTCCTAAAATGGTGGAATCCGGTTTGGAGATGGATGCGAGGCATTTCGTCCCGTTTCCATGCCGAACAGGAATACGCTGCCATGAAAGCGCGTGACAAAGACACTTGGAAGTATTACAGATGTCCAAAATGCAGGAACAAGCTGCGCGTCCCGAGAGGCAAAGGAAAAATTGCGATCACTTGCCCCGTCTGTCATTACGAATTCATCAAACGCACCTAAGTTATTTCTTGCTGCGGAACCACAGGGAAAGCAAAATTCCTATTACGATGCAAAGCACCGCTGCCAACATTCCCGTAAGGAACGGAGACATCTGGCTCTCAACGATAGTCAGCGGCGGTACAGCCGCAGCCGCTAAAGCAGGGCTGGAAAGCTTCTGGTTCTCCGCGCTGCTCTCGGCACCGCTCTCAACAGCGGAACCGTTCGTTCTCCCAGAGGCAGCGGGGGTACTTCTTACTGTGGTTCTAGCTGTGTTTCCGGCTGTACTTTTTGTACTTTTCTTTGCATCTTCAAGCGCTTTCTCTGCCTTGGTGTTTTTCTCAGATGTTTTTTTGCCGGAGGGCAATGCCGATGAGGCCGTCCCTTCGGCAATTTTTTGTGCGCGCTCCACCGTAACAACGTAAACGGATTTTGCTTTCCCGTCCGCTGACTTCACCGTAATCAAAATGGGCGTCTTTGAGCCGGCGGCATAAAGTGTGTAGCGGTTAATCTGTACGTCGCAGCCTTCCGGTGCACTGGTTCGGAACGTAACCGCCTTGACTTCGGAACCCACCGCAAGCCGGTAATCATAGATATCTCGTGCAAATGCCGGTTCCAGTGTGCCTTCCGACGGCACGAGGTCTGTAAGATACGCCTCTTCTTGTTTCGGTGTTGCCTGAAGATTGAGTGTAAAGGTCCGGAGCGTGTCAAGGACCATATCCTTACCTTCAAAGTCGCATGTCTGGTCAACACAGACGCAAATGTTCGTCGTGCCGGTCGGAATACCTCCGAGCACGGTAAAGTGATAGGTCAGGATGGTTCCCGAGAGTTTCGGGGCATACCCCTTGTCTACATTACACACATAAACAGAACACACTGGGTTGGAGATCTCATTCGTCTGCAGAGTTCCCGGCTCAATCTGAGCGGAAGGCGTGACGCCAGCAAGCTGCAGAACGGAATCGTCAAACGAGACACGCAGACGAAAGCCGGCGACGAATGCTCCCGGCTGGATTTTTACATTCAGCGATACCGTGTCGCCTGCGCTGACGCTCTGCTTGTCCGTAGAAAAGGCAAAAGCCGGCGATGCGGCTTTCACCTGCCGCACCGGCAAGATAAAGACAGCCAAAATACCTGCCAATACCGTTCGCAAAATTCGAGGATTTACCATTCGCATCCTCCTTGCTAAAAAACAAAGCAGCCAGCATCAGCCGGCTGCCTTTGGTGGTTTTCTTATGCTGTAACGGTCTTTTGCCCAATCTTCGCCGAGCTTAGGTCTCTTAGCATCTTTTTGCGCAAAGCCTGCAGGCGGAAACGGTTATAACGCTGCACGATGGCACACGGAAGATTACCCAGCAAGACAAAGAAGGATAGAACCAAACCGACAAGGAGCGGGTTGATGAGCAGCAAAACAACTGCACAAAGGCAATCGTTCAGATGCACCCATTCCCCTCGGCAAGTCTCCATAATGAATTCGTCAATATACTCAATGGAGGCGTCGCTGAAATGTTTTTTTGAAAGCCCGGTTTTTCCAATATGCTGAGGCAGTCTGTCTTTCCAAAGCTGGATTTTGAGATTCTCTCGATACCAACGGCCGCCTTGTTCCCATGGGCGGGCTACATAGCGTCCTTTTGAAGCGTCAAACGTAGCTGTTGGCAATTTTATGCATAAAATGAAAAAGAGAATGTGCCAAACGGCCACAATCACAAGGTTCCATAACAGCATATCGAGGAATGATGAATTCTTCGGCAACACTCTCACTTCCCCTTCAACGTATCGCCGGAGCGGTCATGCATATTACTGCAAATACATTCTTACACTCTAAATATTACATCTTTTTCTTTTTGTGTGCAAGAGTCGGTAAATAAAATTAGTTTGTCCAATCTAACGCAAAATATGACAAATCTTCAAAGCATCCTCTACCGTGGCAAATTAGCCGATGTTGTAAAAATGATAATCAGCCATTAGGGCAATATGTTCCTGCAACAGAGAACAGATTTCTTGCATAAAATATTGGAATATGGCGCTTCTTTGCAGAGTTTACTCACGTATTTTCAGGTTTTATCGAATCGGATGCGAAGATAACGCAAGCATACTTTGCATAATTTGTTGGCATGTAATGCATGTTTGTGGATGAAATATAGAAATTGAGGTTGAAAACTCCTATTTTTGCAATGTTTTGCTCAATTCATGCAATTGCCTTGACTTTTTTACAACATTCTCCTATAATGAACACATTACAGCAAAGATGTTGTAAGGCAATTTTGTTCTGCCTTCAGCATCTTTTTTTGTTTTTGAATTGTTCTCAATCTTGCTAGGGAGTGATTTTCGTTGAGCAATGTTCCAAAAATGTTTGGCAGCTTGGTTTTTAACGATACCGTCATGCAGGAGCGGCTTCCGAAAGAAATTTATTTGGCCCTGAAAGAGACACGAGAGTGCGGCAAGCCGCTTGAGCCGAAGGTTGCAGACGTAGTTGCCAACGCGATGAAAGAATGGGCACTGGAAAAAGGTGCAACGCACTTTACACATTGGTTCCAGCCCATGACCGGAATCACTGCCGAAAAGCATGACAGTTTCATTTCCCCCATTTCCGGCGGAAAAGTGCTGATGGAATTCTCTGGGAAAGAGTTGATTAAAGGGGAACCGGACGCTTCCAGCTTTCCTTCGGGCGGCCTTCGTGCAACCTTTGAAGCACGCGGCTACACAGCTTGGGACCCAACGAGCGACGCATTCATCAAAGGAAACTCACTCTGCATTCCAACGGCGTTTTGCTCCTACGGCGGTGAAGCTCTGGATAAAAAGACTCCCCTTCTTCGCTCCATGGATGCCATTAACAAACAGGCTCTCCGCATTTTGAGACTTTTCGGAAACACAACCGCCAAACGCGTCATTACAACCGTTGGGCCGGAACAGGAATATTTCCTCATTGATAAATCCATGTATGAAAAACGCAAGGACCTTGTCTACACCGGCCGCACTTTGTTCGGTGCAAAACCGCCGAAGGGGCAGGAGATGGAGGACCATTACTTCGGTGTCATCAAGCCTCGCGTAGCTGCTTTCATGGCGGAACTGGACGAGGAGCTCTGGAAGCTAGGCATCCTCGCCAAGACGGAACACAACGAAGCTGCCCCTTCTCAGCATGAACTCGCTCCGCTTTACACAACCAGCAACATTGCCACCGACCACAACCAGCTCATCATGGAAATCATGAAGAAGGTCGCGAACCGCCATAACCTGACATGCCTTCTGCATGAGAAGCCGTTCGAGGGCATTAACGGCAGCGGTAAACACAACAACTGGAGCCTTTCGACCGATACCGGTGAAAACCTGCTGGAACCCGGCGATTCTCCTCGCCAGAATGCGCAGTTCCTTCTTTTCCTTTGCGCTATCATTAAAGCAGTTGACGAGCATCAGGACCTGCTGCGCATTTCTGTGGCAAGCGCCGGAAATGACCACCGCCTCGGTGCAGATGAAGCGCCTCCGGCCATCATTTCCATCTTCCTCGGCGATGAGCTGACCGAAATTCTCAAGTCGATTGAAGACGGCACTCCCTACGAGCAAAAAGATAAGGTCTTTATGGAAATCGGAACGGATATTCTCCCTCGTTTCCCGAAAGACACAACCGACCGCAACCGCACTTCTCCGTTTGCCTTCACAGGCAACAAGTTTGAGTTCCGCAGCGTCGGCTCCACTGCCTCGATCGCCTGCCCGAACATGATGCTGAACACCATTGTTGCCGATGTGCTGGAGGAGTTTGCCGACAGGCTGGAAAAGGCAAAGGACTTCAAGTCTGAGCTAAATAAGGTTATCAAAGAGACCATTCACAACCATAAGCGCATTATCTTTAACGGAAACAACTATTCTCCGGAATGGGTGGCAGAAGCCGAAAGACGCGGCTTGCTGAACCTTCGCAGCACGGTTGATGCTCTGCCGTACTACATAAAAGAAGAAAACGTGAAACTTCTGAGTAAGCATCACGTCCTCTCCAAAACCGAAATCTACGCCCGATATGACATTGAGCTTGAGAATTACTACAAGCAGATTCACATTGAAGCGCTCACCATGCTTGACATGATTAAGAAAGATATTCTCCCGGCTACCGCGGCCTATGAAAAAGATCTGGCGGAAACGATTTGCCGAAAGAAGGAAATCGGCATCAGTGCTGGCTTTGAAGAAGATCTGCTCAAGAAGCTCTCCAGCTATTCGGAAAAGCTCTACGACGAAGCCGAAAAGCTCGAAAGCGACGTGGAAAATGCTCCGGCGAACGCCACAACGTACGATTTGGCGTATTACTACCGCAACACTGTTTTTGAACAGATGGAAGCCACCCGGAAGCCCGCCGACCTTATTGAATCTCTTGTCGGCTCCAAATACTGGCCGTATCCGACTTACGGTGATCTGCTTTTCAGCGTAATTTAAACTTGATTGCTTCTTAATCCATTACTATTTCTTCCTATAAAAAGGCGCCCGCATTGCGGGCGCCTTTTCTTTATTCCTCTATTTATTTCTGGCCGATTTCAAACTGATTCAAGCGGTGGCCGCTAAGTTGCAGATGATTCGATAATTATGCATTCGATTTTTCGATACTTTTAATTCCAAATTTGTGCAATATAGGAACGATTACAGAAATATTCAGCCAACATTTATGCAATTAATAGAACACTTCCAAGATAATTCAAGAAAAAGCCAATTATTGACACAACATATTTCGTGTATTAAAATGAAAATATGTTTCGAAATTACGTAATTCAATCGTGAAAGAAGCTGGTGGGTTGAGTAATTTCTATTTTCAAAATGACCCAGTAAAGTTGTCAGCCATCTATAATTCACCTGACTTTGAAAAGAACTATTACTATTCCGGAGAACTCGGAGCCATTTATACCCCGCAAGCCACCACATTCCGCGTGTGGGCACCTCTTGCAGACGACGTCTCGCTTTGTCTTTATACGCAGGGTTCCGGCGGAAATGTCATTCAAAAACACACTTTGCATCAGACCGGCCGTGGCGTATGGGAATTGGAACTGCCCGGTGATTATGAGGGCATTTATTATACATATGAAATATCAAATTTCGGAGTCTCCACAGAAACAGCCGACCCTTATGCGAAAGCCGCGGGAGTCAACGGCAGGCGAAGCATGGTTGTAGACCTTTCCAAGACCAATCCTCCGGGTTGGGAAAACGATATGGTTCAAAGGCCGGAACATCAAACCGACGCCATTGTCTGGGAAGTTCATGTCGGAGACTTTTCCAATGACCCGAACTGCGGTGTACGTAAGGAGTGGCGCGGAAAATATCTGGCGTTTACGGAAACGGACACCACACTTCCGGATGGCAAAACGCCAACCTGCCTGAATTATCTGAAAAAACTCGGTATCACCCATGTTCAGCTCATGCCGGTATACGATTACGGCAGCGTCGACGAGTCACAGCCTGGCAAGGCGTTTAACTGGGGATATGACCCTCTGAATTATAACGTTCCGGAGGGTTCCTATTCCACCGATCCGTTTCATGGCCAAACGCGCATCTTCGAATTCAAAAAGATGATTGCCGCGCTGCACCAGGCCGGCATCGGCGTCGTGATGGACGTAGTTTACAACCACACTTTTGAAGGCCCCGGCTCCTGGTTTCACCGCACAGTTCCGTATTATTATCACCGCACTACACCAGATGGAAAATTTGCAGACGGTTCGGCCTGCGGTAACGAAATAGCGAGCGAACGCTGCATGTGCCGAAAATATATCCTTGATTCCGTGCGGTACTGGGCTGAAGAATATCATATCGACGGGTTTCGCTTCGACCTCATGGGCCTGATCGATGTGGAGACCATGAACTGCATTCGCGATGAACTGGACAAACTCCCTAACGGAAAAAAGATTCTGATGTACGGCGAACCGTGGTACGCTTCTGCGCCGTCAATGCGAGCGGGTAGCCTGCCCGCCGACAAAGCGCACCTGACATTGCTCCATCCGCGCATCGGAGCATTCTGCGACAATACCCGCGACGCGATTAAGGGCGATGTCTTTTTCCGGCACAAAAAGGGCTTTGTACAGGGAAATCTGAAATTGGAGAACGACATAAAAGCATCTCTTCAGGGGTGGACCAGAAGCGACTTTGCCGAACCGATCGCATCGGCGCCGACTCAAATCGTTTCTTATGTTTCGGCACATGATAATTTGACTCTGTGGGATAAATTAATCGCTTCCACCAAGCGCGGAAGGATTTATACCGCGTACGATGAAGAAATTGTCTGCCTGAACAAACTCTGTGCCGTGTTGTATCTAATGGCGCAGGGAATGCCCTTCCTTCAGGCCGGAGAAGAATTTGGCCGCACAAAGCGCGGAATGGACAACAGCTTCCGCGCACCTGCCGAAAGAAACCGCCTAGACTGGAAAAGAACCCTCGAATTCTCCGATCTTCTGAACTATTACCGCGGATTAATCGAAATCCGTTTGGCCTTTCCAATGCTCCGTGATTCTACCTCACGAGCGGCAGGCAAAATGAAGTTTGCGGATTCCGTTCCCGGCACGGTTGCATTTACGTTGAGCGATGATAAAGACATCATTCTCGTATGCGTAAACGTACTCTCAGAGAATGCAGAAATCCAGTTGGAGCCCGATTTGCCGAACGAATGGGACATTCTTGTCGATTCTTCCGGAGCGGGAATCCTACCGTCCGGGAAAATGCGCGGCGATAAAATTTCGCTGTCGCGTAAATCTGCTGTAATTCTAAAAGCTGCTCTGCAGAAATAGTTTTTCGCAAATTGTTCGAAAAACATCTGTTAAATTCAAGTTTAACTGCTCATTATAATAGAAATAATCGAAAATGCAAAAAACAATATCCAAATTATTTGGCAATATAATGCAAAACTTATTGACATTACCGAATCGCAATGCTATACTTGTGAATGTAGCAATCGAAAATATTCGAAAATGTTTTAAGCATTGTTCGAATATTAATGCTTAATGCGAGTTAGGAGGTAGCAATTCATGAAAGAAAAAGCGTGGAAAAGAGTTTCTGTGGGTTTTTTAGCAGCAGCACTCACCGTTAGCCTAACAGCCTGCAATGGTGGAAGCAGTTCTACTTCCTCCACGACAACAGAAACTTCACAGGCAGAATCAAGCGCAACAACGTCATCCGATCCGGGTGAACAAGGTGCTAAGCTGACCCTCTGGGGTTCTGGTGACGACCAGGCTATGCTGAAAGAAATGGCAGCTGCCTTTGAGAAACTGCATGCAGACAAGAACTACAAGGTTACCGTCAATGTGCAGGATGAAGATAAGGCGCAGGCAGCCATCCTGAAGGATATCGATGCGGCAGCCGATGTTTTCGACGTACCGCATGACCAGCTCGGTGCCCTGGTAGAAGCAAACGCCTGCTATCCGAACACCGTATACGCTGACGAGGTCAAAGCAAACGATGACGCAGGTGCAGTCCAAGCCTCTACATACAAAGGCACGCTTTATGGTTATCCGCGTTCCGTCCAGTCCATCTTCCTGTACTACAATAAGAGCGTTCTGAGCAAGGACGACGTCAAAACGATGGAAGGCATGCTGAAGAAAGCGAAAGCAGCCGGTAAGGAAGTCGGCTGGGATATGGGCAACAACTACGACACTGCTCCTTTCTACTTTGCAAACGGCGTTAAGTTGTTCGGCGACGACGGCACAGACCCGAACGGAAGCACATTCAACAGCCCCGAAGCGCTTGCAGTTGCAAAATACATTTCAACGCTGAAGGCTCAGGGCCTGAAGAACATCAATGACGGTGACGTTGTTTCCCTGCTGAAGAACGGTTCCGTTGTTGCGCATGCTACCGGCTCTTGGAAATCTCAGGAGTTCATGAAGGCTCTCGGCGACAATTACGCAGTTGCTAAACTTCCGACCATTAACATTAATGGCGAAGACAAGCAGATTGTTTCTTTCGCAGGCTATACTCTTTACCTTGTAAACTCTCACACCAAATATCCGCAGGCCGCTATGCAGCTCGCTGCCTTCCTGACCAATGAAGAGAATCAGATCAAGGCATTCAAAGACAGAAAAGTTGTTCCGGCCAACAAAAAAGCACAAAGCGATCCTTCCGTAACCAGTGACGAAACCGTTGCGGCTCAGCTGGATCAGGCAAGGTTCTCCATCCCGATGCCTTCCGTTCCGCAGATGTCGAACTTCTGGTCCGATACCAGCATGGCTTACACAAAAGACCTTTTTGAAGGCAAAATCAAGGAAGCCGATATGCAGGCTAAACTGGACGCTTGGAATGATCTGCTCAAATCCAGCATCAAGAGCTAATTGACATAGCCTACGATACAATACTTTCTGAAATACTGACAGATGATTGCAGCTAAGTTCCTTCGGGGACTTAGCTGCAAGCGCTATGAACGCTGGGGTGGTAATTTTGGAGATAGTCGGCAAAGCAATAAAAATGCAAAATAATACAAAAAAGGCAAAAGTGCCTCTTACTTTTAAAGACAAAGAGGCAGGCTCTTACTTTATCATGGGATTTGCAAACTTTGTAAATCACCAAATTGGAAAGGGACTTCTTTTCCTTGGAATCGAGATTGGATACATCATTTTCATGGCACTGAAAGGCGTCAGCCTGATTCAGGGCCTTTATACGCTCGGCACAAAAAAAGAGGGCTGGGTAACCGTGCCGGGTGAGGCACTCCCTATTCTGCAAAAGGGAGATAACTCCATGCTCTTTTTGATTTACGGCGTGGCTGCCGTAGTAATCACCGGGCTGTTTATTTTGATGTACTTTATTAACCTGTCTTCTGCCAGAAAACTGGTCTCTGACCGTTTGGAGGGAAAGCGCCCCAATAGCTTTAAACAGGACATCAAATCGTTAGCAGATGAAAGATTCCACGGAACTATGCTGACTCTCCCGGTCCTGGGAATTTTGTTTTTTACCGTTTTGCCAATTATCTTCATGATTCTGATTGCGTTTACGAACTACGACAGCAAGCACCAGGTCCCAGGTAATCTGTTCCATTGGGTTGGGCTGACCAACTTTGCTAACATGCTGGGGGCAAACAAGATTCTTTCCGGTACATTTTTTCATGTGCTTGGATGGACTTTTGTCTGGGCCTTCTTTGCAACATTCTCAAACTATTTTCTGGGGATTATCGTTGCACTGATGATCAATAAAAAGGAAATCCGCTTCAAAGGTATGTGGCGCTCCATCCTAGTCACAACAATCGCAATTCCCCAATTTATTTCCCTGCTTGTCATGCAGAACATGTTCAACCTGTACGGCCCCATCAATGAGTTTTTGGTTTCCTTGGGTTTTGAGCGGGTCGATTTTCTGACTAACAATGCCACAAATGCGAGAATCGTCGTTTTGCTTGTCAACCTGTGGGTTGGCATTCCATATACCATGCTTATCACTTCCGGCATTCTGATGAACATTCCGAACGAATTGTATGAATCCGCAAAAATCGACGGCGCTTCTGCCGTTCAAATCTTTTTCAAAATCACAATGCCGTACGTCTTATTTGTTACAACGCCTTATCTGATTACCCAGTTTATCGGCAATTTGAACAACTTCAACGTAATTTTCCTTTTGACCGGCGGTGCTCCGACAACAACGGAATATTACCAGGCAGGCAAAACAGACCTGCTGGTCACGTGGCTCTACAAATTGACGGTTAACAACTACGAGTATAACCTTGCATCTACCATCGGTATCTTCTGCTTCATTATTTCTGCCACCATATCGCTTCTAACGTATCATCAGAGCGCTTCCTATAAGAGTGAGGGAGATTTTCAATGAAACATTCGAGCATAAAGGTAAGAAAAACAATAAGCACTACTTTGATTTACCTGATTCTGATTATTATATCAATCATCTGGCTGATTCCGGTGCTGTGGGTTGTACTCACTTCGTTCCGCCAGGAGCCAGGTGCCTTTACTTCCAATTTTATTCCGGAACACTGGACTTTGGACAATTACAGAAAACTATGGACCAACACGGTATACCCATTTAAAGATTGGTTTATCAATACCTTTTGGGTTGCCTGTGCTTCCTGCGCCATAAGCACATTCTTAACGCTTTCCGTAGCCTACGTTCTTTCCAGGCTGCGCTTTACTTTCCGTAAGACATATATGAATATTGCCCTGATTCTTGGCATGTTCCCCGGCTTTATGTCAATGATTGCCGTCTACTTCATCTTAAAAGCGGTAGGCTTAACGCAGAACCTTTGGGCATTGGTCATTCAGTATTCCGCAAGTGCAGGTCTCGGCTTCTACATAGCGAAAGGTTTCTTCGATACCATTCCCCGTTCTCTGGATGAAGCTGCGAAAATCGACGGCGCCACAAACGCTCAGATTTTCTATCATATCATCATGCCGAATTCCGGCCCAATTGTTGTTTATACCGCTTTGATGGCTTTCATAGGTCCATGGAACGACTTTATTTTCGCAAACGTCGTCATGGGCGATAACTACAACAAATGGACCGTAGCAATCGGCTTGTATCAGATGATACAGAAGAATAACATTTACAACAACTTCACACAATTCAACGCCGGCTGTGTCTGCATTGGTGTTCCCATCATGATTCTGTTCTTTATTCTGCAAAGATTCTATGTGGAAGGGATCACCGGCGGAGCAGTCAAAGGCTAGTAAGTGCAACTAATCCGCAAAAAGCCTAAATTACCACCTGAGGCTGATTTTGTTTCACACGCAGGCACCGTCTTATAGACGGTGCCTGCGTCAGCCTGTCGAAAAAGTCCAGTGAAAGCTGGGCTTTTTCGTTGTAAAATGGTAAAATATAGACAGGTGATGAAAGATGCTGGAACGGGAAAAACTACGCAGAGATGCAGTGGAATTTGTGAATACAGACCTATTGGTGCCGGGAAATCATCTGCTGCGAAAGATTGACAGCGCGGTAGATTTTAGCCATATTTATGATTTTGTAGAAGATTTGTATTGTGAGGGCAACGGTCGTCCTAGTGTGGACCCGGTCGTCCTGTTTAAGATTGTTCTGATCCAGCATCTGTACGGAATTCCCTCTTTACGCCGGACGATGCAGGAAATCAATATGAATATCGCGTATCGGTGGTTTCTGGGATATACACTGAACGAGGAGCTGCCGCATTTCTCCACTGTGAGTTACAATTTTAAGCACCGGTTCACAGAGGAAACCGTGGAGCAGGTGTTTTCGTGGATTTTGCAGGAGGCAAATTACGCCGGATATTTGGAGCCGGAAGCAGTATTTGTGGATGGGACGCATATCAAAGCAAACGCCAACATCAACAAAAAGATCAAAAAGGCAGTTCCTCAGGCGGCAAAGCGATATGCCTCAGAATTAATGGAAGAGGTTAACGCTGACCGGGAAGATCATGGGAAGAAGCCATTCGACAGTACTCCGAAACCGCCGAAGGAAAAAGAAATCATGGTGTCCAAAACAGACCCGGAAAGCGGGTTGTTCCAAAAGGGAGAACACAAGAAGTGCTTTGCCTACGAAGCACATACGGCCTGCGACAAACACAATTTTGTCCTTGACGTTGAGGTGACTCCGGGAAACGTACATGACAGTGTAGCATTTGACGCGGTCTATGGCAAAGTGACTCAACGGTTTCCTGAAATTGAAACGGTGGTGGCGGACGCCGCATACAAAACGCCGCATATCTGTAAACGGGTGTTTGACGACGGGCGGGTACTTTCCACAGCATACAAGCGGCCAATGACCAAAGCAGGAAATCTGGAATGGTGGAAGTATGTATACGACGAATATTATGACTGTGTGATCTGCCCGGAATATCAGGTTCTGCATTATGCAACAACCAACCGTGAGGGATACCGGGAATACAAAAGCCGGAGTTACATCTGCGAAAAATGTCCATTCCGTTCTCGCTGCACCGAGAGTAAAAGCTGTACGAAAACCGTAACGCGGCATGTGTGGCAGGATTATGTGGAGCTTGCGGAAGATATCAGGCACACACCGAAATACAAAGAGCTTTACAAAAAACGAAAAGAAACCATTGAGCGTGTCTTCGCCGATGCAAAAGTGAAATATGGGATGCGGTACACGCTCTACCGGGGCTTAACTCAAGTGACGAATTGGGTTAAGCTTAAGTTTGCTGCCATGAATCTCAAAAAGCTGGCAATGTGGAAATGGAGGGATGGCCATCCCTCCGGGTTTTTATTGATTTTACTTTGCTTATTTTCCTATCCTGCATATTATCAAGAGAACCCATCCTTCGTTTAACCGCGTTGGATGGGTTCTTCGACAATCTGACGCAGGCACCGTCTTATAGACGGTGCCTGCGTGTTTTACTTGCAGTTCTATTTCTTAAAAAGGATGGGGCTTATCAAACTGAAAACTACGATAGTGGTGTGTGCCTCCGGGCATAAGTAAAAGGGAAAAAGATACTCTAGATTCTCCTGCCAGGTACAGGCAAATCAGCGTTTCAATGGCTTGAAAGCGCACCACAAGGGAAAATACCTTTTCAAAGCAGCGCAGCTTGAAAAGGCTTTCGGGGAGGTTGAACTTAAACGGTACACCATACTGCATGGAATATCAAAAATATAAGAGGGTGCTGCTTTTGCGCACCCTCTTTTTCATGAAAGCGGTAAAACAAGTTCTCTTCCGGGTATGACGAGTTTGAATCTCATTGTGCATCCCTGTGGAGTTCAGAGATTATCTGTTTTTTGGGGGCTGCTACCGTTTCGTGCGTCCGTATAATTCCGTAAGCTCGCGAATTTCGGCCGCAAGCTGCGGGGTAAGGGATTCCTTCCGGACACGCCAGAGCCAGTTTCCGCCGACTGTACCCGGTGTATTCATGCGTGCCTCGGCTCCAAGGCGAAGATAATCCTGCATTGGAATGATGCAAGTGTCAGCGACACAGGCCTGAGCCGCACGAATCATAGCCCCAGTAAGGTCGTCTTGCGGGCCAATGCCAAGATATTTGCGGGCAAACGCAACGTCTTCTTGCCGGGCGGTCAGCTTCCAATCCTCGGTCGTGGTATTGTCATGCGTACCGGTGTAGACCACGCAATTCTTCTCGTAATTGTGCGGCAGATAATCACTTTCTTCCCGCGAGTCAAAGGCAAACTGAAGCACTTTCATCCCCGGAAAACCGCTTTTTGCCAAAAGCTCCCGAACATCGTCCGTCAGGAAACCCAAATCCTCTGCGATGACCGAAAGGTTCGGGAGCTTTTCCTTCACCGCAGTCACAAAATCAATACCCGGCCCTTTGCGCCATGTGCCGTGAACCGCATTTTTGCTTCCTGCCGGAACGCTGTAATAACCGGAAAACCCGCGGAAATGGTCAATTCGCACCACGTCATAGACTTCTGCTGCGCTGGCAAGGCGCTGTATCCACCAGCGGAATCCGGTGGACTCATGCCTCTCCCACGCATACAGCGGATTTCCCCAAAGCTGACCTTCCGCTGTAAAGGAATCCGGCGGGCAGCCGGCAACGTGCGTCGGTCTTTGGTCCTCGTCGACTTGAAACAGTTCGCTGTGCGCCCACAAATCGGACGAATCGGGCGAGACATAAATCGGCAGGTCGCCGATAATATAGACTCCCTGCTTATGCGCGTAAGCTTTGAGCGAACGCCACTGTGAAAAGAACAAATACTGCGTTATCTTCCAGAAGCGAATTTCCTTCGCCAGGCGAACCCGTGCGGAACGCAGAGCGGAGAACTTGCGAAGACGAAGTTCATCCGGCCACTCCTGGAACGAAACCATGTTGTGTTCTTCTTTGAGCGCCATAAAGAGCGCGTAATCTTCCAGCCAGTCGGCATTGGATTTTTGGAATGCCAGAAAATCGGGATCCTCCTCCGGAAAACGGTCAGCCGCCAGACGAAGCATCCGGAAGCGGTTGTCAAACAGTGCTTTATAGTCGATTCGTTCCGGATTGTCGCCGAAATGGAATTCCTCAAGCTCCTCTTTTTTTAACAGCCCCTGTTCCGCCAACAGTTCCGGGTCAATGAAGTAAGGATTTGCTGCGAACGCAGAAAAGCTCTGGTATGGGCTGTCGCCGCATCCGGTGGGACCGACGGGGAGAATCTGCCAGTACTTTTGGCCGGCATCTTTCAGAAAATCGATAAACGCAAACGATTCTTTCCCTAAACTTCCGATTCCGTATGGAGAAGGAATACTGCTTATCGGCAGCAGGATTCCGCTTGCGCGGCCAGTTAATACTTTTTCCTTATTTGAGCATTGCATTGTGTTATCCTTTCCAATACAACAAATATTTAATTTCAAATCTTCCAGATATTTTTCGCATAATCTGCTACGCTTCGGTCACTCGAAAAATATCCTGCGTTTGCAATATTCAAGAATCCTTTGCGTGCAAAATCAAGGCTGCTTCGGTAATCACGGTTTGCTTGCAGCCGGGCGTTCTGGTAAGATTCAAAATCATACAGCAGGAAATATTGGTCTGGGCGGTGCCAGCTTGCTCCCACCAAAATCGAATCATAGAGTTCCTGAAATACGCCTGTGCCGCCATCGTCCAGTGTTCCGTCAACCAAAGCGTCCAGCGCACGGCGCACACGCGCGTTGGTCCGGTAAATCTCGTTCGGGTCGTATGTCTCACGGATGGAATTCAATTTGTCAACACTGGCGCCGAATATGTAGTTGTTTTCGAATCCGGACTGCTGCACGATTTCCACATTGGCGCCGTCGTATGTACCAACCGTCGGCGCACCGTTCAGCATAAATTTCATATTGCCGGTTCCGGAAGCCTCCGTTCCCGCTGTGGAAATCTGCTCGGAGAGATCAGCAGCGCAAACCAACTTTTCCGCGTATGAAACGTCGTAATTCTGTACGAACACAACACGCATATATTTCCTTACAACCGGGTCGGAATCAACCAAACGCGCAATTTCGTTAATCAGTTTGATAATGCCTAGTGCACGGACATAGCCCGGCGCTGCTTTTCCCCCAAACAGGAACACCGTCGGGGTAAAATTCTTGATTTGTCCTTCCTTAATTTCATAATAAAGGTCCAGAATCGAAAGCGCATTCAGGAACTGGCGTTTATATTCGTGCAGACGCTTTGCCTGAATATCGAAAATAAAATCAGAGGGCACCTGCACGCCTTCCCGCCGTGTGATATATTCCGCAAGCTTCTGTTTTTTCTGCTTCTTAATCGCAATAAATTCATTCAGAATCTTCTCGTCATCGGCGTACGGAATCAGCTTCTCCAGCTCAAAAAGGTTCGTCATCCACGCCTTTGAACCCAGCAGGCGGGTAATCAGAGCGGAAAGCTCCGGATTGCACAGAGCCAGCCAGCGGCGCTGCGTAATGCCGTTTGTAACATTGAAGAAGCGCTCCGGGTAAAGCTCATACCATTGCTTCAGCACGCTATCCTTCAGAATTTCCGTATGCAGCTTTGCCACACCGTTGACCGCGTCGGAAGCATAAACAGCAAGGTTCGCCATGTGAATGGTCCTCTTTTCCCTGCAGGACGTCTCTTCCTGTTCGCCCTGTCCCGGCTTTGCCTGCTCCAGCGCTTTTGTTACAACGGCGCAGGATTCCAGATTTTCAGCGAACTTTCCGCCAAGTGCGGTGAATTCCTTCTGCTGATATTCTGCTATTCTGTCGATAATTTCGCAGATTTCCGGTAAAACGGAGGCATACAGGTCTTCATCCCACTTTTCCAACGCTTCCGCCATAACCGTGTGATTTGTGTACCGGAAAATCTTGCGGGCAATTCCGAAGGCCGTTTCAAAATCGACACCGCGCTCTTCCATCAGACGTATCAGCTCGCAAACTGCCACCGTGGGGTGCGTATCATTCAGCTGCACCACACAAAGCTCGGCAACTTTCGAGAAGTCGTTCCCGTATTTTGCGGTATAGCTGCGAAGAATGTCCTGCATCGAAGCGCTGCAGAAGAAATACTGCTGGCGAATGCGCAGGATTTTACCCTCGTCCGTTGTATCGTTTGGGTACAGCACACGGGAGATATCTTCCGCACGGTTATGGTTCTTGACCGCCTCGTCATATTGCTGGTCGTTGAATTTCCGGAAATCAAACGGCACGATCGGTTCGCTTTGCCAAAGGCGAATCGTATTGATATGTTTGCCGCCGTAACCGATTACCGGCATATCGTAAGGAACGGCACGAACGGTCATGTCCGAATATTTCACGGCAACGGCATCCCGCTCCCTGCGAACCGACCACGGGTCGCCGTACCTCGTCCAATCGTCCACCTGTTCAGACTGAAAACCGTTTTCGAACTTCTGGCGGAACAGTCCGAAACGATATCGAATTCCGTAACCCTGAACCGGCAGCCCCATCGTCGCCGCCGAATCCATGTAGCAGGCGGCCAGCCGGCCGAGTCCTCCGTTTCCGAGGGCGGCGTCCTCCACTTCTTCCATTGCGTTCAGATCTGCGCCCATTTTCTGAAAAAGGTCGCGCGCCTTCTCCGTCAAGCCTAAAGCGAGAAGATTGTTATAGATTGCACGGCCTACAAGGAATTCTGCAGAAAGGTAATAAACCTGCCTTTTTCGTGAATATTGCTCTTTGCTTTCGTTCCAGAGCGGCACAATCTGCTCCATGAGGCATTCCGAAAACGCCTCGTGCAATTCCTGTGGGGCAGCTGTTTCCGGCGTACATCCAAATTTCAGCAAAAGTTTTCGTTTCATTTCCGCGGTAAATTCAGGATTTAAAATGTCAAACATAATGCTGGCTCTCCCCTGCATTTTATTTGAGAAAAGAATAGCATAAATTTTCGATAATATCAAGCCCTTGTTTCGTTGTTATCGAAACAGGGGCTTGTGAAACGGTAATTGTTTTAATTCAGTTTTTATGCAAAGGAGCCGCTATTCAACGGTTTTTCCGGTTCCGAAAGTCGAACATTTTTCTTCTAAAATCATTGACCAGGCAAATGATGCGGGGAGGCATTTCTAGGCTTCCCGGTCGATTCGCGGATGACAAGCTCCGGAATCAAAAGCAGGCGGTTGATGCAGTTTCCTTGCATAATCTGCTCCATCAGCAGGCAGGCGTTTTTGCCGATTGCAAGCCTGTCCTGATGTACGGTAGTAAGCGGAGGCGTCGCATAAGCCGCAATGGGAATATCGTCAAAACCGACCACGCTGATGTCCTGCGGCACACGCAGACCCATGCGGTAAAGCTCTCTCAGAACACCGTGTGCAATCAAATCGCTGGCGCAGACAATTGCCGTTGCACCTGCTTCAACAAAGCGGCCCACGAATCTCGCCGCGCAGTCCGCGGTGAAATCGCCGTGGCCGATTAGTTCTTCCCGAATCGGCAGCCCGAAATGCTCCATACCGAGCCGGAAACCGTTCAGGCGTTCACTCGAAACGCGGCTCTGCGGTTCACCGTTCAGCATGGCAATGGAGGTATGCCCAAGCTCTGCCAAATGCTGCACCGCGCGGAATATCCCCTGCTGGTTGTCCACGCCAAGGCAGGCCACATTTTTATTGTAAATTACATTATCGAGCAGAACGGTCGGCACGGTGGTTTTTTCGAGCTGGCTGAGGAAATCGTCATGCAGCTTAAACCCAAGCAGAAAACCTGCGGAATAATGGTTTGCGCGCATATATTCCTCATACTGGATGCTGTTTTCCTGATTCAGTGCCATCGGGACAATAGAAACATCCCACTGTTTCGCAGCTGCGGCAAGCTTGAAACCTACGATAATATCGTAACCGAACTGTTCAATCTGTTCGTAACCCATATTTTCGATAAATACGCAGATTTTCAAAGACTCCACTGCTCGTGCCTGCCGAGGCGCGTATCCCATTTTCAGCGCGGTGTCCAGCACCAGCCGCCGTGTTTCTTCGCTGACATCGCTTGCCCCGTTCAGGCCCTTGGAAACAGTGCTGACTGATAGATTCAGTTTTTTCGCTATATCTCGAATCGTGGTCATGCTGTTAACACCTGCATTTTCATAAATTTTCGATTTTTTCGATAATATTTTTATTGTATCATAGGATATTGTACCCGTCAATAAAGGAAGCCGCTGCATGCTCCCATATCTCGAATTTTCGCATTTTCGCTATTCCAAAAAGGCGCCCGCATTGCGGGCGCCTTTCCTTTTCTTTCTCTCTGTCCGGCTTCATAACGGATAGCTTATGCGGTGCAGGTTAATCCCCGCAGCCGGTCAGATGCAGCTTGGAACGGTCGATGTCCTCCCAAGTTACTGTCAGTTTCTCAACGGTGGCGGGTTTTCCGACCAGTCGAATCAAGCCGCTTCCCTTCGGGAATGTAACCGTCACAATGTCGTCGCTCTTGTTTTTATCGCTGTCAAACAAAATGGTTGCCTTTCCGTCTGAAGAATAAACGAGCTTGAACGAGCCCTCAAGGGATTCATAGGTGCATTTCAGGCTGGCTTTCACATCTTCCGACGCAGCAGCACGCATAATCTTTTCGATTCCGCTCAGGTGCAGCTTTTTTACGGAAAGGAGTGTGTCGCTGCTTTCACTCGCAGAAAAAATCAACTGCTGATAGGACCCGATGTTCCTGTTTTCATTTCCCAAAACGGTCATGTTGTCGTAATCCTTAAATTCCGCGTTCGTACATCCTGCCGCAAAGCACAGGATAGCGCACATCATTACCGCGGCAAAACAACGCTTCGCCTTCATGAGAAGCTCTCCTTTTAATATCAAATTGGAATTATTATAAATCTGTGATTATTATAAATCTGTGATGAAGCTTTTGTCAACAAGCGCTGAAAGTTTCGGCGAATCATGGTGGTTCCGCTGAGCTGCCAATCTTCCCCGAAGCTGAAAGAAATATTTGAAACAGAACTGTTTTGCCGCAAAATATGCTATAATAACGGTGGCAGTTATCGTAAGAATTTTTAGGACGTAATTTCCATAGGAATTTACGAAAAGGGGAGGTTTTCACTCATGGAGAAAAAGATTCCAAGCGTATACTCCGGTGACGGCTTAGAGATGCCGGCAATCGGTTTCGGTACCTATCGACTAAAAGGCGCAGAGGGCGCTCGTGCCATTGAGGACGCAATCAAGCTCGGCTACCGCCTGCTCGATTCCGCTGTCAATTACGAAAACGAAGGTGCTTTGGGCAAAGCAATCCGCAAGAGCGGCGTCCGCAGAGACGAGCTTTTGGTTACATCAAAACTTCCGGGAAGATTCCACCGCTACGCCGATGCGCTGGCCTGTATTGAGGAGTCGCTTTACCGCACGGGTCTCGATTATTTCGACCTATATCTCATCCACTGGCCGAACCCGAAAACCAACCTGTATGTGGAAGCATGGCAGGCCATGATTGAAGCGAAAAAGCGCGGCTATATTCGCTTTATCGGCGTCTCCAACTTTATGCCGGAGCATCTTGAACGAATCATTCGGGAAACCGGCGTAACACCGTCTGTCAACCAGATTGAGCTGCACCCGTATTTCAATCAGGAAGAGCTGCGCGCCTTTGACGCCGCTCATGGCATCATCACGGAATCCTGGAGTCCGCTTGGGCGCGGAAGCAAATTCCTTTCGGAGCCTATCATTCTCGCCATAGCGCAGAAATACGGCAAAACGCCGCACCAAGTCGTGCTTCGTTGGCACACACAGCTTGGCGTAGTTCCGATTCCGAAAGCGTCGTCCTTGGAACATCAGCGCGCCAATCTGGACATTTTCGATTTCACCCTCACAGATGAGGAGATGAAACAAATCGGCCGGCTGACGCGACCGGATGGCAGAACCACAGGTCAAGACCCGTTCGTACACGAGGAATTCTGAGACGGCGGATCTGCCCGCCCAGCGGCGATATAGAATATAATCCTGCTGGATTTGGAAAAACACAGCGCAATTTTCCGTCAGACTTGCTAACCGTAAATATAGAAACACCCATTGAAAAGGAATTTCCTTTTCAATGGGTGCTTTTTTACGGGAATCATTCGGCGGGGAATCAGTCCGTCGGCCATGCATTGGCCGGAATGTTGGAAGATACAGACGGGTTGGCTTCTTCCACGGAAGAAGTCGGCTGGGAAGACGTCGTACCCTTCAGCGTACCGGTGTTGTCTCGCCCCGGAGTAACTTCTCCCACACAGCCGTTGCTCCCGTCGTCAATCTGTCCGTCAAAGCCGGTCATGAACCCGTCAAGCTGCGGGGTGCTCAAGTCGCCGCCGATGACACGGCCGTTGTAAACAAGAATCGTGGCGCGCATAGATTCCTGCTGCGAGTAATTCGTCACAGAGTAAATCCACTGCTGAACGGTTTTGCCCGCGTATGGCAGCAGGTCAAGGCCCTGCTCTTTCTGAATATTATTATAGGCTATGTAAACATCGTCGAATTTCTCCGGAATGGTTACTTCGCCGGAATCAATCGGTTCGCTGTTGACCGTCCACCCGAACTGCTTGAAAAAGGCAACGCGTTCTTCATTCGTTGAAGCGGCCAGCGAATATTTTTTACCGGAGCAGACAGCCTGCGGTGGTGAATTGTGAAGCGCAGCCGCAACAATCGAGACGGTTACAGCCGCCAGCAGAACCGCAACAATGGCAATCGTCTTTTTGCGGTTGTGCTTGATGGATAGTACGAACATGACTCCGCCCCCCTAAACATTTCTTTCCTGTGGTATAGATATGCTCAGGGGGCGGGTAAAATACATATTTTGTTTTACTCTTCCGATTCCTGTCTTGCCTTGGCTTCTTCAATTACTTTTTGAGCAACCTGCTGCGGCGCTTCTTCATACCGTACAAACTCAAATGTGAAATCCCCTCTGCCTTGCGTCGTCTGGCGCAGGAAAGTGCTGAAGTCATGCATCTCCGCCTCAGGCACTTCCGCCTCGATAACTTGGTTTCCTTTATCGACCGGCTCCATGCCCAGCACGCGCCCGCGGCGCTTGTTGATTTCGCCCATAACGTCTCCCATGTTGGCGCCGGGAACCGTGCATTTCAAATGGCCGATCGGCTCCAAAAGAACAGGGGAAGCCTGCGGCATGGCTGCTTTATAAGCCAAGTTTGCCGCCACTTTGAACGACATTTCGGAGGAATCCACCGGATGGTAGGAACCGTCATACAGCGTTGCACGCAGTCCGACGACCGGGTACCCTGCCAGCGGCCCGCACTGTACACTCTCACGCAGGCCCTTTTCCACAGCCGGGAAGAAATTCTTCGGAACGGCGCCGCCCACAACGCGTTCGCTGAATTCCAGCGTTTCGCTGTCGCATGGTTCAAATTCAATCCATACATCACCGTACTGCCCGTGCCCGCCGGTTTGCTTCTTGTATTTGCCCTGCATCTGGACCTTCTTGCGAATCGTCTCGCGGTAGGCCACGCGCGGCTTTTCGAGGACAACCTCCACCCCGAACTTCTTCTTGAGCTTCGCCGTGATGACATCCAGATGCTGTTCGCCAAGTCCGGATAGAATCATCTGATGCGTTTCGCTGTTGGTGCGGAAATGGATGGTCGGGTCTTCTTCTTCAAGACGGGCAATACCCTGCGAGACCTTGTCCTCCTCGCCTTTTTTCTTTGGAAGAACTGCCATGGAAAGGTTCGGGTTTGGATAATCAACGCCCTCAAGTTTCACCTTCCGCGCGGAGGAACAAAGCGTGTCGCCGGTTTTTGCACTCTGGAGCTTTGGCACAACGCCAATATCGCCCGCACCGATGTAGGGGACGTCAATCTGCTTCTTTCCGCGCATCACAACCGTTTTGCCGATGCGTTCCGTCTCCCCGGTGCGCATATTGACAAGCTGCGTGTCCGCTGAAACCTTTCCCGAAAACACCTTCAGGTAGGATAGCTTGCCGATGAACGGGTCCGCTACGGTCTTAAAGACAAGCGCAGCAGCCGGAGCGTTCGGATCCGCGCTGAGTTCAACCGGGTTGCCGTTCTCATCCTCGCCGATTTCACTTGACTTATCGGCAGCGGTAGGTGCAAGCCAAGTCAAGCCGTCCAAGAGTTGGTCAATTCCGTTCAGCAGCATCGCATCGCCGCAGAAAACCGGTGAAACCGTACCTGCTTTAACGCCCTTGCTGATGCCGACAATCACTTCCTCCGGAGTAAATTGCTCGCCCGAGAAATACTTTTCAAACATCTCGTCGCTTGTTTCGGCGACGGCTTCATAAATCGCCGTACGCAGGCCATCGAGACGGGTACCCATGTCCGGCATCTTCACGTTGACGGCTTTGCCGTCGCGATATTCATAGGCCTTATATTCCAGCACATTCACATAGATGTTTGCCTTGCCGTCGCGGATATAAGGAACGACGACCGGGCAGACGGACGGGCCAAACGAAGCCTTTAGGTTCTCAAATACTTTATAAAAATCTGCGCTTTCTTCGCACAGGCCGTTCACGAAGAAAATCTTGGAAAGGCCACGCTTCTCTGCGGCAGCCACTGCTTTTTCCGTTCCGACGTTGACGCCGTCTTTCCCAGAAACCGTAATCAGCACGGAGTCCGCCGCACGCACAGCTTCGCAAAGTCCTCCCGCAAAATCGAACAGGCCGGGAGCGTCAAGCAGATTAATTTTGTAATTCTTCCACTCCAAAGGAGCCGTTGCTGCCATAACGGATGTTTTACGCCGAATCTCCTCAGGGTCGAAATCACTTACCGTGGTTCCGTCGTCGACTTTGCCCAGGCGGTCGGTTGCACCGGAAAGATACAGCATGGCCTCCGTCAGGCTTGTTTTGCCGGCACCGCTGTGCCCCGCGAGTGCAATGTTCAGGATTCTGTTAGCCTCGTATTGTTTCACTAAAAAGCAGCTCCTTTCAAGGGTTGAATCATCATTTAGAAAAATAGCACAGAATGTTCAACCTAATTTAGCATAATTATAGATTTATTTAACAATTTTTGCAATGCCCCATGCTACGCTTTTCTTCCTTTTGTTACCCAATTTTAGCATTGTAATTTTATGGATTTTGCCGAACCATGCTTTTTCGGAATAAAAAGAGCACCCCCCTGTGTTTTGGAGAGTGCTCGAACACAAAAAAGCGGCGGACAAAATGCCCACCGCCTGATTTTGAAGGAATTAAGCTTTGCCTGCGCAGCCGAGAACCGCGGTAATCTTATGGGCAACAAGTGCCTTCACAGCCTCACGGCCATCGCCCAGATACTGGCGCGGATCGAAATGGTCCGGATGCTCAACCAGGTGTTTGCGAATGCTGCCTGTCATGGCAAGGCGCAGGTCAGAGTCGATGTTAATCTTGCAGACAGCCATGGTAGCAGCCTGACGAAGCATTTCTTCCGGAATGCCGATTGCATCCGGCATCTTGCCGCCGAACTCATTGACCATCTTGACATATTCCTGCGGAACGGAAGAAGCGCCGTGCAGAACAATTGGGAAGCCCGGCAGGCGGTCGGAAACTTCTTTCAGAATGTCGAAACGGAGGCGCGGCTTCTGGCCCGGCTTAAATTTGTAAGCGCCATGGCTTGTACCAATGGCAATTGCAAGGGAGTCGACGCCAGTGCGGGTTACGAAATCCTGAACTTCGTTCGGGTCGGTAAACTGAGCTTTGTCTGCGTCTACGTTAACAGCGTCTTCAATACCGGCAAGTCTGCCGAGTTCAGCTTCAACCGTTACACCGTATTTATGCGCATATTCTACAACCTTGCGGGTTTCAGCAACATTTTCTTCATAGGGCAGTGAAGAACCGTCGAACATGACGGAAGTAAAGCCGTCATCAATGCAGTCTTTGCAGACTTCAAAAGATGCACCGTGATCCAAGTGAAGAACGATCGGAATTTCCGGATGCACCACAACAGCAGCCTCAACGAGCTTTTTGAGGTAGGCGGGGCTTGCATATTTGCGCGCGCCTGCAGAAGCCTGAAGGATAACCGGTGCCTTCAGTTCAGCAGCTGCATCGGTAACACCCTGAACAATTTCCATATTGTTGATGTTGAATGCACCGATTGCATATCCGCCTTCGTATGCCTTTTTGAATAGTTCTTTCGTATTGACCAACGACATTGGCTGTCACTCCTACCTTGCAATTTAGATTCTTTTAGATTCTTAAATTATTATACCGCGTTCACGGGAAAAGATAAAGACAGATTGTTAAAAATTTAATTTGTTTATTTTTGTTTATTCTTGTAACGTTTATCTAAATTTTGAAACATTTCCGGATGATTGCGGCTGAAATGGAAAATATATTGCTGGGCGATTCCAGCGTACGGCCCGAAATCTTCGGCGCGCTTCCCGGGAAAGAGCGTTTTCATCGCACGTTTCATCCACACATCCATGGGGAAAGCGTCAAGGCGATGGAGTCCGTAAAGAAGTGTGCAGTCCGCAACCTTCGGTCCTACACCGGGCAGTTCCGTCAGCTTTCGGCGCGCTTCATCCAGCGGCAAACGGCGAAGCGCATCCCAATCGATTTTCCCCTCTGCCGCGCGCCGTGCCGCAGCTGAGACATAAGCGGCGCGAAAACCGCAACCGATGCCGCGCAGCTCGGTTTCACCGGCCTTGGCAAGCGCCTCCGGAGACGGAAAGGTAAAATGGCCGCCTTCCATGGGTTTTCCCCACCGGACACTGAGCCGTTCCACGAGTCCCTTGATTCGCCCGACATTGTTGCACTGTGAGAGGATGAACGAACAAAGCGTCTCCCACGGATCTTGGTTCAGGATACGAATATCCGGCGCATATTCTGCCGCCTGTGCGAGCACCGGATCCATCGTGCAGAACTCCGCGCGGATTTTCTCATAATCGAGGTCCATGTCGAAATACCGCGCCCAAAATTCATCGTGCAGAACCCTGTTGAAATTTTCCTTTGTGATGCGCAAATATCTTCCGCGGGCTACTCCCTCCCAAGCTCCGTCAGGCATCCGCTTCCAGCGGAAGGATTGGCCGCAGTCGAGCGTTTGACTCAATGTTTCAAATTTCACGCCGTTTTCACCTTTTTCGCCGCCTGTTTTGACCATTTTCGTCATCATAACACAAAAAGTGCGGTTCAGCAACAAGCGGTCATTACGGAATGTAATCAAAATAAATTTCAAGTCTGGTTTACATAATTTTATATCCACATTTTTCGATTCCACTTTTCAGAACAGGCTGTAAGGGCACTTATTCACATTTTCCACATAGTTTTCCACCGTTATCCGCTTAGTTTTCCACGGATTATGTAAACCGGTACAAATACGCCTGGTATAAAATCCGCCGTTTTGGTAATTTTTGCCTGTGCAAAGACTGTTTGAATCTGTGTGGTTAAATACCATAAAAAAAGCCATCGCAAAATAACCGAATTCCCTCTTCTGAGCATGCTAAATTTATGTTATAATGTAGAAAATACAAAAAACAAGGAGTTTTACGATACAATGGAGCACAGTGAAAAAAATCCCGCAGAAGGCATCATCGCAGGCCGCAACGCAGTGGCAGAAGCGCTGAAAAGCGGGCGTCCGGTGGACAGCCTCATCGTTGCGCGGGGAGACCGCTCCGGCAGCCTTTCCATGCTGATTGCCAAAGCGAAAAAACTCGGCATCGTCGTGAAGGAAGCCGACCCTGTAAAGCTCGACCACCTGAGCGGTGGCGCGGTTCACCAGGGTGTGGTCGCACTGGCCGCCGCAAAAGGATATTCCACCGTTGACGATATTTTCGCACTTGCGGAAAGCCGCGGCGAAGCTCCGTTCATCATTCTTGCCGACGGTCTCGAAGATCCCCACAACCTCGGCGCCATTCTGCGCGTAGCGGAATGTGCAGGCGCCCATGGAATCATCATTCCGAAGCGGCGCAGCGTCGGCCTTACAGTATCCGTGGGCAAAGCGAGCGCCGGTGCCGTGGAATATGTTCCCGTCGCCCGCGTTACGAACCTTGCGGACACCATTGAAGATCTGAAAAAGCGCGGCGTGTGGGTTTACGCCGCAGATATGGATGGTCAGAGCTGGTGCCAAACCGATTTTTCCGGACCTGTGGCAGTTGTAATCGGCTCCGAGGGTTTCGGCGTCAGCCGCCTGATTCGCGAAAAGTCCGACTTAGTAATATCCCTGCCGATGATGGGCAAGATAAACTCGCTGAACGCCTCTGTAGCATGCGGAATCATCTGCTACGAAATTGTGCGCCAGCGAAAAGGTATTCCTGCAAAATAAAGCGAAGGGCGGGTCGCAATGAGTAACGATACGAAAGAACCCAAAAGCGATTACACTCTCGACGAAATTCTGGCAGAAGCCAAAATTCAAAATACGGACGAAAAGTCACCTGCTGCGGAAGAAAGCGACAAACAGCCGCAGAAGCATTCTGCGGCCTTTTCCGCAGATGCCATTTTTCATAATGCCAAAAAGGCACTGCATATGGAAGCGGCTGAAGAACATCCCACGGATAAGGATAGAAAAGAAGAACGTCCCAAGAAAAGAAGATGGTCTCTCTTTCATCGCAAGAAGGAGGAAGACGACTACAACCTCGAAGATGATATTTACTACGGTCTTCAGCTAAAATCGCTCGAAGAATACCGCAAAGAATACGAAGAAACCATCCGGCTTGACACAAAGCCTATTCGGGAAGCAGAAGCTGCTCACGAGCGCAAACGCCGCGCCATCAACGAGGCGCTATGGGGAGACGAAGCCGGTCCGCATGGCTCCGATGAATCTCCGGAACAGGCGGAAGCCGTCTCTGAACCGGCCGAGGAGCTGAAATCGAAACCAACACCCGAAAAAGAGCCGGAAGCTCCGGCTGCGGCCGCTGTCTCAGAACCGCAGAAATCCACTGAGCAGAGCGTCTCTGTCCCCGAAAAGAAGATGCAGATTTTGATTTCGGACGAACCGGAAAAAAACGTCCGTGTGGAATCGGCCGAAACCAAATCGCAGGCCAAGCCCGTAACACAAGTCGAATCGAGCGAACGTCAGGAATGGCTTGAGCGAATTTTCCGGCAAGCCGGTCTTACGGACGACGACGTATTCGACAGCATCGCACCGGAATTTCCGGAGACTCCGCCGCATCCGCCGACTCCCGAAAGGCCGCCTGTGCCTCCTTCGGTAGAACCGGGGCCGCCGCTGGAACCGGAAAGGCAACCGCCCGTTCAGGAACCGCCTGTTGACCCGGTTATCATACCGCCCCGCGCGGAAGAAAAGCCGAATAGTTCCACAGAGTCGAACAAGCCTTCAGAGGAAACTCCGCCTTCTGCGCCGACCAAACCGGAAGCGGTAGAGGAAAAAATCTCCGCTGTTCTGCGCGAAGAACCGGAAGGTACTAAAGATACGGAGGCATCGCTCAAAGAAGATTTTGCTGCGGCCGCTCCGGAAACGACATCGGAAGAAACCGCAGCTTTCGCACAAGAAACTGCATCTGCGCAAAGAGAGGCGGCAGAAATCGCCGCAGAAGGAGCAGCATCTTCCAGCGCTGACAGTTCTTCTGCCGCTACCGAACGAACGGATCAGGAAGAAACGCCGGCTCCTGTGAAAGAGCCAGTCTCCGTACCGCAGCAGAAGAAAGAAACCCCGCTGCCGCCGGCCGAACGGGAACCTTTCCGCAGAGAATATCCGCGCTACCGTTCGGACAACCTTCCGCTCCATGTGATTAACCTCGGCACGTTCCAAGACGCACTTCAGGCCGAAGCGCATTTCTATGCACCGAAAGAGCCAGACGCTCCGGCGCCGATTCCGTTCCATCCGGCAAAGGATGTTTCCGCGGAGTCGCCTGCTGTTTCGGAGCAGACAGAAAACGACGAGGTTCGCGAAAATATCCGCGAATTTCCGGTTATGGAGCGGCCAAAGCCAGAAAAAAGGCGCTTCCGCATTTTCGGCAGTGACGAGGACCCTGCTCCGGCAGAAGGTCCTTCTTACGATTCCGGTGATGAGCTGGAGGACTACAATTCCCCGGCTGATGCGGAATCGGTTCTGAACGACCTTCGTGCCAATGTGCACAGGCTGTTTCTGCGTTTTTTTGTAACACTTTTCTTTAGTCTTATCCTAACCGGTTTTTCCATCGCCTGGGAGCATTCTTCCCTGCTTCCGGCGCAGCTACATAGCGTATACACCGAAAAGAGTTTTCTGATTATCGAGTTGATTTTCCTCACAGCCTCTGCCGCCTTCAGCATTCCGGCGATTCAGAATGGTCTTTCCGGCCTCTTCCGACTTCAGGCAAATTCCGACAGTGCCGTCGCCGTAGCCGTGCTTACCGCTTTGGCGCACAACGTCAGCCTGCTGTTTACGGGGTTCCCCGCCGGCAGCCGTCTGTATTCGGCTCTTGCGGGATTCGCATTGTTCCTCAATGCTGCAGGCAAGCTCAGCATGGCGAGGCGAATCCTGCGCAACTTCCGGTTTGTATCTTCGCCGGAGGACAAATACGCGGTGCAGATTTACGACGATTACAACACCGCAATTCAGATGTCAAAATTCTACGGCGCAGACGGGCCGAAAATCGCCTACCAGTCGAAGGTTAAGTTCCTGCGCCATTTTCTCAAGCACTCCTTCTCTTCCGACCCGAGCGACCATATTTCGCAGATTCTCGCGCCTGCCGGATTTATCGGCAGCATCATTCTGTTGATTGTGACCGCTTTCCTGACAAAGAGTGCATCGTCAGCGTTTGCGGCATTTACCGTAGGCAGCTGCCTGAGCGTGCCGTTCGGAGCAACGCTCAGCGTCAACCTTCCGCTTGCCCGCCTGAATCGGGTTGCTTCCCGCTGCGGCGGAATGGCAGTCGGCTGGGATGCAATCGACCGCTTTACCGGCACAGACTCGGTGCTGGTAGACGCAGGAGAGCTGTTCCCCCGCGGCACCGTCGTGCTGAACGGAATTCAGACGTTCGCGGGGCAGCGTATCGACGAAGCGATTCTGGAAGCCACAGCACTCACCTCCGCAATCGGCGGAACGCTGAGTGACCTGTTCAGCCAAATCGTGAAGTCGCGCAGCGACATTCTGCCGAATGTCGAGCATCCAATCTATGAGGAAGGGCTCGGAATTTCCGGCAAGGTAAATGACCGCATCATTCTGGTCGGCAACGGTGAGCTTCTGAAAAAGCATGGCATTGAGGCACCGTCCCACGACTACGAGGAAAAGTACCGCCGAGGCGGGAAGGTTCCCGTTTACCTTGCTTCCGGCGGAGAACTGGTCGCCATGTTCCTCGTATTTTATCGCTCCGACCGCCGCCGCGCGGCCGAACTGAGGCGCCTGGAAAACACCGGCATCTCCCTGCTTGTCCGCACGCTGGATCCGAACATAACACCGGAACTAATATCCGACTGCTTTGGCCTGAGCATCCACTCCGTCACCATTTTGAACGAGCATCTCGGAAAAATCTACGACTCCCTGCGGAAACAATCACCGGAGAGCCGTGTAACCGCAATCCTTGCCACAAAGGGCCGTGCATCTTCCATGTTCCGCATGTTGACGGCTTGCATCCGCCAGCGCGCCAACATTGTAATGGGTGTCGCCCTGCAAACCGCCGGCGCGGTGCTCGGCTTTGCGCTTGCGGCTTTCTTCGCAGCATGCGGCAGCCTATCTCAGCTTTCCGCCACCGCGCTGCTGCTGTTTGAGTTATTCTGGGCCGCGGCCGTTGTATTCATTCCGCGCATACGCAAGCCATAAACAATCTTAAAGGTGGTCTCGACACCAAGCATCCAACGGTAATGGCAGCGGTGCCTTGTCAACGCGGCGACCTGCACGACAGTTTAACCTACATGGAATAATCCCATCGACGCAAAAAAGCAGCTCCTGTTTTCACGGGAGCTGCTTTTGTATGTAAGAATAGAGCAAGCCTTCGTTACAGAAGCCGCAGAAGTGTGCATCCGTGTGCCGGAAGTTCCGCTGAAACGGTGTTCTCTTTCCATTCCACGGTAGTCTGATTCCAGAGTTCCTTCGCTTTCCCTGAGGTTTTATCCGGCACCTCCAGCTTCAAAGCATGGTAAGCCTCCGTCAGGTCACAAGATACTGTCGCAGCAGAATCCGCTAAGTTAAACAGCGCCAGAACGATGCTTCCGTCCTTTGTGCTGTGCGATGCCCATACGGAATAGTCGTCACTCAGCGCTACTTGGCGGGAAACATGGTCCTCACCCACCAGCGCCAGAACCTCGCGGTTTGTAATCAGCTTTAATGTCTCGGAATCCAGCTTTGTCAGCTCCGCACCCAGCATCAGCGGCGAGCGGAAGATGCACCAGAGCGTCATCATTGATTTCTGCTCATCCGGCGTCAGGCGGGTAGAACGTTCCCCGTCAAAGAAGAAGAACATCCTGCCGATTTTTCCGAGCGGCAGCATATCGCAGTCCGGGTAGCTTCCTTCGCTGACGTGCTCCTGCCAGCGGGAGCAGCGGGTAAACATATCCTTAATGAGCTTCCAGTCATCCCAAATATCGTTCGTGATGCGCCACATATTGGCATACTTCTCATAATGCCAAGCTTTCTCAAGGACTGCCGGCCCGGGCGACAGACTGAGGACGATCTCGCGCCCGCAGCGCTCCACCGCCTTGGAGAGCATTTCAATCTCCTTTTCGGCGGAATAGGGGTTATCGACATACATATTTGTGTTGCAGATATCGTCGCACTTGATGAAGTCCACGCCCCACTGCGCATACAGCTCCAGCAGGGAATCGTAATAGGCCTGACCGGCTTCGGTGGCACGCACGCCGTACATATCCGGGTTCCATTTGCAGATGGAAGACGGGTCGGCAATATCCGCCGCTGTGAATCCCTTGTAGCGAATCGGGCGGTGTTCGTGCGCCGCTGCGCGCGGGATACCGCGCATGATGTGGATTCCGAATTTCAGCCCTTTCGAGTGAACATAGTCCGCGAGCGGGCGAAAACCCGCTCCGTTTGCGGCACTCGGGAATTTTTCCGTGCATGGAATCAGGCGGCTGAATTCGTCCATGTTGAGATGCCCGAAGGGCGGGTAATGATATGTCTCTCGGTTTTCGGCTCCGCCGTACATATACCAGCCTTCGTCTACGACGACATATTCATAGCCGTATTGTTTGAGGTGCTCGGCCATGTAATCCGCGTTTGCCTTCACCTCGGATTCCAGCACGTTGGTGTTGTAGTAGTCATAGCTGTTCCAGCCCATCGGCGGGCCGCTGAACTTGCGTTTCAACATATTACTCTTTCCCCTTTTCTGTTTCATGTTTCGGTTTTTTTACTCGGAAATACACTTGGTAATTCTGGTATCCGATTTCTTTCAGCGGAATAAAGTTGATACCCGGGTCCTGTGTTTCGGTGCGAAATCTTGTGAGGAATGTCCCCCACTGGCGCTCGGTGTCGGGCGATAGCTCCGCCGTCGGGTCATCCTGCTCCAGCGTTAAAACACGTTCCACATCGGTAATCCCCGCCAGGACATCCGGCCCGTAGCAGAAAGCGCCCGTCTGCGGGTCGTCCGGAAGCGGCACGAAACGCAGCCCGATGGGGAACAGAACCGTAACAATGTCGCCGTCCTGCCAAGTGCGGTCAATTGGGAACAGTTTTGCGGTGTCCTCGGTCTTGGCAATCAGGCTGCCGTTCAAATAAATTGACGCCGGTGCCTGAATCCACTTCGGCACCCGAAGCAGAAGCCGAAAATCGGCCGAAGTTTTCATGGTAAACTTCAGGTCAAATTTCTCATAGTCGGGACGGTTATCGGGCGCCGACTGCACGGCAGCGATGGAATTTGCAACATTGTTGACCGAAGATTTCTGCCAGCTGCCGTTCATCGCGTCACGCCTGAGCTGCAGAGTGACTTTGGTTTCCCCATCCACAAAGAATTCCGCGTCGGAATCCGCATACTGCGCAACGCACAGGCTGCCGCTCTCCTGATAATACAGTCCGCGGGCCAGTGCTGCGTTTGCCTGCACCATGGTGCCGTGGCAGCAGAAGAAGCTGTCCCTCTCGCCTGCCCATGTTTTGTGCATTCCCGCTTTCAGCGGAAGGAAATAGGTAAGCAGTCCTTTGCCGGGATGGCCGTTCTGCGGGTCTCCCTGCCAATATGTCTGCGCTTCCACGCCGTTGTGGAAGTTTTGTTCTATGTAATGCAGGTATTTCGGGTCGCCCTCACAGCGGAAGAGAAAATCCGCAAGGCGAATCATGTTGTAAACCGTGCAGTGCTCCTGGTTCTTGTCGCCGAGGCGAGCCTTGAGTTTGTTTTTGGGAGTCCAGATTTCTCCCTGCGTCTGTCCGCCCGTGGCAAAGGTGCCTCGGTCATCGACAGCACATTTCCAATACGCTTTCGTTATATCGAGCCACTTTTGTTCTCCGGTGACTTCCCACGCGCGTGCACATCCCAGAATCTCCGGAATGGTGGTATTTGCGTGCATATTGGTGAGCGGATCTTCTCCCCTCAACAGCGGCTCAAACAGCCTGCCGCGGTAATACCGCTTCAGCAGACGGCGGTACTTTTCTTCTCCGGTGAGGTCCAGCAAATCCGCCCAAACCTCCAACATTCCGCCGGTTTCCACGTCCAGAATATCATCGAACTGCTCACGCGTGAACTTTGCGCTCCAAGCATCAAACCAGTCGGCAAAGCGGTCGGCGATTTTCAGGGCCAGCTCATTTCCGGCCAGTCGGTTCTGATCAATCAGCCCCATGAACAGCTTGTGCAAGGTATACTGCGGCGCCCAAACCTGCTTGCCGCGTGCAATCAAGTCAAGGTATTTTTCGGGAATCGGCCCCACCCACTGGCCGCCGTTGTTCTGCTGGCACTCGTCCAACTCGCGGATGATTGCATCCGACTTCGCCTTCAGTTCTGCGTCGCCGGTTTCATAAATCTGCCAAGCGGCCGCAGAAAGCCAGTGACCAAGAAAATGTCCCCGAAGTTGGCAGGTGGGTGATTCCCAACCTCCCAGAATATCGTCCGGCAGATACGGAATCGAAATCTTCCCTGCCTCCATGAGATAGTTGAACAGCAGCTCACGGTTGCCGAGGCTCAGCAGATAGCGGCGGTTTTCCGCTTCTCTCCGTAGAAGCTCGTTTTCCAAAAGATGCACATTCCGAATGTCTAATGGTTCCATACTTCTCCCCTGTATTCATTCATATTTCACAAATGTGAGGCTGTATATCACTTTAATCTAGTTTACAGAGACAATCTTTTTAAGTCAATGGATTTTATCGTTCAATTTGACATGAATCTACACAAAAAAATCTGCGCCTTTTCCGAATGAAACCGTTCATTCAAAAAAGGCGCAGACTGTTCTTATTTTCACGAAAAAAGTGCCCCGGTTCTCCTTGCAGAGAAACGAGGCACTGAGAGAATCGCTATGAGATTACATTGCTTTGTAGACTGCAACTGCGCAGGCAACCGTTGCGCCGACCATCGGGTTGTTGCCCATGCCGATAAGGCCCATCATTTCGACGTGCGCCGGAACAGAGGAAGAACCTGCGAACTGTGCATCGCCGTGCAGACGGCCGAGAGAATCGGTCAGGCCGTAAGAAGCCGGGCCGGCTCCCATGTTGTCCGGGTGCAGGGTACGGCCGGTGCCGCCGCCGCTAGCCACGGAGAAGTACTTCTTTCCGTTCTCAAGTGCCCACTTCTTGTAGGTGCCGGCAACAAGGTGCTGGAAGCGAACCGGGTTAGTGGAGTTACCGGTGATGGAAACATCCACACCCTCATGTTGCATGATTGCAACACCTTCGCGGACATCGTTTGCGCCGTAGCATCTTACTGCTGCGCGCTCGCCTGTGGAGAAGGCGCGTTCATCCACGATGGTGAGTTTGTCAGCAAAATAATCGAATTCCGTCTTTACGTATGTAAAGCCGTTAATGCGGGAAATGATATAAGCTGCATCTTTGCCCAGACCGTTCAGGATTACGCGCAGCGGCTCTTTACGGGCAGAATTTGCCGAACGGGCAATGCCGATTGCGCCTTCCGCAGCCGCGAAGGATTCGTGACCGGCGAGGAAGCAGAAGCACTTTGTTTCATCTCTGAGGAGCATTGCGCCGAGGTTTCCGTGGCCGAGGCCGACTTTGCGCTGCTCCGCAACGGAACCGGGAACTGTGAAAGCTTCAAGGCCAATGCCGATTTTCTCAGCTGCCTCAGCAGCAGATTTCACGCCGGTCTTGAGGGCGACTGCACAACCGAGAGTGTATGCCCAGCATGCGTTTTCAAACGCTATGTTCTGTACGCCTCTGACGATTGCAGCGGGGTCAATACCTTTGGACAGGCAGAGATCGCGCGCCTCTTCGAGGCTTCCAAGGCCATACTCGGCAAGACATTTCTCGATTTTGGCCATTCTTCTTTCTTTACCTTCAAACATGACATCATTAGCCATTTTGCTTGTCCTCCTTATATAGCCTTATTCTTCACGCGGATCAATGTATTTTGCCGCGTTGTCAAAGCGACCATACTGGCCGATGTTCTTCTTGAAAGCTTCATCCGGGCTCATGCCATGACGGATATCTTCCATCATCTTGCCAAGGCGGACGAACTGGTAGCCGATGACCTCGTTGTTTTCATCGAGAGCCATCTTCAAAACATAGCCTTCGGTCATCTCGAGGTAACGGACACCCTTAGCATTGGTGCTGTACATGGTTCCAACCTGAGAACGCAGACCCTTGCCGAGGTCTTCCAGTCCTGCGCCGATCGGCAGGCCGTTTTCCGAGAACGCAGTCTGGCTGCGGCCGTAAACGATCTGCTTAAACAGCTCGCGCATTGCAACGTTGATTGCATCGCAGACGAGGTCTGTGTTGAGGCACTCAAGAAGCGTCTTCCCCGGCAGAATTTCAGCGGCCATAGCTGCCGAATGTGTCATGCCGGAGCAGCCGACTGTTTCCACGAGGGCTTCCTGCACAACACCGTCTTTCACGTTAAGGGTCAGCTTGCACGCACCCTGCTGAGGAGCGCACCAGCCCACGCCGTGGGTCAGACCGGAAATGTCTTTGATTTCATAGGCTTTAACCCATTTTCCTTCTTCCGGAATGGGGGCAGGGCCATGTTTGGGGCCCTTTGTGACGACACACATTTTTTCCACTTCAGCGGTATAATTCATATCGGTACTCCTTTCGGTATTTGATTTCCCGAAACACTTTTTCCATTATAGCGGATTCAGCCTTTTGAATCAATATACTAATCAAACTTTTAACGATTCCCAAATGCTGCATTTTCTTTATCTTTTTGTTATTGTTTGTTGAATCAGTAAATAAAGCTTTCGCTGATCCCTATTGTCAACCTCGTGATGTTCTTTGTCTGGGGATTCGGCAGCCACAATGTGAACCGAAAGAATTTTGGCCGTGCCGCACTGATTGTTTATGCAATTATTATTGTGCTCTGCATCGTTTTTGGCGCCGCTATTCTCTCCTTTATGGCGACGTATTTTCAGAGAGTTGGCGGAATTTACTGACTGCCTATGACCTTGCCGGCCGCGTTTTACGCGGCCGTTCTTTTTGTCCTTACATAAAAATATTAAAGCTCATGACCCAAAGGATATTCTCCTTTCGGTTTAACTTTTCGGCCGCCTGAAAAAACGCGGTCATTTTTATTAGACAACTTTTTTTAATTTGTGCAGGCCGACTTTTTTTCTAAGCAACAGAGATGTATAATAATAAATGTGACTATTCGAGCCCCGCAGATTATCTTACTGCCGGCCCAAAACAATCGGATTGCCAATGGACTGGAACCGTCACAACTTTTCTACAAGGAAGGATGTTTTCCCATGGACTTTATGGAAAAAATCATTGAGCGCGCAAAAGCGGACAAGAAAACCATTGTCCTGCCAGAAGGCACCGACAAGCGCGTTGTAACCGCTGCAGCCGAAGTGCTGAAACAGGGTATTGCCAATGTGATTCTGCTTGGCAACAAAAAGGAAATCAAGGCTGTCGCCGAGGGACTGGACCTCACCGGCGCAAAGATTATTGATCCGGCGAACACTCCGCTCCATGACGACTATGCAAAGACTTTTTATGAAATGCGCAAAGCAAAGGGCATGACCCCGGAAAAAGCTGACGAAATGATGCGTGATGCCACTTATTTTGGCGTCATGATGGTGAAAAAGGGCGCGGCAGACGGCATGGTCTCCGGCGCTTGCCACTCCACGGCAGACACACTCCGTCCGGCGCTGCAGATTGTCCGCACCGCTCCGGATTCCAAGCTCGTTTCCGGCTTCTTCCTCATCTCCGTTCCGAACTGCGAATACGGCGAAAACGGCACCTTTGTGTTTGCAGACTGCGGCCTCAACATCAACCCGAACGCGGACGAGCTTTCCGAAATCGCCATTGCTTCGGCAAAATCTTTCAAAGCCCTCGTCGGCGCAGAGCCGAAGGTTGCCATGCTTTCGTTCTCCAGCTACGGCAGCGGCAAGGATGCGCTTGTTGACAAAGTTGTGGAAGCAACGAAGCTCGCAAAAGAAAAAGCTCCTGACCTCCTGCTCGACGGCGAGCTGCAGGCAGACGCGGCGCTTGTTCCGTCGGTCGGCGCTTCCAAGGCTCCGGGCAGCAAGGTTGCCGGCCACGCAAACGTGCTGGTATTCCCTGACCTGAATGTCGGCAACATCTGCTACAAGCTCGTGGAACGTCTTGCAAAAGCAAACGCCTACGGCCCAATCCTCCAGGGCATCGCAAAACCGGTCAATGACCTCTCCCGCGGCTGCAAGGCTGAGGACATTGTCGGCGTCATTGCCATCACCGCCGTACAGGCCCAGAACAACTAATTAGCGGATTTATCTCTCTGAAATAAAGTGAAAACCCGGCCTCAGTGAACTCATCTCACGATCTTCTGCTGTTGCCGGGTTTTTTATATAAAATTTTATACTTAGAAGAAAGCGAGGAAATTCTATGTTTGAGCGTGTTAAGGTTGTTCCGATTAATGACCACATCTGGCTGCTGGACGACAACAACGAAGGCACCGGCTACGTGGTAGCCGGCAAAGAAAAAGCACTCATCATCGACACGATGAACGGTTATGAAGATGTGCGTGCCATTGCACAAACGCTGACCGATCTCCCGCTGACCGTCGTAAACACGCATGGACATGCGGACCATATTATCGGCAACGTCTATTTTGACCGCGCTTTTCTTCATCCGGCGGACGTAACGCTCGCGGAGGAGTGTTTTCACAGTCCCGAATTTCAGGAAGCAGCGCAGAAATATGGTCTGAAGCCGGCCGAGATGGTTCCGATTCACGGCGGTGATGTCTTCGACCTCGGCGGAGTTCAGCTTGAGGTTATTGAAACTCCGGGACACACGCCGGGCAGCATCTGCCTGCTCGACCGCAAAGACCGCATCCTTTTTTCCGGCGACACGATTGTCCCGCATGTCTGGATGCAGCTTCCAAAATCGCTTCCGCTGACGACGCTTGTGCATTCGCTGGACAATCTGCTGGCACTTGGCGGAGCGTTTGACAAAATCTTTACCGGGCATTCCACCAATGAACCTCTGCCTGCTTCGCACTGCAAGGAAGAACGCGACGCCGTTCAGGAAGTTATCGAAGGCAAAACTCAAAACGACGAGCCCTATGAGTGGTTCGGCCAAGTCAGCAAAGCACATCCCTACGGCGACAAGAAACAATGGAAAGTCGTTTACAACGGCTGAAACAATCTACATAAGAAAAAGAGAGGGCCGCGGAAAATTCCGCGCCCTCCTTCTGCTATGGATTGCCCGACAACCTATGGAAAAAATCGGCGAACCGATACACTCGATTCGCCGATTTCTTTCTGTTTATTAATATGCTTTGCCCCAGTAAACCATTTTGTCTGCCGGTTTACCGCAGCAAACGCAGACGTCGGAAAGATGCTCCTGCTCAAACGGGATGCAGCGGGAAGTAAGGCCCGCAACTTCCTTGATCTTCGCTTCGCAGGCGGCGTCACCGCACCACATAGCTTTCACAAGGCCCGGTTTCGTGTCTGCAATCTCTTTCATTTCGTCGAGATTCTTCGCAACGTATGTCATTCTCTCACGGCGCTCCAGTGCGCGGTCATACATCTGCTTGCGCACATTTTCGAGCTGCTCCGCAACGGCGTCTTCCAGTCCGGCAAGCGGCGTGAAGATTTTCTCGCGGTCCGTGCGGCGAACCAGTACGCACTGGTCGTTTGCAATATCCTTCGGCCCGATTTCCAGACGGAGCGGAACGCCCTTCATCTCATACTGGGCAAATTTCCAGCCCGGTGACTGGTCGGAGTCGTCAACCTTCACACGGAAGCGGCCTTTCAGGCGAGCCTCCAGCTCACGAGCCTTGTCGAGAACACCCGGCTTGTGCTGTGCGACCGGAACAATGATGACCTGAATCGGCGCAACGGCAGGCGGCAGGACAAGGCCGTCGTTGTCGCCGTGCGTCATGATGATGCCGCCGATGATGCGCGTGCTCATGCCCCAAGAAGTCTGGAACGGATGGCACAGCGAATTGTCGCGGCCCTGGAAGGTAACATTGAAGGCTTTGGCAAAGCCGTCGCCGAAGTAATGGCTCGTGCCGGACTGCAACGCTTTTCCGTCGTGCATCATAGCCTCGATGGTATACGTTGCTTCCGCGCCGGCGAATTTCTCGCTTTCGGTCTTCTGTCCCTTGATGACTGGAATGGCGAGCTGTTGTTCACAGAAATCGGCGTAAACATTCAGCATCTGCTTGGTTTCGGCGATTGCTTCCTCCGCCGTTTCGTGCATGGTGTGGCCTTCCTGCCAATGGAACTCTACCGAGCGCAGGAACGGACGCGTTGTCTTTTCCCAGCGGACAACGGAGCACCACTGGTTGTAGAGCTTCGGCAGGTCGCGCCAAGAGTGAATCACGCGGGCGTAATGGTCGCAGAATAAAGTTTCGGAGGTCGGGCGCACACAAATACGCTCCGGCAGCTTCTCCTCGCCGCCCATTGTCACCCATGCTACCTCGGGAGCAAATCCTTCCACATGCTCTTTCTCTTTGTTGAGAAGGCTTTCGGGAATAAAGATCGGCATGGAGACATTCACGTGGCCGAGTTCCTTGAAACGCGTGTCGAGGTAATGCTGAATATTCTCCCAGATGGCCCAGCCGTACGGTTCAATGACCATGCAGCCGCGCACGCTGGAGTAATCCATGAGTTCCGCTTTTTTTACAATGTCAGTGTACCACTGGGCGAAATCTTCCTCCATGGGAGTGATTGCTTCTACCATCTTTTTTTGTTCAGCCATTTTAATTCCCCTTATCCTTAGAACCGGCGTCTTCTGTCTGCTTCGCACCGGTTTTCTTCTTTTCCGTCACACGATTCAGAACTACTACTACGGCGCAGATGAGCAGCATGACGAGGAAAATTCCGAGCATGCCGAAACCCATTGCCTGCAGCGCCGCATTGATGGAATCGCCGGTTACCTGACCCATCGGGCCTTGATAATCAAGAAAGCGCATTTCTTCTCAGCCTCCTCAGTGAATCAGCGTTTCCGCGAGCTTCAGCAGGATACCGCCGGCTACAACCGAGCCGATCTGGCCTGCTACGTTTGCGCCGACCGCGTGCATCAGCAGGTGGTTCTGGTTGTCTTCTTCCAGACCCATTTTCTGAATCACACGCGCAGACATCGGGAATGCTGAAATTCCGGCCGCTCCGACCATCGGGTTGAACTTCTTCCCCTCCGGCAGAAACAGGTTCATCAGTTTTGCAAAGAGTACGCCGCCGATGCTGTCGAAAACGAAGGCAAAAAGGCCCAGCGCCATGATAAGCAGCGTGTCCCAGCGAACGAATTTTTCCGCCTGCATCTGGAACGAAACCGTAATGCCAAGGAAAATGGTAATCAAATTGGAAAGCGGCCCTTCTGCCGTTTTGCAGAGACTTTCGAGCTTACCGCATTCGCGAATCAGGTTGCCGAACATCAAAAAGCCTACCAGTGCAACGGAATCCGGAGCAATCAGGCCGGCAATCAAGGTTACGACAATCGGGAACAGAATCTTTGTTGTCTTAGACACCGACTCGGGGCGGTACGGCATGCGGATTTTGCGCTCTTTCTTCGTCGTAACAAGGCGAATGGCAAACGGCTGAATGACCGGAACCAATGCCATGTACGAATAAGCCGCAACCGTGATTGCGCCGACATAATTGCTTTTCAGCGTCTGCGCAACAAGGATGGAGGTCGGCCCGTCGGCTGCACCGATGACACCGGCCGATATTGCGTCCTTGAGCGGGAAGCCGAGCAGCACCGCCATAAACACCGTGAAGAAAATGCCGAACTGCGCCGCGCCACCGAACAGGAACATGCGCGGGTTGGAAAGCAGCGGCCCGAAGTCAATCATGGCACCGATGCCGACAAACAGAAGCAGCGGCATGGCTTCCGAAGCGCTGATGCCCGCGTGGTAAAGCCACTGCACAATGCCGTTGTCGCCCAGAACGCCGGTGTACGGCAGGTTGACGAGAATTGCGCCGAAACCCATCGGAATGAGCAGCGATGGTTCAAAGTCCTTTTTGATCGCAAGCCAGATCAGAAGGCCGCCGACGACCCACATCACCAGCATCTTCCAGGTGATTCCCTGAAATCCTTGGATGAGAAAAGTAAACTGTTCCAAACGGGGAAACGTCCTTTCGCACTATTATCGTATTTTACGTCATACTCTCTTATTATAAAGACCGACAGTGCGTTTTTCAAGCACTACCGACTTTTCCATGAAGTTTTGCACGGCGATGCAAAAAATCCGCCATGCGCTGCATGGCGGATAATAAATGAGCAGAGTTCTGCCCAGATTACTGGTGGTCTTCGATATATTTGACCAATTCCCCAACCGTCTTGAGGTTCTCCACTTCCTCATCCGGAATCTCGATCTCGAATTCGTCCTCAATTGACATCAGCAGATCGACAACATCCAGAGAATCTGCGCCGAGGTCGTCAGCGATGTTGGTGTCCGGGGTAATCGAATCCTCCTCAACATCAAACTGCTCGCTCAGAATCGCCTTTACTTTCTCTAAAACCATGCTTATCCTCCTTAAGAAATGGGATGCCCCGCTCATCCTAAAATACAGCCTTTTGTGGACAACGGGGACAATGGCGTGCTACAATTGCCACAAAAGCGAAATTCCCCGCGGTTTTTCCGGGGAACCGAAACACTATCCACATATTATTAGCAAAGTGATTCTTTGTCAATATCCTTTTTCATTCTTTTTTAGGGGAGATTTGTGTGAACACCTGCAGTTTTGCCCTGATTGGCCATCCGATAGGCCACAGCATGTCACCGTTCCTTCACTCAAAGCTTTTCGCCCTCTCCGGAGTCAATGCCTCCTATACCCTGCACGATATTTCTCCGGAGAATCTCGCCTCATCCGTCCCGTTTCTGCGGACGCTTGACGGGTTCAACATCACGATTCCCCATAAAGAAACAATTATTCGTTTTCTCGATTCGCTGGACCCGCGCGCCGAGGAAGCTGGCTCCGTCAACACCGTAAAAAATGTGGATGGGCGTCTGATTGGCTACACGACGGACGGCGAAGGCTTCCGCCGTGCACTGGAATTTGCCGGCGTTCCGCTTGGCGGAAGGGTCGCAATTCTCGGTGCCGGAGGCGCCGCGCGCGCCATCGCCTTTGAAGCGGCTCACGCGGGTGCCCGTATCACCGTTGCCGCGCGGGAACACAGCCTCCCCTCGGCGCAGCGTCTATGCGCCGAGCTTCGTGCAAAAATTCCGGGCACAACCGCGGAAAGCTGCTTAATCTCAAATTTGAGCGGAACATGGGACCTTCTCGTCAACGCAACGCCAGCCGGCATGATTCCGCATCCGGAAACCTGCGCCGCTTCGGAGGAGCTTGTGGCAAATTCCGCTTGCGTGTTTGACGCTGTTTACAATCCTGATGAAACAAAGCTCCTCTCCATCGCAAAACGCCTCGGAAAAAAGGCGGTGGGCGGCGTCGGCATGCTCGTCTGCCAAGCCGCGGCCGCCGAGGAAATCTGGCTCGGTACACATTTTTCCGCTAAAGACCTGCAGGCGCTGTTTGCGGAAACCTCCCTTCAGGTGAGGGCGCGGTTCGGCAATCTCACGCTCTGCGGATTCATGGGGTGCGGAAAAACGACCTGCGGCCGGATTCTAGCCAAACGACTGAATCGCCGCTTTGTGGACCTGGACGAGTACATTGAGCAGAAGCAGGGAATGTCCGTTTCCGAAATCTTTGCCAAAAAAGGGGAACCGGCGTTCCGGCAGATGGAAACGGATGCCGTGAAGGAACTTTCGCACTCCGGCGGGCTTGTGATTGCTGCCGGCGGAGGAACCCTGTTGAAGCCGGAAAATGCCGCTGCCCTGCGGGCAAACGGCATTGTTGTTCTGCTGGACGCTTCTCTGGAAGCGGTACGGGAACGGCTGAAAGATGACACCGCTCGTCCGCTCCTGCACCAGCCAAACAGCGCGGATGCAATTGATTTTCTTTACCGGGAGCGGCTTGCAGGTTACCGCGCTGCAGCCGATTTCACCGTACCCGCCGACGGCACGCCGGAAGAAACCGTAGAATCCGTTATTCGGCTTCTCTCTCTTGCTTAAGGGAATTGTAGGAAATGTCCGAAATTTTCATTCCCTTGCAATAGATGCAAAAAGAATTTTTGCCTTTTCTCTTAGCGCAATACATCGCCGTGTCTGCTTTACGGAACAGCTCGTCGTAGCTTTTTCCGTCAGCCGGGAAGAAAGCAATCCCCACACTTCCGGAAATATGTGACGTTGCGCTTTGAACGGAGGCGATGGTTTCGTTCAGCGCCTGTGCTTTTTTAACGGCCGCAGCCGGGTCCGTGTGTTCCATGAAGATGATGAATTCGTCGCCGCCGACGCGGCCGACGATGTCGCTCTCTCGGAACAATGCGCGGATTCTTCTCGCGAGTTCGGCAATTACCTTGTCACCCGAAAGATGGCCCAAGCTGTCGTTAATTTTTTTAAAGTTGTCAATGTCCACGACGAAAAGTGCATGCCGCTCGTTTTCCGTGCTGTGCGCAATGGCTGCATTAACCATTGCGATAGCTGAAAAGCGGTTATAAAGGCCCGTAAGAAGATCATGCTCCGCCTTTCGGCGCAGGTCTAGGGCCTCTTTTTTCTTGTGGTCGATATCCGTAAACATCACAATAAGCCTTGCAGGCTGACCGGCGCTGTCGCAGAACAATGTACACTTCAGGGTACACCAGATGTAGGTTCCGTCACTGGAGCGGAAGCGGAAATCTTCGTCGTCTGGTTTCTGCCCGCTCATAACCCGCTTACAGTAATCCAGCAAGGCGGGGCGGTCTTCTTCAAAGACAAAATCCGTTTTTTTCAGGAACGGAAGGAGTTCGTTCGCTTTCAGGTGCAAATTCGTATCGCGGAATTTCTTCCGGAACGGACCGGAAAAGTAAAACTCCCCTGTGCTGAAATTGCAGTCCACCACCGGATATGTAGCATTCTCCAAAATCAGGCGAAACCGCTCTTCGCTGGCCTTCAGCTCATCCTGCGCTTCTTTGATGGAGGTTACGTCAATGAGCACGCTGTAAATCCACACCGTTCCGTTTTCATCCACCATACAGCGCGCCTTGTTCAGCATCCACAACACGCTGCCGTCTTTGCACACCACGCGGAACATAAAAGCAACCACACGGTCGTCCCACGTTTTGGCATTGCGAATCTGTTCCAGAAGACCGGGGCGATCAGCCGGGAAGACCATCTCCAAAAACCGGCTCTGAAATACCTGCACAATCTCCTGCTGCGTATAGCCGGAAATTCGGCAGAATCCGTCGCTGACGAAATTCAGCGTTAAATTTTCGTCTGCGCGGAACCGAAGTACGCCGCCCGGAATGTTCGCTGTGAGCGCTTCGAGTTCTTCCTTCTGTTCCCGCTGAATTCGCTGAAACCTGCGCGCCAGTGTGATATTGTCGACAATCCCCAAGAAGAATCTCTCTCCGCCCTCCGAACAGCGTGTTGCACGAAATGAGACCCAGATGTGGTGGCCGTCTTTGCGAATCAGCTTCAGCTGCACAACAACATGCCCCTGGTCACCGGCACGCCGCAAGAGTGCTTCCCAGTCTTCCGGGTTCGCCTCCCGAAGAACAGGCTTTTCACCCGGTTCGCGAAGCCTGCGGATTTCTCCTTCGCAGTAACCCAGCATATCGTAAAACCCGGCGCTGGCAGACAAAATCGTGAGTTCCGGGTCGTCTCTGATTTTCAGAACACCCAGCCCAAGCTGATCCAGCAGCGAAATATTCAAACCGACTTCGCTCATTGCGAATTTCCGCCTCAATTCTTAACCGGCATCCCTGCTATATGATGTTTCCACAAATGTTTATAACAACATGTAAATTTGTTTGAATATGTAAATTAATTATATTTTTTACAATTATTCCTTTGATTACTTTTTAGAATTATTTTCACAAATTACTTTTATTTTACATATTTTAAAAAGGAAATAACTGTCGAAATTTCTTGACAGCACGTTATCTTTGTACTAAGATAAATTCCAAACAGTCAGAAGGGTGTGAAACTCGGCATGGCAGCAATGTTCTGCGGCAATCGATTTATGGCTTATTCCTATCCCCGCTATTCGTATATGGCGTGGGACGCTTTTGCATGCAGAAAAACAGCCGTCATACCGATTTCCGCAGGAAGGGGCATGTTTGCACCCTTGCCGTAAATTTTTGGCAAAATAAAAGGCGGAGCCGGAAGCGGCTCCGCCTTTTTTGCTTTGCAATTAATCGATGCAAATACTATTAACGCCATTCTCAAAAGGCTGAAACGGAGGAAAATAACATGATTATCATTCTAAAATCCGGCTGTTCCGCGGAACAGGCAAAAGAATTCGCTGCATCTCTGCAAAAGAAATACGGTGTGCAGGTGAATATCTGGTTCGGCACACAGAGCACCGTTCTCGGCCTCATCGGGGACACCTCGAGCATTGATATTGATTCCATTGCCGCGCAGGACTGCGTGGAAAGCGTCAAGCGCGTACAAGAACCCTACAAAAAAGCAAACCGGAAGTTTCATCCGGACGACACCGTCATCACGCTGCCGAGCGGGCAAAAAATCGGCGACGGCAGCATCGCGCTGATTGCCGGGCCTTGCTCGGTGGAATCCTCTGAGCAAATCTGCGAGGTAGCGGAGCGTGTAAAAAAGGCAGGCGCGCAGTTCCTCCGCGGCGGCGCCTTCAAACCGCGCACTTCGCCCTACTCGTTCCAAGGCCTGAGGGCCGAAGGGCTGGACCTGCTTGCGGAAGCAAAAAAGAAAACCGGCCTGCCCATTGTCACGGAAATCATGAGTGAAAAATACATCGACCTCTTCCTCGAAAAGGGCGTCGATGTAATTCAGGTTGGAGCGAGAAACATGCAAAACTTTGAGCTGCTCAAGCAACTCGGCCGCATCAACAAGCCGATTCTGCTCAAGCGCGGCCTTTCAAACACCATTGAAGAGCTTCTGATGAGCGCCGAGTACATTATGTCGGGCGGCAACGAACAGGTCATTTTGTGTGAACGCGGCATCCGCACGTTTGAGACTTACACGCGCAATACGCTCGACATTTCCGCTGTCCCGGTGCTGAAGCGCCTTTCGCATCTTCCTGTCATCGTGGACCCGAGTCATGCCTCCGGCATCTCTTGGCTTGTGGAGCCGCTTGCGCTTGCCGCTGTTGCGGCCGGAGCTGACGGCCTTATCATTGAGGTTCACAACGACCCGAAGCACGCACTCTCCGACGGCGCGCAGTCTCTCACGCCGGACCAGTTCGACCACACGGCCGCCCGCGTGAAAGCGGCTGCCAAGGCTTTGGGCCGGGCCGTAGAATAAATCCCGCTTTCGTGCTATAATGATGCAAATAGAAAAAGCGGAGGAGCGTTATGAAACAAAATGTCGTCATTGTGGGGCTTGGGCTGATTGGCGGTTCGTTTGCCAAAGCCTTTCGCAAATATACCGATTGCACCGTCATCGGCATGGATTGCTGCAGGGAGACAGCAGAAGCCGCTCTTGCAGCCGGCGCCATCGAAAAGATTGGAACGCCGGATGACCTGCCGAACGCGGACTTTGTTTTTCTTTGCCTCTACCCCAAAATCTGCGAACAATGGCTGCGGGAGCACCTCAAATATTTAAACCGCAACTGCATCGTAACGGATACCTGCGGCATTAAATCTTGGCTTTGCCCGCGCATGAAAAAGCTTTCGGAGGAAGGCGGCTTCACTTTTATCGGTTCGCACCCAATGGCAGGCAGAGAAAAAAGCGGCTTTGGCCAGAGCGACGCCGATCTGTTTCTCGGGGCAAGCTACATTCTCGTGCCCTGCGGCGCGCCTCGCGCCGCGGTGGAGGCACTGACGGAGCTTGTTCTGCCCCTCGGCTTTTCCGGCATCACGGAAACGACTCCGGAGGAACACGACCATATCATTGCGTTCACCAGTCAGGTTCCCCATGTGCTTGCCTGTTCGTATGTCATGAGCCCCCAATGCCCGAAACACAAGGGATTTTCCGCCGGAAGCTACCGCGACGTTTCCCGCGTAGCCAACATCAACGAAGTCATGTGGACGGAACTGTTCCTCGAAAACCGTGACGCGCTCGTTGAAGAATTGGACACGCTCACTCTGCATATTACCGAAATCCGCGATGCCATCGCCGCAAACGACGCGGAGCAGCTTCGCGCTCTTCTCCGCCGCGGACGGCTTGTAAAGGAAGGATTGGGAGAATAATGGAGCTTACCGTACATACCTCATCGCCGTACAAGATTTGGATTGAGAAAGGCTGCCTTTCCCGCGCGGGAGAGTTGATTGCCAACGTGTTCCCGTCCGGCGCGCGCACCGTTGTCGTTACCGACTCCAATGTCGCTCCGCTGTATTCCGATACCGTTATTCAGTCGCTCCGCGGGGCCGGATTTACCGCCGAAGTCTTTGTTTTCCCGGCAGGCGAAACGAGCAAGTGCCTTTCCACTGTGGAAGCTATGTACCGCGCCTTTGCGGACGCGCACCTTACCCGCAGCGATTTCGTCGTCGCGCTGGGTGGCGGCGTTACGGGGGATGCGGCCGGCTTTGCCGCTGCGACTTGGCTGCGCGGGATTCCCTTTGTGCAGATTCCCACCACGCTCCTCGCGCAGATTGATTCTTCCATCGGGGGCAAAACGGCGGTTGACATTCCGCAGGGCAAAAATCTCGTGGGGGCATTCCATCAGCCTTCGTTTGTGCTGATTGACCCGAATACGCTTGACACCCTGCCCCCTGAATTCTTCGCAGACGGGATGAGCGAAGCCATTAAGCATGGGTGCATTAAAAACCGCGCGCTTTTCAATTTTATCCGCGACACGGACATCCGCTGCCACATGGAATATGTGATTGCGGAAAACCTCAAAATCAAGCGCGCCGCTGTCGAGCAGGATGAATTCGACAACGGCGAGCGTATGCTGCTGAACTTCGGCCACACCTTCGGCCACGCACTCGAAAAGCTGAACGGCTACCAAGGCCTTTCTCACGGGCACGCCATCGCCATCGGGATGGTAATGATGGCAAAATGCGGCGAAAGGGCAGGCCTGACCGAGCCGGGCACCGCAGAAGAAATTGCGTCTGTGCTGAAAAAATACGGTCTGCCTGTGGAAAGCGATGAAAGCATCGACAAAATCGTCGAAACCGCGCTGCTGGATAAAAAGGCCCGCGGCGGCGTCATCAACCTTGTGATGCTGAAGAAAATCGGCGAGAGCTTTCTCTACCCCGTGGACAAAAAACGCCTTCTGGAACTGACGGAGGCGCTGCGATGAGTCGGGTACGGATTCTCCCCTCCGTTCTTCACGGAGCGCTTACCGTGCCGGTTTCCAAGAGCGCCGCGCACCGAGCTGTTCTCTGCGCTGCGCTCGCGGGGCAGAATCTTCTGCTGCCGGAGAACGAAGCGGTAAGCGATGACATTGCCGCGACCCGCGAATGTGCCGCGCTTCTTCTAGATGGAGACAACTCCCCCGCTGTGCTCGACTGCCGAGAATCCGGCTCAACGCTCCGCTTTCTGATTCCGCTCGCTGCGGCACTCGGCAGGAAAACTACCTTCATCGGCCATGGCCGCCTGCCGGAGCGGCCCATCGGGGTGTATCTCGACTGTCTGCCTCCGCACGGTATCCACTGTGAAACCGCAGGCGGACTTCCGCTGACCGTTTCGGGACAGCTTACTCCCGGCGAATTCCGCCTGCCGGGGAATATCAGCTCGCAATTCGTAACAGGGCTTCTTCTCGCCCTTCCGCTTTTAAATGGAGACAGCGACATCGTTCTCACCACGCCGCTCGAATCCGCCGCCTATGTGGACATGACACTAAAGGCAATGCAGGCGTTCGGCGTTACGGCTGTTCCGACACAAACAGGCTTTCATATTCCGGGAAACCAGTGCTACCGCCCAAACCCGGAGTACACGGTGGAGCGCGACTGGTCGCAGGCCGCCTTCTTTCTCGAAGCCGGAATCCTCGGCGGGCCGATCGAACTTCACGGCCTGCTGGCGGATTCTTGCCAAGGTGACCGCGCCGCAGAAGCATTGTTTCGGAACTTCGGCGCACAGATATCTTGGAAGGACGGTGTACTCACCGTGCGCTCCGGAATCCTGCCCGACGCGATTCCCGAAATTGACGCATCGCAGATTCCGGATTTGGTGCCTGCCCTTGCCGCAGCCGCCGCGCTTCTGCCCGGGCGGGTAACCCGCATTTCCAACGCCGGGCGGCTGCGGCTGAAAGAAAGCGACCGCCTCGCGGCAATGGCGGAAGGCCTGAACCGCCTCGGCGGGCAAGTGCGTGAGCTGCCGGACGGCCTTGAAATCACCGGCGTTACGCGCCTGCGCGGAGGAACCGCGGAAGGCTACGGAGACCACCGCATTGTGATGGCACTGGCTGTCGCGGCGCTCCGTTCCGAGGGCGAAGTGATTCTGACGGACGCTCAAAGTGTTCGGAAAAGCTACCCGGATTTCTTCCGGGATTACAACCGGTTGGGAGGAAAAGCGTATGTCATGGGGAACTCGGCTGAATCTGACAATCTTCGGTGAAAGCCACGGGCCGGCTATCGGCGTGGTTCTGGAGGGGCTTCCCGCCGGCGAAGAAATCGACATGGAGGGTATTCTTGCGCAGATGGCCCGCCGCGCGCCGGGGCACGATCGTTCCGCTACCTCGCGCAAGGAAAGCGACGAGCCGAAGATTCTGAGCGGAATGCTCGGAAACAAGACAACCGGCGCTCCGCTTTGCGCCGTCATTGCCAACACGAACACCCATTCTTCGGATTACGACAATCTTCAAAACATTCCGCGCCCCGGCCATGCCGACTACACCGCGTTCCTTCGCTACCGCGGTTTTCAGGACGTGCGCGGTGGAGGGCATTTCTCGGGCCGCCTGACCGCACCGCTCGTCTTTGCCGGGGCGGTCTGCCGCCAGATTCTAAAGCGGCGCGGCGTAACCGTGGGAAGCCATGTGCTTTCCGTTCACGGCAAAACCGACACCCCGTTTGACCCGGTAAACGTATCGGCAGAGCTTCTTGACTCGCTTTCCTCCAAATATTTTCCCACCGTCGACCCGCTTGCCGAATCCGCCATGCGCGAGGAAATCGAAGCGGCTCGGCTTTCGCTCGACAGCGTAGGCGGCGTTGTGGAATGTGCCGCTGTGGGGGTTCCCGGCGGCTTCGGCGGGCCGCTTTCCGAAGGTGTGGAATCTTCCATCGCTTCTTTGGTGTTCGGAATCCCCGCCTGCAAAGGGATTGAGTTCGGCGCGGGCTTTCGCTGTGCCGAAATGTTCGGGAGCGAAAACAACGACCCGTTTTATTATGACGGAGATACCGTAAAGACGCGGACGAACAATTCCGGCGGAATCCTAGGCGGCATCACGGACGGAATGCCGATGATTTTCCGCGCCGCGTTCAAGCCGACGCCCTCCATTGCCCGTGAGCAGGAAAGCGTTGACCTTGCCGCCAAAAAGAACACCACGCTCACGGTGCATGGCCGCCATGACCCGTGCATCGTGCCGCGCGCCGCCGTTGCTGTGGAATCTGCCGCGGCCGTTGCCATACTGGACCTTTTGCTTTAATCTGCCGTGAATGGAGAGAAAGCCATGACGCTTGAGGAAATCCGAAGCGAAATTGATGAAATCGACGCGCAGCTTCTTCCGCTGTTCCTGCGCCGCATGAAATGCGCGGAGAAGGTTGCGGAAATCAAAAAAGGCACCGGCCGTGCTGTTTTCGACCCGGTGCGTGAAAAGAAGATTTTAGACGACGTTGCGGCAAAGGCCGGCAGTTACGGCGGAGAAGCAAGAATCGTGTACTCCACCATGATGACGATGAGCCGCGCCGCCCAGCACCGAATCCTCGGTGCGGGAAAAGAACTGCGGGATGCTGTGGAACGCGCTTCGTCGGTACTGCCTTCCCCCAAGGCCGTCGCCTGTCTCGGGCAGAGCGGCTCCTTTTCCCACGAAGCCATGCTTCGCCTGTACCCAAACGCAAAGCCGCTGCTGCTTGACGACTTTTCCGCCGTATTCGAGGCGGTGGCAGACGGCTCCGCGTCGCTCGGGATCGTACCCGTGGAAAACTCCTCCGCGGGTTCCGTGGGCGAAGTCTACGACCTGATTCTGAAATACCGTTTTTCCATTCTGGGTGCACTGAGCCTTCCAATTCGCCACTGCCTTGCTTCTGCGGAAACCGATATCCATAAAATTCATACCGTTTATTCGCACCCGCAAGCCCTGCGCCAATGCACGGGATTTCTCCGTGCACATGGCTGGGAGACCAAACCTTGCTCCAGCACGGCGGCTGCTGCGGAGGAAGCGGAAAAACCCGGTGTAGCGGCAGTCTGCTCGCTGTGCGCCGCAAAGGAGCGGGGCTTAAACATTCTTGCGGAAGATATTCAAGATGTTTCCGGCAACCGCACGCGCTTTCTTGTCATCGGCCGAGAAATAGTCATCCCCGCCGATGCGGATAAAATCAGTCTGTGCTTTTCGCTGCCCCACACCATAGGTTCGCTTTCCGGAGTGCTAACGCGCTTTGCCGCCGCGGGGCTGAATTTGACGAAAATCGAATCGCGCCCGATTCCCGGAAAAAACTTCGAGTATGATTTCTACCTTGACTTCACGGGCAGCGCACGAGAGGAACGCACGCTCGGCCTTCTCTGCGTGCTGCACGATGAGCTTCCCCGCTTCACGTTCCTCGGCAACTACCATGAAATCGAATGATGAATCACGCATATAAAAAACGGCCCTCGGCTTTTCAACCGAGGGCTGTTTTGTTCTGTTATCCCTTCTGCGGAACAGCTTTCGCCGCCAGGGCCACCCAGCCTTTTTCCTCGCGGCGGGCGATGACTTCGAATTTTCCTTTGAGCGCGTCGAGCACATCCTGCTCGCGCTCGTCGATGATGCCGCTCATCAGATAAACCGCGTCGGGAGCGAGGTACTGCCCGATGTTCTGCGTCAGTTCAATGACGACGTCGGCTACAATGTTGGCCGCCACCACATCAAAGGTTCCGTGCACCTGCTCCGTCAGGTTTCCGCAGATGCCCGTGAAGCGGTCCCCAACATGGTTGCGCTCCGCGTTCTGTACGGCGGTTTTCACGGCAAGCGGGTCAATATCGACGCCCACCGCGCTCTTTGCGCCGAGCAGAAGTCCCGCAACGGAGAGAATTCCGCTGCCGCACCCGACGTCGAGTATTGTGCTCCCCGGTTTTACATATTCCTCGAGGAACTCCATGCACAGGCGCGTCGTCTCGTGCGTTCCTGTGCCGAATGCAACGCCCGGCTCCAGATTGAGGACAATGCGGTTTTCCGGATTCTCCGTCTGCTCCCAGTCAGGCCGAATAAGCAGCTTCTTGCCGACCGGAATCGGGTGAAAATACTTTTTCCAATTATTAATCCAGTCCTCCTGCACACACGCCGAGGTCTCGATGGTACTTTGGATTCCCGCGGCCGCATAGCGTTCCGTGAGGAAAGCCACCGCCTCCGCCGGGTTGTCGTCGGGGCTGATGTAGACATGAACGACCGCCTTCGTGCGGTCCTTTTTCTTCAGCTCTTCGTCGATTAAGTCAATGTGGGCAATCTCCTCGACTTCCTCGTCGAGGTGGGAGTAGTCCTCAATATAGATTCCGTAGGGAACCGTCATCTGGGCAATGTCTCCCGCAAGGTCGACTTTCTCTGCATCAACCGTAATTTTGACTTCCGTCCAATCCATTTCTTTTCTCCTTCCGGTTTTTGGCGCCGCGCTTTTCGCCGTTCAATCGACTGAAATCATATTTTGGTAAACTCCGGGGAACGAATCCTCAATTATCGTCGCGCCGACGGTTTTTCGGTAAAACCCCTCGGTCTCTTCGGTGCAGCTTACAATCGCATAGGCAAAGCCGCTGTTCTTCAAAGCCAGCAGGCCCGCCCGCAGCAGTGCTTCGCCGACACCCATTCCGCGGTATTTTTCATATACCCCAATCGGCCCGAAAAAGTCCTTTGCCGCCGTGTTGTAGCACGCAAAGCCGATAATCCGCTTCTCACGCACGGCAATAAAACAGTTTACCGGGTGGCTTGTAAAGGAATAGGAGCATTCGTTCGCCGGGCCGTCCCCGAAATTGTTGCGCACAAACAGAACAATGTGTCCTTTATCCACCGGCATCGCGCGTTTTACGGAAATGCCGATTTCCTTCAATTTCCTGCAAAGCTCCGGTTTTTCCTCCAATGAATACAGCTTCACAAGCATATCATGCAGCACTGCGATTCCTCCGATCTTCGCAGGCACAGCCGGTCAGTTTTCATTATACCCGACTATGCGCTGAAAATATAGACTTAATTCGTTCTCTGCGCGAATACATTTGACTAACAAAACTTTTTCACGAACAAAACTTCAGGTGGTTTGTCAGATGAACAAAAAGCGCAGATTTTTGCTGAATACTGCCGTGCTCACGCTGAGCGGGTTCTTTTTAAGAATGCTGGGACTCTGGTTCCGAACCGTAATCACGTCTTATGTCGACGCAGACGGCATGGGACTTTACCAACTCATTTTCTCCGTCTTTTTCTTAGGTGTCACGGCGTGCACCTCCGGTTTTGGCCTTGCCATGACGCGCCTTGCGGCGGAAGGAAAAGCCTCTGCCGGATGCGTGCGGCGCTGCCTCGGGCTTGCGCTTGTGCTCAGCGGAATCGCCCTCTCGGTGCTCTTTCTGGCGTCGGATTTCATCGCCGAGAATTTCATTCACAGCCGGCTTGCGGCCCGCCCGCTGCGGATTCTGGCGCTTGGTCTTCCGTTCATCGCCTGCTGCGCATCGCTCAAGGGCTGCTTCTTCGCGCAGAGGAACACCGTCATTCCCGTTCTCGGCGATTTCTGGGAACAGGGCGCCACCATCGGGATTTCGCTTTTCCTGCTGCGTCACTCAAGCCTCCCCCCGTTGGAAAGCCTCATGATTGGTTCCACGCTCGGTGAAGTCGCCGCTGTTCTTTACATTGTTCCTGTTTTTCTCGCGTATGTGGGCAGGCACGGGCTTGCAAAGGAAAGCAGCGGCATAACACGGCAAATCGTACATATTGCCGGGCCGATGCTCGCAGGGTCCCTTGTGCGGAGCAGCCTTTCCGGTGCGGAAAACCTGCTGATTCCCGCCGGGCTGCGCAAAAACGGGGCGGACAGCGTCGCCTCGCTTGCCCAGTACGGTGTTGTGCAGGGCATGGTGATGCCGATTCTCACCTTCCCCATGTCGCTCATCAGCTCCGCCGCCATGTTGCTGATTCCTGAAATTGCGGAAGCGAACGCCGGGAACGACCGCCGCTCCATTTCCAGACAGGCGGAATATGCGTTCCGCTATACCCTTTTGTTCGGTTTCCCCATGGCTGCTGTTTTCATCGTGTTTGCGGAAGAACTCGGCACCGTGTTTTTCGGCAACGCTCAGGCGGCTGTGATTCTCCGCATCATGGCTCCGCTTGCACCTCTGATGTACATTGACAATGTCGTGGATAACCTGCTCAAGGGACTCGACCAGCAGATGTTCTCACTCAAGGTCAACACGATTGACTCTGTTTCACGGGTTATCCTCATTTATTTCCTCATTCCCCGGTTCGGAATTCAGGCATACCTTGTAATTCTATTCGCAAGCGAGATTTTCAATGCATCACTGAGCATCGGAAGGCTGCTGAAATTCGCGAAACTCAAGGTTGATATTCTCACATGGATCATCTACCCTGCCGTCTGCGGCGCGCTTACGTTTTATGTCCTTGCTCTTTTCAAACAATTATTTTGAAATTGACAAAGCTTCCGTGAAAAGATACACTTTTAATGATATGGAAAACATTAAACCGTAGAATGACGTTATAGGGGAAATTCGCATGCTGCATTTTTTTGCACTTGTGCTTATATTTACGGCATATAGCTTTATCGGCTGGCTGTGCGAAAGCATCTATTGTTCCGTGGCGGCAGGGCATTTCATCAACCGAGGCTTTCTGAACGGACCCGTCTGCCCGGTCTACGGCTTTGGCGCGATGCTTGTCATCTGGATTCTTTCGCCCTTAAAGGAGCATGACCATCTTGTCCTGCTGTTTTTTGCGGCTGTCCTGCTCACCAGCACCTTGGAGTACCTAACGGGATTCTTGTTGGAAAAAGCCTTCAACACCCGTTACTGGGACTATTCGGACAAGCCCTTCAACATTAAGGGACGGGTGTGCCTCGAAAACTCGCTGCTGTTCGGCGGGATGAGCGTAATTGCCGTTGCGCTGATCCACCCGGCAATTCTGAAGCTGGTGTCACTTTTTTCACCGGTAGGCTTAGGGATTACCGCCGTCGTTCTCTTACTGATCTACGCACTGGACACCGCGCTCTCGATCAACGCGATGTACAGCCTGAACGGAAAGCTCGACGAGCTGCAAAGGGTATTGGACGACATCACCGAGCACGCACGCGCCGCAACGGCAGAAACAAAGAGCCTGCTTCAATCTGCGCCTATCCTCGATAAGCTGGACGAAGCAACGAAAAGCGCCATCCAGCGCTTTTACGATTCCCGCACCAAAATCGGTGGGCTTCTCGCTTCCGCACAGCGCCGGATTATCCGCGCTTTCCCGCACATGCGCTCGCTGCGCAGCAACGAATCTTTACAGCGTGTTCGCAGCCGCATCGTTGACGGGGTCCATTATGTTTCAGACAAAGTCTCCGAAAAAGTCCCATCGGCAATTTCGTCTCGGATAAAAAAGGACTGAGGGCGGAAAGATTATGAAAACAGCAATTGTAACAGGCGCCTCCAGCGGCCTCGGGCGCGAATTCGTCATTTTGCTTGACCGCACGGAACATCTCGATGAAATCTGGGTCATAGCTCGGAGAAAAGACAGGCTGACCGCGCTTGAAAAGCAGGTCAAAACAAAACTGCGTGTTCTCCCCCTCGACCTCACGGAGCGGGAAAGCTTTCGCATCCTTGACGATCTGCTCCAAAGCGAAAAGCCCGACGTGCGCGTGCTCATCAATGCCGCCGGCTTCGGCAAAATCGGAAGCTACCGCACCATCCCGCGCGAAGTCTGTGACTCCATGATTGACCTCAACTGCCGCGCGGCAGTTGACATGACGCAAACCGTTCTGCCGTATATGCACAGAGGGGCGCGCATCCTGCAAATCTGCTCCACGGCGGCATTCCAGCCGTTTCAGTATCTGAACCTATACGCGGCCTCCAAAGCGTTTCTTTACCGTTACAGCCGCGCCCTGAGGGTGGAATTGTTCGGCCGGGGGATTAAGGTCACCGCTGTCTGCCCCTACTGGATTAAAGACACGGAATTCATCGGCACGGCAAAGAAAACGGCAGACAGTTCCTATATCCGCCATTTTCCGCTTGCTTCTCGGCAGAAAATTGTTGCCCGCATGGCGCTTACCGACAGTCGCCTCGGGTTTGCGGTCTCCACGCCCGGCATTATCTGCACGCTTCACCGCATTGTGGCAAAGTTCATTCCCAGCGAATTGATGATGGGAATTTGGGCGCTGATCCGAAGAATTTAGACGAAAAAGCAAAGCTCCCGAAAGCGGCACCAAGCCGCCTTCGGGAGCTTTTTTGGCTAGAAAGGTTTTTGAGTTATTCTGTCTGGGTTTCACCAGTTACGACCGTTGTTTTCTGAACCTCCGGTTTTTCTACCAGCTTGCGCAGGCAGTGGTAAGCGACCATGACGGCGAGCGCCATCAGCAGAACGGCAACAATCAGCTGCAAGCCGTCTGTAAGAAATTCAAATTTGCCGGCGCCCATTTTCACGAAAATATTGACGACAGCCATAACCAACGCCGTCATTGTGACGACAAGCATTACGGTCATCGGGACATACAGCATCCAACCTTCGCGGCCCGTCGTCTTGAGGAACACCGCAAGCGCGATGAGGACAAGCGCGGCGAGCAGCTGGTTCGTGGAGCCAAACAGCGCCCAGATGTTGTTATAGCCGCCGAAGGCGAGAACAAAGCCAAGGGCCAGCGTAATCACCGTAGCAACATATTTGTTGGTGAGGAATTTCGTCAACGGAGTATGTGCCTTACCGTCTTCGTCATACAGTAGTTCCTGCATGGACATGCGGCCGATGCGTGCAACCGAGTCAAGCGTTGTCAGGCAAAGCGCGGAAACGCACATCGTCATGCTGCACTTTGCAACATATTCGGACATCCCAAACTTCTGGAAGAAGCCCGCAACACCAGCGGAGAAAATCTGGAACGGAGTTCCGTCTGGCAGTTTGCCGTTTTTCGCGGCAGCGCCGGCTACCACAAGCGCCGCAACCGCCAGCAGTGACTCCACAACCATGGCGCCGTAGCCGACCGGAAGCATATCCTTTTCGTTCTGAATCTGCTTCGATGAAGTTCCGGAAGAAACAAGGCTGTGGAAGCCGGAAACCGCACCGCAGGCGATGGTGACGAACAGCATCGGGAACAGCGTTGAGCCTTTCACGTTAAAGCTGGTGAACGCCTGGATATTCATATCCGGCTGCGTCACGAAAATGCCGACGACCGCGCCGAGAATCATAAAAATTAGCAAAAACGCGCTTAAATAATCACGCGGCTGCATCAGAATCCACATCGGGACGACGGCTGCAAAGAAGATATACGCGAACACAACCAAAAGCCACTGAATCTTGTTTAAGTAAACCGGCCAAACCATGCCGGCAGCCATCATGGCAACGAACAAGGCGATTCCGACAAGGAAAGTAACAATTTGGTTCGGTTTTACATATTTCAGGAACAGGCCAAACAAAACTGCACCGAGAATGTAAAACAGAGAAATGGAGCCAGCCGCTGCGTTGGGAGCCGTGGCTGCACTCACGGTTACAGCGGCGCCGAGGGAATAGCTCTTGTCTGCCACCGCTGCGCTGAAGGTGGAAGCTACCATGTCGCCGAACGCAGCAATTACAAGCAGAGAGAACAGCCAGCAGAACATCAGGAACAGGCGCTTGCCGGTCTTCCCGATGTACTGTTCAATGATAAGCCCAATGGATTTGCCCTCGTTTTTCACCGACGCGTAGAGGGCACCGAAGTCCTGAACCGCGCCGAAGAACACGCCGCCGATTAGAATCCACAGCAGCGCCGGCACCCAGCCGAACATTGCCGCGAGAATCGGTCCCGTTACAGGTCCGGCACCCGCAATGGTGGAAAACTGGTGCGCGAAGACAATCTGCTTTGGGGCCGGAGCGTAGTCCTGCCCATCCTCATGGGCATAGGCAGGTGTCTTTTCCTGAGGATCGATTCCCCACTTCTTGACCAGCCATCTGCCGTAGAAGACGTAGCCGCCTAACAGCACGGCAATGGCGATGAGAATGATGGCCAATCCGTTCATAGTGCTTCTTTCCTTTCTCCATGTAGATTTTCGGGTAATACCGCATCTGCTGGCAACAAAAAAGCCTTCGTCTCCGATTTCTCAGAGACGAAGGCTTAACCTCCGCGTTACCACTCTGCTTGCCGCATTTCTGCGACCAACTCAGCCATATCGGGCCGCCACGCGGCCTTAATATGCCCGGTTATAACGGTCCGGTTCCGGCGATGCTTACTTGTTCCCCGTTCAGCACGCTGCTCGCGGGAGATTCGCCTGCGAAACATCCTGCCGCCTTCCACCAACCGGCGGCTCTCTGTGAGGAGTGGTCTCGTGGCATTGCCCGTTCCTCGCATTTGCGATATTTTTCTTTGAGCATAATCTTAATGCTCCAAAATAACTTTGTCAACACCTTTTGAAAAATTGTACGAATCCGTGCAAATGATTTACCATTTTACCAAGTTGAATTGTTAAAATTGACAAATCTGTCCAAATAAGCAAAAAAAGCCCTTGACAAACAAAAGAAAATGTTTTACCCTTGAAGCCAACAATTTCAAATGCGTTGATTGGGAAGGAATGTGGGTCCATACGCATCCAGAGAGCCGCCGGCCGGTGTGAGGCGGCGCGTATCCCACACGAAATCACCCATGAGCAGGGCGCCGAAAACGCAAGTGAGTAAGTGTCCCCGGGGTTCCCCCGTTACCGGGAAGTGCATTGTTGGATGCACGCAGAGATGCCGCTTAAAAAACGGTAAGCAGAGTGGTACCGCGGAAGCTTTACAGCCTTCGCCTCTGGCAACAGAGGTGAAGGCTGTTTTTTATTCCACATATTCGTTACGAACCTGAAGGAGGAACCGTTATGCAGTTAACAGGAGCACAAATCGTGATGGAGTGTCTGCTGGAACAGGGAGTGGATACGGTGTTCGGCTACCCGGGCGGGGCCGTGCTGAATATTTACGACGCGCTCTACGAATACCGCGGCCGAATCCGGCACATCCGCACCTGCCACGAGCAGGCGGCAGCCCATGCGGCAGACGGTTATGCGCGCGCCTCCGGAAAAACAGGGGTCTGCATTGCGACCTCCGGCCCCGGCGCGACGAATCTTGTGACCGGCATCGCCACCGCTTACATGGACTCCATTCCGATGGTAGCCATCACGGGTAATGTAACCCGCGACCTTCTGGGTCTTGACAGCTTTCAGGAGGTTGATATCACCGGCATCACCATGCCGGTAACAAAGCACAATTTTCTTGTAAAAGACGTGAAGCACCTTGCGGACACCCTCCGCAACGCGTTCCGAATCGCCAACACAGGCCGTAAAGGGCCGGTGCTCGTCGATATTCCGAAAGACATTACCGCGCAGAAAACGGAATTCACACCGAAAAAACCGCTCGTGCCGGAGTGCTCCGATTTCCCGCCGGATAAGTGTTTTACAGAGGCTCTGGAGATGCTGCAGAACAGCAAGCGGCCGTTCTTCTACTGCGGCGGCGGCGTCGTTTCCGCAGACGCTTCCAAAGAGGCGGCGGAATTTGCCGAAAAGCTCGATGCACCTGTTTCCTGCTCGCTGATGTGCCAGGGCGGTTTTGACCAAACCAGCAAGCGCTACCTCGGCATGCTCGGCATGCACGGAACGAAAGCCTCGGCAGAAGCCATCAGAGATTGCGACCTGCTTGTGGCTGCCGGCACACGCTTTTCCGACCGCGTCATCTGCAACGCCAACCTTTTCGCACGCAACTGCAAAATCATCCAAATCGACATTGACGCGGCGGAGTTCGGCAAAAATATCGACGTTGACCTCAAGCTGCGCGGTGACGTGAAGAAAATCCTCGCAAAGCTCAATGAGATGCTTCCGCAGCAGAAGCACCCCGAATGGATGGACCAGATGGAAGTGAGCAGGCAGGCATTCCCGCTCAAGCAAACGGGCGGCCCAAACGACGTGCTTCCGCAGGACGTTCTGGAAACCCTCTGCCGCCTCACGGACGGCAACGCCATTCTCACCACGGAAGTCGGGCAGCACCAGATGTGGGCTGCGCAGTACTACACGTTCCGCGAACCGCGTCATTTCCTCACTTCCGGCGGCCTTGGAACCATGGGTTACGGACTCGGCGCGGCGCTGGGCGCAAAAACGGCGCGGCCGGATGCAACGGTCGTCAACGTTGCCGGCGACGGCAGCTTCCGCATGAACTGCGCCGAGCTTTCCACCCTCGCTCACTACAAGGTTCCGGTTGTGGAGCTGATTTTTGACAACCAAACGCTCGGCATGGTGCGCCAGTGGCAGAAACTCTTCTACGGTGGCCGCTTCTCGCAGTCCGATGTAGACCCGGATATCGACTACGCAAAGCTCGCGGAAGCGTTCGGAGTCAAGTCTTACCGCATCGCGTCGAAGGATGAAATTGAACCGGTTCTGCGCGAGGCGCTGGCACAGAACGCGCCGGTGCTTGTGGACTGCGTCATAAGCAAAGACGAAAACGTCCTGCCAATGGTTCCGGCGGGCAAGTCGGTAGAAGACCCGATTCTTGAAATGTAGTTTTGAAGGAGGAAACGGATATGCAGGAAGCCGGCGAAAAGGAATACCTTGTTTCGGTTCTCGCAAAGAACAATCCGGGTGTGCTACTGCGCATTTCGGGGCTGTTCAGCAGGCGGTGCTACAACATCCTCAGCATCGTGGCAGCACAGACGGAGAACACCGAATATTCCCGAATTTTAATTGTTGTTTCCGGCGACGACCGCATCGTGCGCCAAGTTGATAAACAGCTCAGCAAGCTGGAAGACATTGAAGAAGTTCATGTCCTTGACAAAGAGCACGCGGTCATCCGCGAGCATCTGCTTCTCAAGGTGGAACGCACCCCGGAAAACAGCGATAAGCTCGTGGCCATTGCCGATGTGTTCCACGCCAATATTCTCAATGTGTCGCCGCATTCCATGATTGTTGAACTCACGGGCAGCGCATCCACGCTCAACTCGTTTATTGAACTTTACACTCCGTACCATATCCAGAAGATTCTGCGCACCGGTTCCATGGCCCTTGCGACGGATTGATTCCGCTTTCCGAGCTATGCAAGTTCCGTTCGCAGGAAAAAAGGAGAAACCAGTCATGACCCTAGATAAAATCTATCAGGCGGCCTTCACTCTAAAGGACGCTGCACGCAAAACCGACCTCATTAAGGCACCTCTCATCAACCCGGAAAGCGACGTCTACCTAAAAGCCGAAAATCTTCAGGTGACCGGCTCCTTTAAGCTGCGCGGCGCCTACAACAAAATCAGCCGCCTCACCCCCGAGGAGCGGGAACGCGGCGTGATTGCCTGCTCCGCCGGAAACCACGCGCAGGGCGTGGCTCTTGCCGCAGCGAAGAACGGAATCCGCGCGCTCATCTGTATTCCCGACGGCGCACCGATTTCCAAGGTGGAAGCGACGCGCAGTTACGGCGCCGAAGTTCGGCTTGTTCCGGGCGTTTACGACGACGCTTACCGCGAAGCCTGCCGCCTGCAAAAAGAAAGCGGCGCGGTATTCATTCATCCGTTCGACGATGAAGACGTCATTGCCGGGCAGGGCACCATCGGGCTTGAAATTCTTGAGCAGCTTCCCGACGCAGACGCGGTTTTTGTGCCGGTCGGCGGCGGCGGACTGATTTCCGGCGTAGCTTACGCCATCAAGGCGCTGCGGCCGGAATGCAAAGTCTACGGCGTCCAGGCGGCAGGCGCGCCGAGCATGGTGCGATCTCTGCGCGACAAGAAAATCGAGACCCTCAGCGGTGTAAACACGTTTGCCGACGGCATTGCCGTGAAATGCCCGGGCAAACTGACCTATGACCTTTGCAGCAAATACGTTGACAAGATGGTAACGGTAACCGATGACGAAATTGCTACCGCAATTCTCGCGCTGATTGAACAGCACAAGATGATTGCCGAGGGTGCTGGCGCGGTCTCTGTTGCGGCTGCCATGTTCAACAAGGCAGACATCAAGGGCAAAAAGACCGTCTGCCTCGTCTCCGGCGGCAACATTGACGTAACGATTCTCTCGCGCGTTATCAACCGCGGCTTAATCAAAGAGGGCCGCCAAGGGCGGCTGACAATCGAGCTGATCGACCGCCCCGGCGAGCTGAGGGAGGTTTCCTCCATCATCGCAAAACTCGGCGGAAACGTCATCAGCGTCCGCCACGACCGCAGCGGCGAGGAAAGCGACATCACCGCCTGCACCTTGTCAATCGGCGTGGAAACGAGAAACCGTGCTCATCTGAATGAGATTCGTGACGCAATCATCAAAGCCGGTTACCGCATCGTTGCCTAAAGAAAAACATCGAAAGGATGAGTTGTTATGCTGACTATATCCACCAAAAACGCTCCGGCCGCAATCGGCCCCTATTCCCAAGCCATTATCGCCGGCAACACGGTCTACGCAAGCGGGCAGATTCCGATTGTTCCGGCAACGGGCGAGCTGGTTCAGGGCGATATTACCGTGCAGGCTGAGCAGGTGATGAAGAATGTCGGCGAGATTCTCAAGGCTGCCGGCGTTTCCTACGCAAATGTTGTAAAAACAACGTGCTATCTTGCGGACATGAAAGACTTTGCCGCATTTAACGCCGTTTATGAGAAATATTTCACCGGCAAACCCGCTCGCTCCTGCGTTGCGGTGAAAGACCTTCCGAAGGGCGCACTCTGCGAGGTTGAAGTCATCGCAGTTCAATAATTTTGCTTACAAGATTCCTCCATATTACCATCCGGTTTTCAAAAAGCCGCCCCTGTAACTCCCGCGAAAACGGAAGATGCAGGGGCGGCTCCTTTTTTGCACAAAACTCACGCTTACTGCGCAATATCCGCTGTCGTGCCGCCGATAAGCGCAAGCAGGTCTTTGGGGTTCAGTTCGACCTGCGTTCCGATGCGCCCACCGCTGACGAAAATTGTCTCAAGCCCTTCACAACGGCGGTCAATCACCGTGCGGAACTGCTTCTTCATGCCGATTGGCGAGCAGCCGCCGCGAATGTAACCCGTCACTTTATTGATTTCATTGACGTGAATCATCTCAACCGATTTTACGCCGACGCTTTTTGCCGCCGCTTTGAGGTTCAGTTCCATTGCCACCGGCACAACAAACACATAGAAGTTATGGTCGGAGCCGCGTGTCACAAGCGTCTTGAACACGCGCTGCACATCTTCGCCGAGCTTTTGTGCCACCGAGACGCCGTCAATCTTGCCGTCTTTATTGTCATAGAACCACGGCTTGTAGGGAATCTTCGCCTGTTCGAGGATTCTCATTACGTTTGTTTTCAATTCCTTTGCCATTTGCATTTCACCTTTTCTAATCTGCCGCCTTACAGCGCCATCATCATAATTGTAAAAAGCGACGCGGCGGTTAATATTCCCACACAGAACCATGCGCGTATTTTCTCCCGTTTTCCGTTTGCGTAATCCCCCATCACCTTTTCGCTTGAAGTCAGCATCGTGAGGAAAATCAGAATCGGGGTCATCAGCACACCGCCCGCCGCCTGCACAAATACGGCGATGCCGTTCAGCCGCAAGCCGGGAATAAGCGCCATGCCTGCCGCGAGGAGCACGCTGAATGTATAAACGCCGTAAAAGCCCGGCGCCTGCCGGAAGCTGTCGTTCATGCTTTTCGACCATCCGAGCGATTCTGCCACGCTCCAGGAGGAGGAGAGCGAGACCGTTACCGCCGCAAGCAGTCCGGAATCAAACAATCCTAGGGCAAACAACGCACCCGCCAGCGGGCCGAACCGTTCATTCAGCGCCGCCACAATCTGCGGTGCTCCGGCGTTCTCCACATCCGGAATGGTTCCGAAAACGGAAGAGCCGATGAAAATTAGCGCAGCCGCAATCGCCGCTTGGCAGATACACCCGAAAAGCGTGTCGCGCCGCCCGCTGCGTATCTGCTGCGCACGCTGACAGCTGTCGGAATACGCGCCGTTCTGGTAAAAAATCATCCACGGGGCCACGGCATTGCCAATCAGCGCAGCGGTATACCACCGAAAAGGCCTGCCCGTACAGAGGAAAATGCTTTGCGCTGCGCTCACCGCCGGCCGTGCAAAGCAGGCAAAAACAAGAAAGAGAAGGTTGAACAGGCCGATGAAAAGCCCGAACCGCTGTTTTGTTTCATAGCCGCTGAAAACCGCGATGGAGAGTGTAAGGCAGACGCTCAGCGCCACAGCCGCCGCAACCGGGAGGCCAAGCAGTTCCAGCCCGGCGGACATGCCGACGAACTCCGTCAGAAGGGTGAGCTGGTTTTCCACGAACAGCGCCACAACCTGAAAGGCCATTAGGCCCGTTCCGTAGCGTTCCCGCAGAAGCTGGGTATAGCCTTTCTCCGAGGCGACACCGAGGCGCATCGCCATTTCCTGCACAGTGTAGGTTACGGCAGTCAAGCACAAGGTGAGCGGAATGAACACGGCCCAGCCGAATTTCGCACCCGTCACGGTGTAGGAAATCAGGCCGCCCGCGTCGTTGTCTGCCATGGCTGCAAGCACGCCGGGGCCAAGGAGCAGAAAAAAAGAGAGAGGCCGCCGCTTTTTTCTGCGCATGAAAACACCCCCAAAGCAGTCTATGCCTTGGGGGATAATTTGTTCCGAAGATGAAATTTTGTAAAGCTACCTTATTCCACAATCTTCCACTTCACGCCGTTAGGTGTGTCTTCGACCACAACATGGCGGGCTTTCAGCTCATCGCGGATGCGGTCGGCTTCCGCCCAGTTCTTCTCCTTGCGGGCCTTTGTGCGCGCCGCAATCAGTGCTTCAATCTCCTCGTCGGCAGATTTCTCCTGTTTTGCGTAGAGCAGGCCGAGTACACCGGCAAGGCTTTCAAACAAATCGAGCGCGAATGAGCAAAGCTCCTTGGAAGGGGCCTTTTCCGCATTCAGATTGGTGTTGATGTCCTTTGCCAAGTCAAACAGCGCCGCAAGCGCATCGGCGGTGTTGAGGTCGTCCTCCATCGCCTCAATGAACTGATTCTCGTATTCTTCGAATCTGCGGCGAATCTCCTTTTCGCCCTCTTTTTCGCCGGACGGCACATGTTCCATGAGGAAGCGGAGATTGTCGCGGCAGTTGTAAAGGCGCTCCAGCGAGGAACGGCACTGCTCCATGACATCCTCGCTGTAATTGATGGGCGTGCGGTAATGGGCGGAAACCATCAGGAAGCGAATCGGCTCGTAGCCGTATTTTGCCGCCACCTCACGCACCGTGAGGAAATTGCCGAGTGATTTTGACATTTTCTTGTTGTTGATGTTGATGTAGCCGTTGTGCATCCAGTAGCGCGCAAATGGAACGCCGTTGCAGCACTCGCTTTGCGCAATCTCATTCTCGTGGTGGGGGAAGATTAAATCCTGACCGCCGCAGTGAATGTCAATCGTCTTGCCGAGGTAGCGTCGCGCCATGGCGGAGCACTCGATGTGCCAGCCCGGGCGGCCTTTACCCCACGGGGAATCCCAGCTGGGTTCGCCGGGCTTGGAAGCCTTCCAGAGTGCGAAATCGAGCGGGTCTTCCTTCTGCTCGCCTACGGCGATGCGCGCGCCGGACATCAGGTCGTCAAGCGGCTGATGGGAGAGCTTGCCGTATTCCTTGTCCTTCTTGGTACGGAAATAAACATCCCCGTTCGGTGCAGGGTAAGCATATCCCTTTTCCACAAGCGTGGAAACAATCGAAATAATCTCGTCTATGTTCTCCGTTGCCAGCGGATGGACGGTGGCGGGGCGCACGTTGAGGCCCTCTGCGTCTGTTTTGTATTCTTCAATATACCGGCGCGAAATCGTCAGATAATCGGAATTCTCCTCATTCGCGCGGCGGATGATTTTATCGTCGATATCGGTGAAGTTCTGTACAAATGTAACCTTCATGCCGCGGTACTCCAAGTAGCGGCGCAGTACGTCAAACACGCAGATAGGCCGCGCGTTGCCGATGTGAATGAAGTTATAAACCGTCGGTCCGCAGGCGTAAATATGTGCTTCGCCCGGCACGAGGGGAACGAATTCTTCTTTTTGGCGGGTCAGAGTATTGTAAATTTTCATGTTTTTCTGCCTCCTGTTTTTTGAATCGGGATTTTCATTCTGCAGATTTCTTCTCCGCTTGGGCTGAAAGCGCGTCAAGCTTTTTCTGAAGGCGTTCGATTTCACAGCCCAAGTAGCAAAGCTGCTGCGAAACCGGGTCGCTGTAATGAATCTGGTCGAGGTTTGCAGGGCGAACGCCGCTCACGCGCACAACGCGCGCCGGAACACCCACCGCCGTGGCATTGTCCGGGACTTCGTTGAGCACCACGGCTCCCGCCGCAATGCGGGCATTGTCGCCGACGCGGAACGGTCCAAGGATCTTCGCGCCCGCGCCCACAAGCACATTGTTGCCGAGCGTGGGGTGGCGCTTGCCGTGGTCTTTGCCGGTGCCGCCGAGCGTTACGCCTTGGTAAAGCGTGCAGTAGTCACCGATTTCTGCCGTTTCGCCGATAACGACGCCCATGCCGTGGTCGATGAACAATCCCTTTCCGATTTTTGCACCGGGGTGAATCTCAATTCCTGTTTTATGCCGTGCACGCTGCGAAATATACCTAGCAATAAATTTATGCCCATGTTCGTAAAACCAATGCGCAATGCGGTAAGAACGCACCGCCTTAAACCCCGAGTACAGGAAAAAGACTTCCCATCTGGAACGTGCCGCAGGGTCACGTTCTATAATGGAATCCAGTTCCTGCTTCAGCTGGTCGAACATATCATCCCTCCTAAAGGTCTCTTGCCGGAACTTCAAGAACCTTATGAAATTCCGGAACACAGAAAAAACGCCTCCGTCCCCTTTTTGGGGGACGGAGGCGGTAAAAGTCCGCGGTTCCACTCCGTTTTATCACTCATAACAGCCAATAACGAGGCCACCCGTGCGGAGATACTGCAAGTTCCCCCCGCCCGCTCGCGGATGCATTTCGCCGCCCGTCCGACAAAAAGCGCTTTCAGCCGATGACGCTTTTTCTCTGTTGCCTTCCATGGCGGTTACTTCTTCCGGTCAACACGTTTTCCTCATAACAGCATATTCGCGGCCCCTGCCGCCTGTTACCCGAAAATTCTTCTACCAAGTATAGTACAATTCCAAAATTCTGTAAACACCTGTCTCTTATTTTTCAGCGAGAATCAGGTGCATATTCTGCTTCATATAAATTACTCCTGAAACAACCGTCAGCGCCGCTGCAATCCAAAGGAGCGCCGTGCCCACAATTTCAACCGGCAGAACGCTTCCCGTAAAGGCCATCAGTTCCTTTACGCTTCTGTAAGTAAGGATGAACAGAATCGCGGCCATTTGGCTCACGGTCTTCGCTTTTCCCCATTTGTTTGCGGGAATTACGATTCCGCCCGCATCCAAAGCAAGCAGGCGAATCGAGGTTACAAGCAGTTCACGCGCAATGATAATCAGCACGCACCAGACATCGGCAAGGTCAAGCTGCAGGAAACAGACAAGCGCCGTAATCACAAGGAGCTTGTCCGCTAACGGATCAAGGAATTTTCCGAAATTAGTCACGAGGTTCCGCTCGCGTGCAATCTTGCCGTCATAATGGTCGGTCAGCGAAGCCGCGAGGAAAACTACCAAGGCCCAAACGGTGTGATACGGCAAAAAGGAATACAGTACTAAGACCGCAAACACCGGCACCAAAACTACGCGCAACACCGTGAGTTTATTCGGAAGATTCATTCCGTTTCCTCCTCTTCCGTAATTTCGCCGGTCAGGTCTCCGTCAATGCAGTCGGTGATTTTTACCCGGACAAAATGGCCGGGCACCGGTTTTTTCCCGGTCGCACGGAAATAAATTTTCCCGTCGACGTCCGGCGCATCCATATAGGACCGCCCAAACCAGCAATCAGCATAACGGTCAAATCCCTCTGTGAGGACGCGGAGTACACGACCTTTCATGTTTTCTCCCATATCCTGCATGAGGTTCATCTGAATTTCCATAATCATTCCCGCGCGGCGCTGCTTCTCGTCTTCCTCAATCTGGTTTGGAAGTTCTGCCGCCACCGTGCCTTCCTCCTGCGAGTAGGCAAAGCAGCCGAGGCGCTCAAAGCGCATTTCCCGCACGAAAGTGCAAAGCTCGTCAAATTGCTCCTCCGTTTCACCGGGGTACCCGGCAATCAGCGTTGTGCGAAGCACGAGGTTCGGCACCATCGCGCGCATCTTCTGAATCAGTGCGGTCAGTTCCGCACGGGTTCCCCTGCGGCGCATGGAGCGCAGAATCTCGTCATTGCAGTGCTGAATCGGCAGGTCGATGTATTTCACAACTTTCTTCTCCTCCGCAATGGTCTGGAGAAGTTCGTCGGTCACCGTGTCCGGGTAAGCGTAAAGCACACGCAGCCACTCGACGCCGTCAATCTTCGCAAGACGGCGCAGAAGTTCCGCCAACATTGGCTTCCCGTAAAGATCCATGCCGTAGCGCGTGGTGTCCTGCGCAATCAGAATCAGTTCCTTCGCCCCGTTCTCCGCAAGACGGCGGGCTTCCGCTTCCACATCTTCCAGCGTACGCGAACGATATTTCCCGCGAATCATCGGAATCGCGCAGTAAGAGCAGCGGTTGCTGCACCCTTCCGCGATTTTCAGGTAAGCAGACCAACTCGGCGTCAGGAGAAGGCGCTCGCCGCAGAGCGGGAGAAGCGTCTTTTCCGGAAACACCTCATTGGTTTTGCCTTCGAGCACCTCGCGCACGATCGAGACAATATCCCCGTTTGCGCCAATGCCCACAACGGCGTCTGCTTCCGGAATCTCTTTGCGGACCTCTTCTCGGTAGCGCTCCGCAAGGCAGCCTGTCACGACGATTGCCTTGATTCTTCCTTCTTTTTTGAGGCGCGCCAGCTCCAAAATTTCCTCGATGGCTTCCTCTTTCGCCGCGGTGATAAAGCCGCAGGTGTTGACAATCGCCACATCGGCAAGTGCCGCGTCGTCCTTTATCTCATAGCCTGCACGTTGCAGGGCTCCAAGCATAATCTCGCCGTCCACCTGATTTTTGGCGCAACCGAGATTGACCAATCCTACTGAATTTGCCATTTATTCATCCTCATTACTAGCTGTAAATTCATTCAGGACGCAGCGAATATCGTCCCATTGATACCCAAGGCGCTGTAGGGCAGCTACCGTTTTTCGGCGGCCCTTTTCATCACCGAGGTACCTTTCGTATTTTCTCTCGACCAACTCGCGGATTGCTTCCTGCGGGTCGGTCCGCGCTTCTTCCACGGCTTCCTGTGCAAGTTCAGGCGGGATTCCGCGGCGCATCAGTTCCATGCGCACACGCCCGGCAGCATAGTGTTTCCGTGCAAAAAGCTCCCTAGCGAGCGTGCGGGCATACTCCTCGTCGTTCACAAGGCCCAGTTCCGCCATGCGGGCAGCGACTTTCTCCGCAGCCTCCCGCGGAACCGTACGGCTCAGTTTCCGGGCAAGCTCCTTTTCGGAGTGCGCACGAAAACCGAGCAGATACATCGCCTTCTGTTCCGCGCGGCGGGCATCGCTTGCGGCAATCAAGTTTCGGAGCTGCTCGTCGTCGAGCTCGTCCCCCGGCTTTAAGCCGGACTTCAAATAGACCTCGGCGTCGAGGTCAACCGCTTTTTCACCGTCGATGTAAAGCGCCACAAGGCCCTTTCGCCGCGGCTCGACGGCGGTGAGCATCATGTGTCGTCAACCTCAATGTCAATATCCGCGCCGTAGCGGGAATCGTCCTCCACAACCGGCGCAGTCTCTTTCACGCTCACGGGTTTTACGCCGCTTGAGGCGGTTTTCGCAGTATTTCCGGGAACTTTGGTAAAGAGCTTAGAAGCGTTTTCATCCTTGCGGATTTCCGCCTCGATTTCGTCCCGGATTTCCGGATGCTCATCGAGGAAGGCCTTCGCATTCTCACGACCCTGCCCGAGACGGGTCTCCTTGTACGAGAACCATGAGCCACCCTTCTGGATGATATCAAGTGCCACACCGAGGTCAAGCACCTCGCCGGTGTGCGAAATCCCATGGCCATACATCATGTCAAACTCTGCGGTGCGGAACGGCGGAGCAATCTTATTCTTCACGACACGCACACGTGTGCGGGCTCCAACTTGGTCGTTGCCGACCTTAATGGCCTCGCCCTTGCGCACGTCAAGGCGCACGGAGGCGTAGAACTTCAACGCGCGGCCGCCCGTTGTCACTTCGGGGCTGCCGTAGATTACGCCGATTTTTTCACGCAGCTGGTTGATGAAAATTGCCACGCAGTTGGATTTTGAGATGGCACCTGCCAGTTTGCGAAGTGCCTGCGACATCAGCCTCGCCTGCAGGCCGACGGCGTTGTCGCCCATTTCGCCCTCGATTTCCGCGCGCGGAACGAGCGCCGCCACGGAGTCGATGACGATGATATCGATTGCGCCCGAACGAACGAGCGCTTCGGTGATTTCCAATGCCTGTTCGCCGGTATCCGGCTGAGAAACGAGGAGGGAATCCACATCTACCCCAAGGGCAGAGGCATAAACCGGGTCAAGGGCGTGCTCCACGTCGATGAACGCGGCATTGCCGCCGGTTTTCTGTGCTTCTGCCACGCAGTGCAGCGCCAGAGTCGTTTTGCCGGAGCTTTCCGGTCCGTATATTTCGACGATGCGTCCGCGGGGAAGTCCGCCGATTCCGAGCGCAAGGTCAAGTCCCAGGGAACCTGTGGAAATTGCCTCCACCTGCATGGCCTGGTTCTGCCCCAGACGCATGACAGCTCCCTTTCCGAACTGCTTTTCAATTCGCGCCAGTGCTGTTTCCAGCGCGATTTTCTTTTCATCGGCATTTGAAACTTCCGTAACCGTTTTGGTAAGCTTTTTGCTTGCCGCGCCTTTTTCCGACATATTGCTTCCTCCCGTCGCTACCCTCGAACAAAGTTTAGCTTATTATATGTTATTTTCGCGTGAAAAGCAAGGCGGCGTAACCCCCGCCGAATGGGCCTTTCCGCATTCTCACGATAAATTTACAACCTGCGGGCAGGCGAAAAAGGTTTCAGGCACGCCGCATGCCTGAAACCACCCGCTCGATTCCGTTAAGGTCGCGAAACACATGAATTTTCTCCAATGTCCCGGCGAACAGTTTTGCCACATCCTCGGCTTGTCCCTCACCGATTTCCACGGCAGCTACACCGCCCGGTTTGAGCTTCGGCAGCCAGATTTCCGCAATGGCGCGGTAAAACACGAGCCCGTCCTCTCCGCCGTCAAGGGCTTCGTGCGGCTCGCGCTGCACTTCACGCTGAAGCGTGGGAATTTCTTCCCGGCGCACATACGGCGGGTTGGAAACCACCGCGTCGAGTGCGGGAAACCCTTCCGTCGAGGCGGCGTCGAGCACATCCAGCAAAACGGCTTCCACACGGGAAAGGCCCGTTTTTTTAATGTTACGCCGCAGAAAACGCATGGCAGCCGGGAATTTCTCCACGGCCTTCACGCGCGCGTCGGGCAACAGCGATGCTAGGCCGAGCGCGACGGCTCCCGTTCCCGCGCACAAATCCGCAATCTGCGGGTTTTCTCTTTCCTTCAGCATCTCCGCTGCGGTTCGCACCAGCAGTTCCGTTTCCTCCCGGGGGACCAGAACACCCTCCCCCACTTCGAGCATCATGCCGAGGAACGGCCATTCGCCCAGAATATACTGCAGCGGCCTTCCGCCCGCCCGTTCGCGCGCAAGCGCAAGATACCGCTCCGCTTTCTCTGCATCCGCCTCGGCGTAGGACTGCAGAATCCGCTGCTGGCGGTCAAACCCGAATACCTTTTCAAATAAACAGCCCGCGTCAAAATCCGGGGAATCGCAGCCCGCCTGCACGAGGAGGCGCTTCCCCTCGCGGTAAACCTCCCCGATATTCATGCCGCGTCTTCCGGAACGACGGCGCGGTCGCTTCCGTCCTCGGGAATAACTTCCCGCATGGCGGCAATGGCAACCTCAATCATGCTGTCGTCCGGCTCCTTTGTGGTAATGCGCTGCATCCAAAGGCCGGGCGCGGAAATAATGTGCGTAAGCGTGTTGTCGTTCCTTCCGCAGTAACGAATCAATTCGTATCCGACGCCCATCACAACGGGAATGCAGAGCAGCTTGGCAAACGTGCGAAGCAGTGGCGACGTGAACGGAATGAAAAAGCCGATGATAATGCCGATAAGGAGCATCAGCACGAGGAAGCTCGTGCCGCAGCGCGGGTGAAAGCGCTGGTGTTTGCGCACGTTTTCGACCGTAAGCTCCTCGTTGTTTTCATAGCAAAAGATGGTCTTATGCTCCGCTCCGTGATATTGGAACACGCGGCGCACATCGGGAATCGCGGCACATAGAGCAATGTATCCGAGGAAAATCGCAATGCGCATCAGGCCCTCGATGGGTGAACGCCAGCCCGAAATTGACGGGCCGGCAGCGTTCTGAATCAGGTTGAAAATCCATGTCGGCAGGACAAAGAACAGTGCAATCGCCAGCACAACTCCGAGGACAGCACCCACCGCGGAAAGGACACTCATGGTCTTATCGCCGAATTTTTCTTCAATCCAGCGGTCAAACTTTGATTCTTCTTCCTCTTCGCCCTCCGGAGTGCTTTTTTCCGTAGAAAGCGCAAGCGCCTTGTAGCCGATGGAAAGCGAATCGACAAACGCGGCGACGCCCCGTAAAACGGGAAGGCGCCACAGCTTATTTTTTTGCTGAAGGCTATTGATGTTCATTTCCTCCACGGAAATGCTTCCGTCCGGCAAGCGCACGGCAATCTCCGTTTTTTTCGGGCCGCGCATCATGATGCCTTCAACAAGCGCCTGCCCGCCGATTGACGTAATGTATTTTGTCTTCTCCCTGCTCATTCGGAGTTCCTTTCTTTCTGTTCAGCCTTTTCCTGCACATTGTCTTCCAGTTTTTTGAACGTCGGGATTCGGATGGTTACAACCGTTCCCACATTTTCGTGGCTGTCAATTTCCAAGCTGCCGGAATGCAGCGTCATAATTTCATCTGCAAGGGCAAGGCCAATGCCGGAGCCTCGCACTGTCTGGTTTGCCTTGTAGAATTTCTTCTTCACATTCGGCAGATGTTCCGTCGGAATTCCGCAGCCGTCGTCAGCGATGGTCACGCGGATGAAGCCGTCCTCTTCCGCGGCGTCCACATTGATGGTGCCGCCCGACTGCGTGTATTTCAGGGCGTTGTCAAGCACGTTCACAAACACCTGCCGCAGACGGTTGATGTCGCCGAGCACGGGAGGCAGCATGGCGGGTTCGTCATACACAAGGAATTTTCCTTCGTTGCGCGCACGCTCGCTGAACATATAGACTGCGGCCCCAAGTTCGGCAAGAAGGTCGATGCGGTCCATCGTCAGCGTCATGCGGCCGCTCTGCATACGGGAAAAGTCAAGCAGTTCCTCCACAATGCCGGAAAGGCGTTCTGTCTCGCTTACAATGATACCCATACCGCGCTGAAAGGTAGCGGGGTCAGTCTCCCCGGACTGAATTGTTTCCGCCCAGCCCTTGATGGCGGTCAACGGCGTACGCAGCTCATGCGAAACCGAGGAGATGAAATCGTTCTTCATTTTCTCGTTCTGCCCGAGTTCCTCCGCCATGTTGTTGATGGTGTCGCACAAATCGCCGAGCTCGTCGTTGGTTGTTTTCACAACGCGGGTCTTAAAATCGCCCTGCGCAATCAGCTTTGCCGTGGCACCGATCTGGCGAATCGGCGTGAGAATGGAACGGATGAAATAATGGCTGGAAACGAACACAAAGAGAAGCACAATGGCGCCCGAAAGCATCAGTGCGCCAACAATGGTGAAAATCTGCCGGTCGGCTTCCGTGAGCGACACCACATAACGGATGGCTCCTACGGGCGACCCGAGTTCATTGCGGATTACCCGCGTCACCGCCATGACGCGTTCTCCGCTTTTGAGTGTTCCTGTCCATGAGCCGTAGTCATTCACGCTCTGCAGCGCTTCGCGATAATCGGGAATATCCTCGTTCTGGTCAGGCGTAAAGCCGATGGAAGTCGCAATAACTTTCCCGCTCGGGCTGATGACCATAAGTTCCATGCTCTCTTTGTTTGGGAAATTTTCAACATAACTGCGCGCAGCGGTGATAAACTCCAGCTCGGATTTCCTTCCGAAGCTGGAAAAAACATTGGTCAGTTCATCGGAACGGCCGTTGAGCGCAGACTGAATACCGTTGTAAACATAGCCTTGCACAGCGAAGGAAAGCGCGGCAACCAAAATAATGATAATCAGCAGCAGAATTCCCACGCTGTTCGTAATCCACCGGCGGGCAATACTCGTTTTCGCCGCTCCGTTGTTCTTGGTTTCCATACCGCGGTTTCCTCCTTTCTCTATGCTTCAAGCGCAGGCGTCGGAAAGCTCAGCTTTCCCACTTGTAGCCGAGTCCCCACACGGTGACGATGTGCTTTGGGCTGGACGGATCGTCCTCCACCTTCATGCGCAGGCGGCGGATATTCACATCTACGATTTTTTCTTCCCCGCAGTAGGATTCTCCCCACACATGGCGGAGAATATCGGTGCGGTCAAGCGCAGTTCCCGGGGAAGAGAAGAAATACTCCATAATCTGAAACTCCACCTGCGTCAGTTCCACAGGCTGGCCGTTCTTAAGGAGCGTACGGTTGCGAAGATTCAACACAAAATCGCCGGAACGAATTTCCTCGCGGAAATTGTTTTGGGTGCGCATCTGTTCGAGCGCAACACGGCGGTAAACGGCGTCTACGCGCGCCACCAGCTCACTCGGGCTGAACGGCTTTGTCACATAGTCGTCGGCACCCATCATCAAGCCGCCGACTTTATCCATCTCTTGTGTTTTTGCTGTGAGCATGATAATGCCGATGGAGTTGCTGCGGCGCCGAAGCTCTTTGCATACGGCAAGGCCGTCGTTCTGGCCGGGCATCATAATGTCTAGCACCGCAATGTCGATTTTATCGCCCTCGCGGTCGTAGATTTCCAGTGCCTCGTCGCCGTTACTCGCCTCAAGCGTCTCATACCCTGCGCGCTTCAAATTGATGACAACAAATTCTCGGATGGTCTGTTCATCCTCTGCAACCAGGATTGTTTTCAAGTGTTCCCCCTCCATTTGCTCAATCTTGCCAAATCGGTTGAAATGCTTCCTCTACTTCTGCTTTCGTCAGGGAAAGCTCATCGTCCGGCTGAATGTTCCGCGCCGCATAAACCAAACTTCCCGTGGAATACAAGGAAAAATATCCGGACTTCTCGCCGATACTGCTCCATTCCTTTTTGGAGAATGCACGGATCCTTAGCAGCTCATTTCCAATCGTGCCTCCGGTCCCGTTTCCCGCAGCGTTCCACTTGTAAAACGAAAATGAACGCGTTGACGGATCAAGCTTCGTCGTCACCTTGCCGCGCCACATATCCGGTATGGAAAACGAGTAGCCGTCTGTCTCGTTGATTACCATACTCATCACGCGCACGAACGTATTGTTCTCTGTGTCATACCGGTGCCAGGTTGTCATAAAATCCGCCCCATCCGTTGTTGAAGTGGTGTAGCCCGGCATCAGGGTAACAAACGGAATCTCTATGATTTTATCGTTGTTCACATCTCTGGAAACAACGGAGGTATTGCGCGTGGTACTCTTTGCCGTCTTGGTGATTATGTCATAAAATGGGGCGACCAGCATCTTTTGTTTCTTGTCCCAGTAAATCACTTCTGTCTCCATGGTGTTTGAGGCTTTGATGCCATCCAGAACAACGCCGTTCTGGTTTTCATCGAGTAGGCCGGTCTTTACCGAAGCATAGCGCGTTACGCCGGAATCCAACGGCGCAGTGCCGAGCACCTCTATGTTGCCGTCGGTAACACGGATAAGGCGCGCCACCGCAGGCTGTGCGCCGACCGTAACACAAGCGGTGAAAATCTCGCAGCGCCCGTCGCCGACAAAATCCATAACCTCCATTTCGGAGTAGTTCTGGTTCAGTTTTAGCTCGTTCATTCTGCCGTTCTGATAATAGTAAACAAAGATTGTGCTGTTGTTGTTAAGGCTGTTTCCCCAGCCGACAATTGTTTCGTCCCGTCCGTCGCCGTCCAAATCACCGAAGCAGACGCGTTCCACCTCAGAGGCCTGATTGTGGAAGCTGCCGACAATTTTCCATTCGCCTTCGGTTTTTTGCATGAACACAACGTTAATGACGGTAGGCTCGTCATCTTTCTGGTAAAACGCGACTGCCGCGTCGGAATCTGCCGCCCCCACAGGATGCTCGAGAATGGCAGAGCGGTTGTCTCCAGCCGCCGGGTACTTCAGGGTGTAATCGCCGCCCGCAGTTTTGTCCAGAAGATTTTGAATGTCCGCCTCATTGGCGCCGGTCGGTTTCGGGGCATGCATCAGCGCACCGGCATCGAGGCCGGCAAAAGAACAGCCGGAAAGCATCGTAGCCAAGGCAACGACAATTGCCAAAAGTGCTGCTTTTCGCTTCATGTCAATCCTCTTCCTTTCCCCGCACCGGGCCTTTCTATATACACAGTCATTATAGCATTGTTAACTTCAAAAGAACAGTTTCAAATCTGTAACTCGCACGGGCAGCAAAAAAGGCCCGGCGGAAGGAAAACCTCCTTTCCGTCGGGTCTTTATTGTTTCCTGTAAGGTATCTTCCAGTCTGCTCAAACGGTGGCGGCGTAGAGAAGCATTCCCTGATTCTCGGCATAAATCTGCGGAAACTGGGAAATTGGCAGCGGATTCTTCCCTTCGCCGACTTCGATTGTATAGCCTGGGCGCCGGAAATCCTGAATGAACCAATCCTTGTAGCCTGCATAGGACGCAACGCCCGTCGCCTCATCCAGCGCATACCCGCTGATGCGCGACAGGCTCTCGCCGATTGTTCTTGCCTCGGCGGGCGCAAGGTTCTGGAAATTCCAATAGATGACGCGGCCCTGCGCATGGTAGGCCATCACAAGGCGCAGGTCGTGGCTTCTGGTAAAGGAAACCATTGCGCGCGTCTCGGGTTCGGAAACAGGGTATGGCCCCGAATAGCGCGTCGGCCCCGGGCCGGTGATGCCAAGTTCCGCTTCTGCCTGCTTCGATTCCATCCACCCGGCGTTGTAGTTGTGGTTGAGGTCTACGCCGCGGATATTTGCCTGCCAATCATTGGAGAAATTCATGCTTCCGCCGTTCCAGCGGATCAAACGGTCGCGGTACGGGTTAGAAGGAGAAAGGCCGTTGATAACAAGGTCGACGCCGTCCGGGTTGACCATGGGTATAATCCAAATGGTGCACTCATTCCACAGTTCGCGTACGTCATACCCTCCAAGCTGCCTCCGAAGGGCGTAGGCTTTCAGGTATTCCTCCGCAAATTTCATCAGCACCGGCGAAGTAATCCACTCCAGCGCATGGTGGGCGGCATTGTAAGAGACCTGACGCTCCCCGATACCAAGGCGCAGCACATAAAGCGTTCTCCCCAAGACGCTCGCGCCGATGGTGGCGACGCGCAGGAACGGATAGCGTCCTTTCAGTCCTTGAACGTTCCGGCTGAGAATATCATAGGAATACGGGACATCCTGTGCAATAACATCGTATGAATAAGGGACGTTCAGCCGCATGCCGGGCATGAGATTTTCCGGAAGCACACCGGGGTTTGCCGCCTGCAGAAGCGCGGGGTCTGAGCCGAACCTGCTCGCAATGCTGTAGAAGGTATCGCCCCTCTGGACTGTATAGATGTCATAGCCGAGCAGATATCTTCCGAGGATTCTCCATGTCATCGGCCCGATGATTCCGTCCGGTACCAGCCCAAATCTCCTCTGAAACTCCTGTACGGCTTTCTGCGTCTGCGTGCCGAACTTGCCGTCCACCGCACCGGGGTCAATGCCAATGCGTTTTAAAATGGACTGTACTTCCGCCACATCATTCCCTTCGGAACCGATTCTTAGTACTCTCAACTGCTCCACCCCCGCCGAATTCCTTCACCCAAATCTGTATGATTTTCGTGCAGGGAATATGCCCCAGTGTTGACAAATATGCGCCATTCGTTCCAAAATGGGAATGGCGAAATTTGTTGTTTTCCTGCTAAATTTGCCGAAAGCATTAAGGATTATGGAAAATCTGCCGATAAATTAAATGTGATTTATCGAAAAATGCTTTGACACGAATGAAAATTCGGCTGCGTCTTGATTTCTACATACTGTCCTCAGTATGATAAAACTATTGCCTTAAAGTGATAAATTCTGACACAAGCCTCTCTTTTTCGTTTGATTTCGTGTCATTTCATGCGTTCAACTTGGCTGGGAGGGATTTTTTTCAAATGGATATTTCAACAATAGTCGGTCTTCTTGTTTCCATCGGTGGCATCATTGCAGGTTATTTGTTAGATGGCGGTGAAGTCAATGCACTGATTCGACTTTCGCCGTTTCTCGTTGTTGTCGTCGGCACCATCGGTGTCGTTATCACATCCTTCGGTCTGGTCGATGTAGGAAATGCGGTAAAATCTCTGTTTGCGAGCTACAATCCCAAAAACAAGCCTGACCCTGAGGCCTTGATTAAAAAAATCTGCGACCTTGCCGACCTCTGCCGTTCACAAGGACTTCTTCAGCTGCAGTCCAGACTGAACGATTCTGACCTGAACCATGAAAACTACCTTATGCTGAAAGAAGCCATGATTCTGGCAACCGATATTAAGAACACCGAAACCATGCAGGAAACACTCCAGGCAGATATTGCAAGCTACACACAGAAAAAGCAGCTTGAAATCGACATTTTCGTCGAAGCGGGCGGCTATTCGCCAACCCTTGGCATCATCGGTACGGTCGTTGGCCTTGTGCAGGTGCTTTCGACCATAGATGTCAACGCTTCCACCGCAGCATTGACAACCGGCATCGCCTCTGCGTTCATTGCTACTTTGTACGGTATTTTCTTTGCTAATGTCGTTTACCTCCCGGCCGCCAACCACCTGAAAACCTGCCTGAAACGTCAGCTCGTCTTCCGCGATATGATTGTGGACGGTATGTGCATGCTGGCAAGCGGCGAAAGTTCGCGTAACATTGAAAACAAACTCGCACTGTATTACCACGCCTTCCCGAATTGTGAAGACAAGTATAAGGCAGGAATTGAAAACTGACCGGAAGTGATTGAAAGAATGAAAAAGAAACATGCGCCGAAGGATGAACCTACCAATGGCAACAGGTGGTTTTTAACCTACTCCGATATGATCACCCTTCTGCTGGCACTTTTCATCATGATGTACTCCATCAGCAATGTTGATGCGGAAAAGTACAGGAAGTTAGCTGCGAATTTCCACACCGCCTTTGGCACAGGGACAGGGATGGGTACCGGCAGCGGAACAGGCAGCGGAACTGGAAACGCATTTTACTACATTCCCGGCGTTACGACGACTTCTTCCACCAGCAGTACCGGATTCGGAGGCGTCGGAACCGCTGAGAACAACGCACTTACGGAAATTTACGTTATCCTGCAGAATTACATCAAAGCCAATGGCCTTGAAAATGAAATTGAAGTAAAAGACACCGGCGAGCTCGTCCAGATTCACCTAAAAGATGTCGTCCTTTTCAAACCAAACAGCGCAACCATGCTGGAAAGCAGCAAACCAATTATAAAAGAGATAAGCTCGGCGCTCGCAAAGGTCTACGACCGTGTTGACCACATCACAATCAGCGGACATACGGCGGATGTTGTCGTCGACCCGAAGAACAGCGACAAGCTTTCTTGGGAACTTTCCACACAGCGCGCCGTTACGGTGCTGAACGAGCTGGTAAGCAACGGGCTTGACCAGCACAAGCTCTCGATTCAGGGGTATGCGCACTTTGACCCCATTGCAACAAACAGCACCGAAGAAGGGCGTTCAAAGAACCGCCGTGTTGAAATCTCGATTTATAAAAACGCCGTTTTGGGTGTTGGCGCAACCGGCCGCGACAAGGCAACGCTCGCTTCTTCTGAGCCGGAATCGTCCACGTCTTCCCAGTCTGCCTCCACCTCTGCGGCAGCGGCGGAGCATTAACCTTATAAAAAAGAAGGAAGCCTCGGCAATTGCCGAGGCTTTTTTGACGGAGCATTCGGTAAGCATCCACTGCGCCGAATATTCGGAAACAAGAAGAGGCTCCAGCGTTCGCCGGAGCCGCCCTAGTTTTATTGGTTTTCATCCTGCGGAAACTATTTTCGCAGAACCAAATAAATCGCAATTACGAAAACATTGGTATCACCATATCAAGCTGTAATCAAAGGAATCTTCCACGTTGGCAACCCCGTCTCTGCCGCTTTTTCTTGGCGGTTTTCCCGCTTTGCTTCAAACCGAAGCGCGGTTTAGCTTTGTGGGATGCTCATACTGAATTCCTCAGAATTGCTTTTCTCAAATTGGTGATCTGCAACGGATTTCACTGTCTCCTTTATTTCAAAATTCAGGAAATTACAGGAGCGTTCTGTTTTGGACTCATTCCTTTCCGTTCAGATGAGTGAAATCACAGTCCAACAGACCAGCTGCGAACTGTGATGATTCTTCAGTGCCCATTGGACTCACTCCCTCCTGCGAAAAGTTGGATTCTCGCCGGTGCGTCACACCGCCCGCCCATACGGTTCAGGGGAGACCTTACCATCATCTTTGGGCTGGGCCCGCACCCTCTTCTCAAATCGTCCCTTTTCTCTTTTCTGGCTTAAGTATAAACCAAATTTCCGGAAATGTCAATAGAATTTTTCATAAAAAAAGAAAAATCTAGTACAACTTATACATGACAAATTTCCTGTTGACTTTATCCTGTCGGCACGATACAATAATACCGTTCCAAGTGTTACCCACACTAATGATTAAGGAGAATTAGCCCAATGTATGATGATTTCGGAGCGGATCTGCTCACTCTGGTCGATGACGAGGGCAAAGAGCATGAATTTGAAATTCTCGATGTGATTGACAACGAGGACGGGTGCTTCTATGCACTCCTTCCAACTTATGACGATCCGCAGAAGGAAGTCGAATCACGGGGCTCCTACTATATTTTTGAAGCAATCGAGGAAGACGGAGAGCAGCAGCTTGCCGAAGTGGAAGATGAAGAGCTGCTGGAGAAACTCGCCAAACAGTTTGAGGCTCGTTTTGAAGAATTTTTCGGCGACGACGAAGAAGATGACGAAAGCAACGACGGCAGCGAGGAAAATTAATCCGTTTTCTTCCTGCCTGGTGCGCGGACTAGTGTATCAATAACCCTACAAACTATCATCGGGAGCTTAGCTCCGGCGGTGGACCTCAGACCTCCCGGCTTTTGCCGGACGAAGGGAGTACGAAGCCGTTGGGCGGGCACCCACCTGCTTTGTCGTAGGCAGGTTATTTGACACTTTACGGCCAGGCGGGGCTTATTTCAAACATCCAGCGCCTTCAAACCAAAAACGGTTTGAAGGTGCTTTTTTATGCGACAAACTGGGTTTTTGGCATGCTTTTCCGACCGGCTGCAAATCGTGCAGATTTTGCTCGAATATGGTAAGATATACGCAAGGCAGGCGGCTGGACTGATACCTGCCCGAGAGGAGAACAAAATGAAACTGATTTCATGGAATGTAAACGGCCTTCGCGCCTGCATGAACAAAGGCTTCGCCGACTTTTTTAACGCAAGCGAAGCAGATATTTTCTGCATTCAGGAGACAAAGATGCACCCTGAACAGGCAGATATTTCTTTTGACGGATACCAATCTTTCTGGAACAGCGCCGAAAAGAAGGGCTATTCCGGAACCGCTGTTTTTACACGCATAGAGCCTCTTTCCGTCCGTTATGACCTCGGCCCTGCGGAGTTTTCCGGAGAAGGCCGCGTTATCACGCTGGAATTCAATTCGTTCTTTCTGGTGAACGTCTATACGCCAAACTCCCAGAGAGAGCTGACACGCCTGCAATACCGTATGTCGTGGGACGATGCGTTCCGCGAATATGTAACTGCTTTGGACCATCGCAAGCCTGTGGTGATTTGCGGCGACATGAACGTCGCCCGCAGCGAAATTGACCTGAAAAACCCGAAGCAAAACGTAGGGAACGCCGGCTTTACCAACGAAGAACAGCAGAAAATCGAGCAGCTTCTGGATACCGGATTTGTCGACACCTTTCGCCTTCTCTATCCCGAAAAGACAGGTGCCTACACGTGGTGGTCCTACCTTTTTCATGCGCGTGCCCATAACGCCGGATGGCGCATCGACTATTTTCTCGTCTCCAACCGCCTTTCAGAGCACGTGCAGGACAGCCTGATTTTTTCCGACATCACCGGCAGCGATCACTGCCCCGTCGGACTGATTCTTGCGTAAATCCGAAAATAAAATTTCAACAGCTGGGTAGAACTACCCAGCTGTTTTGCATTAAAATGTATCAAAATTTTCACGAAAACATTACATAATTTGACAAGTTGACGCCCCTATGTTAACATGTTAGTATAAAATCATCTCGGATAACCCGCTCCGGCAGATTGCCTGCGGTGTGAATTGTCTCAGTATGATTCCATCTACTTTATAAGGAAACTCTGCAAAAGTTTCCACCAATTTTGCAGTATGTAAATGGGTTTCGGGAAAAGCGCTCACGCCGACCCGAAAGCAACATGAAGGAGGCAGGTTCTTTATGCGGGATGCCAAACTGAATGATGAGGTTTACCGCCGATTGAACAATGAAATCATGAATCTCACCCTGGAGCCGGGGCTCACGGTCAGTGTGCAGAAGCTGGCAAGCGCCTTTGGAGTCAGCCGCACTCCGGTTCGTGAAGCGGTCATCCGTCTGCAGAAAAAAGGGTTGGTTGACATTTACCCTCAGTCTGGAACCGTTATTTCACGCATTAGTCTTGAGCGCATCGCACAGGAGCGCTTTCTGCGCAGATCGCTGGAGCTGAGTGCCGTGGAACCGTTTCTGCAAAACTGCAACAGCGAAGTCCTGTCGCGCATGGAAGATCTGATTTCCGCCCTGCGCAACACCCGCGCCGATGATTACCGGAGCGCTTTTGCCGTTGACAACGAATTTCACCGGCTGATTTTTGAAACAGCCGGTCAGTTACTCAGCTGGGAGACAATCTGCGACGTGGTTTCTCACTACAACCGCTTCCGCATTCTTTCCACACGCTTGGAAGGAATCAGTCAAAACATTGTAGTGGAACATGAAGCAATTCTGCAGGCGGCACAAAAGCACGACAAAGATGCCATGTGCGACGCATTGGAGCATCATCTCGGGAAAGTCAAGCAGGAAACGGAACAGCTTCTGAAACTTTACCCAGATTACTTTGTTACGGAAGAAAATCTTGCCGATAATAACCGTACACTGGTGCGGATACCGCAGCGCTCAGTCAGTTTTGGCATATAATCTTGCTGGAGCATCTTTTGGAGGAAAACGATATGGCAAACGATACATTCTCAGCCGGAAAGTTTCGCCTCCCGGCAATTATTTGTGACGGAATGGTTCTTCAACGCGATTCCAACGCTGTGGTTTGGGGTTGGGATAAACCCGGCCAGAGTGTTCAGGTGCATTTCCGCGGTCATCTTTTCAGCGGGAAGGCAGATTCGCACGGTAAATGGTTCGTCTCGCTCGGAAAACAGGAAGCAGGCGGACCGTTCCCCATGAAAATTGAGGGAAGCGAAACGGTCTCATTTTCAGATGTTTACATAGGCGATGTCTGGCTCTGCTCCGGGCAGTCCAATATGGAGTTGCCGGTTTCCCGCGTGTGCCGCACATACCCCGAGGTCGCTCACGCAGAGAATCCCTACATTCGTGAATTTCATGTCCCCATCAATTTTGCGTACAATGGCCCCTGCGAAGATACCCTTCCATCGGAATGGAAACCTCTCAACCCGGAAAACGTGATGTCTTTTTCGGCAATTGGTCTTTTCTTCGCAGAGCGTCTATTTGAGGACTACCATGTACCGGTCGGCATCATCGCCATGGCCGTCGGCGGTGCCCATGTGGAAGCATGGATGAGCCGCAAGGCCCTCGCCGATCGTCCTGCAAAGCTCCGTCTTGCCGACCTGTTCCAGGATGATTCTTTCCGTGAAGGCCTGATCCAAAGCGAACTTGAGCGGGAACAAAACTGGCAGCAGGCGCTCGATGCAGCCGATCCCGGTCTACAGGAGCCGAATACGTGGTATTCGGAAACCTTCGACGATTCCGAGTGGCCCACGTTTGAACTGCCTCGGTATCTTTCGGACGGCGGACTTCCGGAGAAGAACGGTTCCTTCTGGTTCCGCAAGACGGTAGAAATTCCCGAAGAACTCGACGGAAAGCCCGCGGAACTTCTGCTCGGCCGCATCGTGGACGCAGACACGGCCTATGTGAACGGAATCAACGTAGGCACAACGGGGTACCAGTACCCGCCGCGCGTGTACAGCGTTCCGGAAGGTGTGCTGAAGGCCGGCAAAAACACGATTGCCGTGCGCCTTGTCAGTTTCCGCAACAAGGCCGGTTTTATCACCGAAAAGCCCTATGAGCTTCGCGTCGGCGGCCACACCTTCTCCCTTGCGGGAACATGGAAATGCCATATCGGAAAACTCAGCGAAATGCTACCGGAAAATGTTTTTTTGCATCAGATTCCCACTGGTTTGTTCAACGCCATGTTGTCGCCGATTTCTCCCTGCAGAGTGAAGGGGGTACTGTGGTATCAGGGCGAGTCGAACACCGGGAACCCGGCTCCCTATGCCGAACTGTTCCGGCGGATGATTGCCTACTGGCGTGAAACGCTCGGCGACCCCGAACTGCCGTTCCTTTTCGTCCAGCTTCCAAACTATCTTGAGCGCGAAAACCCGAGCGCCAAAAACAGGTGGGCGGAACTCCGCGAAGCGCAAGCTGATGCGCTATCCGTGCCGAATACCGCCATGGCGGTTGCCATTGACGTCGGCGAATGGAACGATCTGCACCCTGTTTTCAAGCGCCCCGTAGCGGAACGGCTGGAGCTTGCCGCCCGCAAGGTCGCTTACGGTGAAAAAGACCTTGTTGCTTCCGGGCCGATTTTTGATTACATGGAATTCAATGGAAAGGCCGTTGTTCTTCATTTCAAAGAAATCGGTTCCGGACTTGTCTCCAGTGACGGAGAACCTCTCCGCGGCTTTGAGATGTCCGGTCCCGGCGGCGTCTATTTCCCGGCGCAGGCCCACATCGAAAACAACACGGTCGTGCTGACCTGTCCCCAAATTAACGTGCCTGTGAACGTGCGCTACGCTTGGTGCGACAGTCCCGAAAAACTGAATTTCTATAACCGGGAAGGCCTTCCGGCCGCACCGTTCCGCACGGAACGCGAATAAAAACAGAAAATTCTGGAGGTCTATGTATTGAACATCGCAGAAATGTATTCTTCTCTTCCGCAATATCGCTGCTGGCTAAACTACGAACAGTTCCATGATACTGCCGACACAAGTCTTGAGCCTTACTGCCGCACGATTTTCGTGCCGAGTGGCTTTAAAGTTCTGCAATCCGCGGCTGCAGAGCTTTCTGCCGCCGTAAAAGGTGCATTTCGCTTTTCTCCGCGCATTACCGAGCGGGATGACGGCGCCTGCGGCATTGTACTTGCCGTTGACGAGGATTCCTTCCCCGACGGTTGCGATGCCTTCCGCATCTCCCGCTCCGTCGACGAGACCCGCATCTACATCACCGGCGCCAATGAAAATTCCGTGCTTTACGGCGCGTTTGAGTTTATTTTTGCGCTCGGATGCGGCAAATCCGCCGATAAAATCGAGATGCTCAGTCATACGCCAAACCGCATCCGCATCATGCAGCAATGGGACAACGCATCCGGAGATATTGAACGCGGCTACGCCGGCAATTCCATTTTTTATAAAGACGGCAAAATCACTTCAGACTTTTCGCGAATCCGCGATTATGCCCGCCTGCTCGCTTCTGTGGGCATCAACTACATTTCGCTCAACAACGTAAACGTACACGAGACGGAAACAAAATTCATCACTCCGGAATATCTTCCGCAGATTGCTGCCATCGCTTCCGTGTTTTCCGAATACGGCATTCGCGTGATGCTGAGCATAAATTTCGCCGCGCCGATTGCGGTGGGCGGCCTTTCTACCGCCGACCCGCTGGAAGAGAGCGTGCAGAACTGGTGGCGTGAAACGGCAGACACTATTTGGTCGTATATTCCCGATTTCGGCGGTTTCGTCGTAAAAGCGGATTCCGAAGGCCGTCCGGGCCCCTACACCTACGGCCGCAACCACGTCGACGGTGCCAATATGCTGGCGGACGCAGTTGCGCCGCACGGCGGTATTGTACTCTGGCGCTGCTTTGTCTACAACTGCCGCATGGACTGGCGCGACCGCACCCGCGACCGCGCTCGCGCAGCTTATGACAACTTTATGCCGCTTGACGGAAAATTCCGCTCGAATGTGGTTTTGCAGATTAAAAACGGGCCAATGGACTTCCAGATTCGGGAGCCGGTCACGCCGTTGTTCGGCGGACTGGAAAAGACCAACCAGATGATTGAGTTTCAGGTGACGCAGGAATACACCGGCCACCAAATTGATCTCTGCTACCTTGTCCCGATGTGGAAAGAAGCGCTTGATTTCGATACCTTCGCCCGTGGGAAAGGCTCCCGCGTTTCCGACATTGTCTCCGGCAAATTGTTTGGCAGCCCCCTCGGCGGTGCTGCGGGCGTTTCCAACATCGGCGACAGCCCCGCATGGACAGGAAATCCGCTCGCGCAGGCGAACCTATTCGGGTTCGGGCGCCTTGCCTGGGATCCCGCACGCACTTCGGAAGAGATCGCCCGAAGCTGGGCGGTTTTAACGTTCGGTCGGGACAGCAAGGTGGTTGAAACCGTTACCTCCATGCTCCTGCGCTCCCGCGACGTCTATGAGCATTACACCTGCCCGCTTGGCATCGGTTGGTTTGTAAACCCGCAGGTGCACTACGGCCCGAGTGTTGATGGCTACGAATATTCATGCTGGGGCACTTACCATTACGCAGACCTGCACGGCATCGGCGTCGACCGCACCGCTGCTACCGGCACCGGCTACGCGGCTCAGTACCGTCAGCCGAACGCCGAGATGTATGAACACTTGGAAACCTGCCCGGAAGAACTTCTGCTGTTCTTCCACCATGTCCCGTATTCCTACCGGTTGAAATCCGGCCAGACTCTGCTTCAGTATATCTATGACTCGCATTTCCGCGGAGCCGATGAGGCGGAGGAACTGAAAAAGGATTGGGAATCCCTTCGCGGCCGCATTGACCCGCAAATCTTCGATGAAGTGGAAAAACGGCTTACCCTGCAGGTTCAGGACGCCATCGAATGGCGCGATGTCGTGAACACCTATTTCTACCGCAAAACCGGTATTCCCGATGAAAAAGGCCGGAAGATTTACCCGTAAAATATCAGATGCCGGCAGGCTTCCCAATGAAGCCTGCCGGTTTTTTCTTGCCGCTTGAAGTTTCGATTCCAAAAATTTCGTTTGAAAAATGGTTACAATTTTGTTACTATTGGATCATCCTCCGAAAGCCGCCCTTGATAAGAACGCGGCTTTACAGGAAACGAATACAGAAACACTCGGACGCCCGGCAGGAGGCCGGCTGTCTAATTACGAAAGCAAGTAGGAGGAGTGAATCCTATGAAAAGAACAAAACTTCTGGCAGTTCTTGCTGCCATCGTCATGCTCGCAAGCGCACCGACGGCTCTTGCTTCGGCAATCACCGCTTGGACCGGAACCGTGCGCGTCAGCACCTCGCTGAATGTCCGCACTGCCGGAAACGATGGTGCGCCCATCATCGGAAAGCTCTACAACGGAGCGAAGGTCACGATTCTGGATACAGTCAACGGCTGGTACAAGATTTCCTACAACGGCAGAACCGCATGGATCTCCGGAAAATACGTCGTCACCGCTTCCAAGGCACAGACGGTCGTAGCTGCCGCAAAGAGTCAGCTCGGCGTAGCCTATCAGTACGGAGGGGCTACCCCCTACAAGGCGCTTGACTGCTCCGGCCTGACCATGTATGCCTACGGCCAAGCGGGCATCACCCTGCCGCACAACGCTGCCATGCAGTCCACCAAGGGCTGGGCGGTCAGCAAATCCGCGCTGCAGCCGGGCGACCTTGTCTTTTTTGCCACGGACAGTACGGGGAAGATTACGCACTGCGGCATCTACATCGGCAACGGCCAGTTCATCTCGGCACAGTCCGGTGCAGGCGTTGTGAAGGAAGCAAGCCTGAGCAACAGCTACTGGTCCCGCACTTACGTAACCGCAAGACGAATCATCGGCTAAGAACATAGCCAAAAGCGCCCGACATTAGTCGGGCGCTTCTTTTCTTCAAGATAAACGCTGGGATCCCTCGGCCGCAGTTTTGCTGTGGCAAGGGATCCCCGTTTTGCCGTCTTTTAACTCTGAATATTCGGTGCGCCGGCTAGCGGATGATAACCGCCTGTTTTCCCAGCTCGCGGTATCTTTTCTCAAAGAGGGACATGGAGTACGTTACCTTCCCCTTCCAAGGGTCGTTCAGCATAACGGTACCCTTGGTTGAGTTATATCCCACCAGTACCGTACAATGTTCGTTCTCCATAAATTGCATTTTTTCACCGGTGTCCTTTGCCGTCCAAACGGCACCGACTTTGGGTTTAACCATTCCAATCGTCACCCAGCACATGACCGGGACGTTCTGAGAAACATACCAGTACAGTGTTTCCGGGTCACTGCCGGTAAGAAGCTGCGCGCGATATTGGCTCCCGGCACGAGAAAGATAGCTGTCCGCCGTCTTTACAATAACGGGGGCATAGCAGCCAAGACCAGATTTTGAATACGGATTACCGATAAAAAAGTTATTGAGGCTGCACATGGAATTCGTCTTTGGCAGATAGTTGTCAACAATATCGCACTTGTCTGCGGAAAACCCGAGATAATTCAGAACGATGGCCAGCGCCGTCGCCTCACAGCCCGTAGGAAGTTCCGGCTTTTGCAGGATGTTCTTCATTTCGATATAATATTTTCCGTCCGGGGCATCGTGATGCGTAGTAATCGCCTTCGGCTCCGATGATACTGGGGTACTTTCTTCCTTATTGGAAACGACTGTGGAAGATTTTGCTTTTGTTCTAGTTTTTGTTATGGGTTTCGATGAGGTAGAAGAATTTATTTTATAGTTAAAATTAGCGGATTGTATTGCGTTGTCCTTTGTCTTCAGCGCGAAAGCCACACTCACGGTCCCCATGACGGTCAACACGGTAAAGAGCACCGCAAGTTCTTTATTGCCTTTCAACGCTGTTTATGCGCCTCCTTTGTTTCGTTGTTTTGCCGCTTTTGTGTTATGATGTTAGTGTCCAAAAATTACCTTTCTGTTTCACTTGAATGAGAATTTGATGGGAATTTCTCCGTTTCTTTTATTTTACAAACTTATATGTACCGTTAGAAGGGAAGGTATCCTTGCCATGAAAAACGCAACAACCATAAGACTGGCCTCGGAAAAGGATGCGGAAGAGCTTCTGCAAATCTATGCACCCTATGTCACCGATACGGCAATTACATTTGAGTATGAGGTGCCTTCTGTTGTGGAATTCGCGGAAAGAATACGCAATACCCTCAAAAAATACCCTTATCTTGTGCTGCAAGAAAACGGCCGCATCGCAGGCTATACGTATGCCTCGCCGTTCCATCCACGGGCCGCCTACGGCTGGGCGGTGGAAACCTCCATCTATCTTCGGCGGGACTGCCGCGGCCGCGGTCTCGGGAAAAAGCTGTACTTAGCCCTTGAGGACACCCTCAAACGGCAGAACATTCTCAACCTAAACGCCTGTATCGCCTACACTGCCGTACCCGACGAACACCTTGACAATACCAGCACCGCGTTCCACGAACATCTGGGGTATTCGAGAGTCGCCCGCTTTACCCAGTGCGGCTATAAATTCGGAACATGGTACGACATGATTTGGATGGAAAAGCTGATTGGGGAACATACAACACCGCCCGCTCCGGTTATTCCCATAACGGAAATCGAAGTGCCGGAGCTGCTGCTGCCGTAAGAACTTCCGAGCAAAAAACGTCGCCGGCTTTGGTCTCCCTGCCGGCGGCGTTTTCTTACGCAATATAGAGAATCGGCATTTTCAGTTTGCTTTCAATCTGCTCCCGCAAAAACGCTTCCGCTTCCGCGCGGACTTCATTACGGTAGCAGTATTTTCCCCTGCCGCGCCCTGTCATCAGCGAACGGTCAAAGATGTTCGGCGCATTTGGGAACGCTTCGGTGTTGATGGCATTCTGCACGAAGCTGTATGTCATCAGGATGATTTCTAGAAATCCGCTTCGCTTGATTTCGTCGCAAAGGCTGTCGGCAAGCGTTTCAATCAGCTCCGCGTACATCTCCTTCCAGCCCTCGAGAAGAATCACGGGCGCAATCAGAAGCCCCACCGGATAACCGGCCTGCGCCATCTCGTTGGCGGCACGGATGCGCGCCTCCAGCGGAGAGGTCCCAATCTCCACCCTCCGGATGATTTCGGGCGGATTCACACTCATGCGAAAAATCGTCTTGCCCCTGTGGTCAAGGTTCAGCAGCGGCTTCACCATGTCGAACTTCGTGGGAAATGTGATTTTTCCGCGCCCTTCCGCGGCGAAGCGTTCAATCGTCCAAGGCAGGTTCCCCGTGACTACGTTTTCGAGTACTAGGTCGCTGTTGCTGCCGATTTCAAAGGTCTGCGGCCTCGGCGCGGCGGCAGCCGTTTTCAGGAGTTTCTCCATCATCTGCTCGCGGTTGACGAACAGGCGCAGGTAAGAGCATTTATTGTAATTGCACACAAGATAGCAGTAAAGGCACATCGCTCGGCATCCCGACGACGTATACGGTACAAGCCAATCGGAAACCTTGTGGTTCTCCACATACTTGTGCGTTTTGCGGATTCCGAGAACAAGGTGCTGTTTGAGTTTGCCGAACTCCCTGTTTTCCGATGAACTCAATTCCGGAATTCGGTTGTGGGATTCAATCGGAATCCATGGCAAATCCTCGTACTTTTTCCGCAGTTCTTTTCCCAGCGGGTAATCGAGCGCTTGCGGTTCATAATAGACCGCGTCAAAATGAAGTTCCATATTCAGCCTCCCGCTTCTATTCTGCCCGCTGTGATTCGCAAACAAAAGTGCTGAAATAAATTTTCCTGCGTACTTTCCACAGATTCTGCGTAATCTGTGGAAAAGTCGGCCGCTCGTGCACAAAAAACAGCCTTGAACCGAAGCTCAAGGCTGCTTTCTTTTTTTGTGAGATTTTCAGTGTTCATTCGCTGACCCATAGACCGTGCCGGCTGCAACCGAAGTAGAACCTTCCTCCGTACAGCTTCGGGAAGCGCACCTCTCCGCCCTGCTCCGGGTAAAGGCGCACAAGGAGCATGCGGTCGCACGCGACATACGCCACAAAGTTGATGTAATGGTCTTTTTCCATCGCATGGGAAAAGGTGACGTAATAATCGTCCTCTACCGTTTCCACCTTCAAACGGTGTTCGGCGTCACTCGGCTTGGGAACGAGTGGAGCCAGCTTTCTGCCGCAGCAGGAAATCTCCGCGTTGCCTGTTGCCGTCAGGATATTTCCGCAGCTGGGGCACACATAAAACTTCAATCTTTTCATATTTCCTCCGTCCACGCGGTTGGGGCTCAGGTCCCCCTCCAGTATCTTCTCAATATTGACATTCAGCGCCTCAGAAAGCTCGTGAAGCAGCGAAACGTCCGGGCACCCGAGGCCGCGCTCCCATTTTGAAATTGTCCTGTCGCTGATGTTCAGACGGTCCGCAAGCTGCTTCTGGGTAAGCCCTTGCTCTTTTCTCAGCCTGCAAATCAGCTCTCCTACTTTTGCGCAATCCATGCCGCTCCCTCCTACCGATTCAGTATAGCGCCCGTCGCCGATCAACACAACAAACGCTCCGTAGAGTTATGCATATTTGCCATAATTTTATGCATTTGTTTTCCTTCAGTGCCACCATAGACATTAAAAAATGAAATCGTGGGTGATATGTTATTCATTATGCTGATTTCAGGGCGTTTTAGCCTATGATAAAATAAGGATACCGAAACGATGAAACAATATTTGCAGAGAGGATGAGCAAAATGGAGAAAAAAGAGAAGAATACATTTTCAAGGTGCGCAGACTGCAAAAACTGTGCTTTGTGTACGGCAATGATTCCGCTGTTCTCCGCGCTCCCCGAAGATGTGCGCCAAGGGCTCACCGAACGTTCCGTTCTGACAACCCGCGCGAAGGGAAGCTTTTTGTTCCGGGTGGGCGAAACAGTGGACTCCGTTTTGATTGTGCGCAAAGGAAGAATCAAGCTCTGCAAATATGATGCGGAAGGAAACGAATATATTCTCGATATTCTCCACGACGGCGACGCCATCTGGGAAAATCTTTTTCTGGAAAGCGCTGTATTTCCGTATTCCGCCGTATGCCTGACGAAGGTTGAGCTGTGCGAAATCCGGAAAAGCGACTTCATCCGGATTATCGCCGAGCAACCAAGCATTGCACTGAACCTGATTTCTCTGCTTTCGATGCGCCTGAGAGACGCAAACGAAAAAGCTCTTCTCCTCTCCATTCAGGATCCGAAGGTGCGCCTCGCCGGATTCCTTCTCGACCGAGACATCCGCTGTGTGGGGCCGGAAATCCGGCTGAAGCTCGAAGACATCGCCGCAAGCATCGGCCTAAGGCCGGAGACGGTGAGCAGAAACCTGAGCAAATTTGAAAAAGAACACCTCATCACCCGGCTCGGCCAAGGCAAAATCATGGTCACGGACCGGAACGGCCTGAAAAAAGTTTACAACGCCGGGCAGAAAATTTGATTATAATCAAGGAACAGTACTCCGTTCGGTAGTATGCTAACAGTACCGAAAGGAGGAATCCGAATGATTCGCGGAGCAATACATTCCACGGAATCCTTTGGCTCGGTAGACGGGCCGGGGATACGTTTCATTATTTTTCTAAAGGGCTGCAGAATGCGCTGCCGCTACTGCCATAATGCAGACACATGGGATCCTCGCTCAGAGGATATGCGCACGGCGGACGAGCTGCTGGACCAGGCGGAACGCTACCGCAGCTACTGGGGCAAAGAGGGCGGAATCACCGTCAGCGGAGGCGAACCGCTTCTGCAGATTGATTTTCTGCTCGACCTGTTCCGCAAAGCTAAGGAACGCGGCATCAGCACGGTTCTTGATACCGCCGGACAGCCTTTTACCAAAGAAGAGCCGTTTTTCTCAAAATTTCAGGAACTGATGCAGTACACCGATCTGCTCCTGATGGACATCAAGCAGATTGATCCGGAAGAACACCGCCGGCTTACCGGCTGGTCAAACGAGAACATCCTTGAAATGTTCCGCTGGCTTTCCGACCATCAGAAGCCGATTTGGATTCGTTATGTCCTTGTCCCCGGCCTCACGGACGGTGACGCACGCCTGCAGAGAACGCGGGACTTCATCGCAACGCTGAAGAACGTGAAGAAAATCGAGGTTCTTCCCTACCACTCCATGGGGGCGTACAAATGGAAGGAGCTCGGCCTTTCCTACACGCTGGAGGATGTGAAGTCCCCCTCAGCCGAAAGCGTCGATCGAGCCGCGCGGATTCTCCGCGGCGAGCTTAATCTGAAAAATCCGCAGGAAAAACAGAAAAATCCCTCTACTTTTTGATTATAGTCAAAGAGTTAAAAGGGAAAATACGTTAAAATTTTCACATAAAAAGATTCTAGAAGGAGTAATGTCATGAAACAGGAATGGAGAGGATTCAAAGGCTCCCATTGGACGGACGACGTCAACGTGAGAGACTTTATCCAGAATAACTACACCCCGTATGACGGGGACCAGAGCTTTCTCGCCGGCCCGACCGAAGCGACCGATAAGCTTTGGGGCAAGGTTCAGGAACTTCAAAAGGAAGAGCGCGCAAAGAACGGCGTTCTGGATATGGAGACACGCGTTGTCTCCGGAATTACGGCCTACAAAGCCGCTTATATCGACAAGGACCTCGAGAAAATCGTCGGCCTGCAGACCGACAAGCCGCTGAAAAGAGCCTTCATGCCGTTCGGCGGAATCCGGATGGCGGAGGAAGCCTGCACAACTTACGGCTATACCCCCGACCCCGAACTGCACAAGATTTTCACCGAATATCACAAAACCCACAATCAGGCTGTTTTTGACGCCTATACCCCGGAAATGAAACTGGCGCGTCACAGCAAGATTATCACCGGTCTTCCGGATACTTACGGCCGCGGACGCATTGTCGGCGACTACCGCCGCGTTGCCCTTTACGGCATTGATTACCTGATTGAAAAGAAAAAGGAAGACTTCGACAACTGCGGCTGCGGCATCATGACGGACGATGTCATCCGCCAGAGAGAAGAGCTCGCAGACCAGATTCGCGCGCTGGGACAGATGAAGGAAATGGCTGCGGATTACGGTTTTGATATTTCCAAGCCTGCATCCAATGCCAAAGAAGCTGTCCAGTGGCTGTATTTCGGCTACCTCGCGGCAATCAAGAGTCAGAACGGCGCCGCAATGAGCGTCGGCCGCGTTTCCACGTTCCTTGATATCTACATAGAACGTGACCTGAAGGAAGGCACCTTGACCGAAACCGAGGCTCAGGAGCTGATTGACCAGTTCGTTCTGAAGCTCCGCATGGTTAAGTTTGCCCGTATTCCTTCCTACAACCAACTGTTCTCCGGAGACCCGGTCTGGGCAACTCTCGAAGTAGCAGGCCTCGGCATGGACGGCCGCCACATGGTGACGAAGAACGACTACCGCTTCCTGCACACGCTCGAAAACATGGGCCCTGCGCCGGAACCGAACCTCACCGTTCTGTATTCTTCCCGCCTGCCGGAAACTTTCAAGAAATACGCGGCCTATATTTCCGTAAAGACCAGCTCCATCCAGTATGAAAACGACGACGTCATGCGTCCGATCTGGGGCGACGACTACAGCATCTGCTGCTGCGTTTCCGCAACCCAGACCGGCAAGGAAATGCAGTTCTTCGGCGCCCGCGCAAACCTTGCAAAGTGCCTGCTCTACGCCATCAACGGCGGCGTCGACGAAAAGAACGGCATGCAGGTAGGCCCTGCCTACAAGCCCATCACCTCCGAAGTGCTTGACTACGACGAGGTCATCGCCAAGTACGACGCCATGATGGATTGGCTCGCAGGGCTCTATGTCAACACGCTGAATCTCATTCAGTACATGCACGACAAGTACTACTACGAAGCAGCGGAAATGGCGCTCATTGACACCGACGTGAGAAGAACCTTCGCAACCGGTATTGCAGGTTTCTCGCATGTAGTCGATTCGCTTTCCGCTATCAAATACGCAAAGGTAACGCCTGTACGCAATGAAAACGGCATCGCTGTCGACTTCAAGATTGAGGGCGACTTCCCGCGCTACGGCAACGATGACGACCGTGCGGACGAAATTGCCGTGTGGCTCCTCAAGACCTTCATGAAGAAGCTCCGCAAGTTCCACACGTACCGCAATTCCGAACCCACCACGTCCATCCTCACCATTACGTCCAACGTCGTGTACGGCAAGAACACCGGCGCGCTTCCGGACGGAAGAAAGGCTTGGACTCCTCTGTCACCGGGCGCGAACCCGTCCTACGGCGCAGAAAAGAACGGCCTGCTGGCATCGCTCAACTCGGTCGCCAAGCTGCCCTATGAGTATGCACTCGACGGTATTTCCAACACACAGACCATCAACCCGGGTGCTCTCGGCCACACCGAAGAGGAGCAAAGCGAAAACCTCGTTCATGTTCTCGACGGTTACTTTGACCGCGGAGCACATCACCTGAACGTCAACGTGTTCGGCATCGAAAAGCTTAAGGACGCTATGGAACACCCCGAAAAACCGGAATACGCAAACTTTACGATTCGTGTTTCCGGCTACGCGGTGAAGTTCATCGACCTGACGAGAGAGCAGCAGCTCGACGTTATCTCCAGAACCTGCCACGCACAGCTGTAATCCAAACAAAAGAACCTTTAGGCGCAGTTTCCAACGAATCTGCGCCTTTTTTTTGCGTTTCCTCAAGTCATTTATTTCATTTTTTCCCGAATAGTGGCTTTTCTGTTTCGGCTGTGACAGAATATTCGGTACTAATAAATCCAAGATAGTAAGGGGAGATTCGCATGTCCATCTGCGCTGTCAATGCTCCGAGCAAGGTCTGAATCGGACGGGACTGCATGGAGCGGATGAAACACGTCCGTTCGACTTTGCACTTTCAACCATATAAGATTGATTGAAAGAGGAGCAAAGTCATGTTTCAAAACATTAAAACATTTGTCAGCGAACTTCACACCTTTCTGCTCTTATGGATTACCCAATCGTTCTCGCAGCTTGGCAGTTCAATGACCAATTTCGCTTTGGTCATCTGGTCATACCAGCAGCAGGGTTCCGCGCTCAGCACCTCGCTTCTGACCGTTTGTTCCTATGCACCGTATGTGTTGCTGAGCATCTTTGCCGGCGCCTTAACCGACCGGTGGGGCAAACGCATTACGATGCTGGTTAGCGACTGTCTTGCGGCGCTGTGTACCGTTTCGGTGCTGGTGCTGCTGATGACGGGCAACCTTCAAATTTGGCATCTGTATGTCGTCAACACCCTGAACGGGTTGATGAACACGGTTCAGCAGCCGGCCTCCGATGTAGCAATCAGCCTGTTGACTCCGCAAAAGTATTACCAGAAGGTCAGCGGGCTGCGCTCGCTTTCCAACTCGCTCGTAACCATATTGACGCCTGTGTTTGCGACGGCACTGCTTTCGTTTACCAGCCTTCAGGCCGTCATTCTGTTCGACCTGACGACGTTTGCCGTTGCTTTTGTTTCGCTGCTGGTCTTTATCCGGATTCCGCCTGTTGTCAAAAAGGGGGAAACGGAACGGGAAACGGTGCTTCAATCTGCCAAAAGCGGCCTGCGCTACCTGAAAAGCAACCGCGGTATTCTCGACCTGATTCTGCTTTTGGCCGCCATTAACTTCACTGCTTCCATGTTTGAAGCCGCGCTGCCTGCAATGGTTCTTTCCCGCCCCGAAGGAGGCACGGTCGCCTTGGGCATGGTCAACACGGCAACCGGCGTGTCGACATTAGTGGGAAGTATTCTGGCAACCGCATTTCCCAAGCCGAAAAGCCGCGTCCGGGTAATTCTGAACTCTCTGCTGTTTTCCATGAGTACGGAGAATTTTTTCTTAGCCGTCAGCAGAAGTGCGCCGCTCTGGTGTCTCGGCACTGTGCTTGGTTGGCTTTTCATTCCGCTGATGGGAACCAACATGGATGTTCTGTTCCGCAGTAAAATCCCGAACAGTCATCCGTTGCGCAAATATGTTTTTCTTGGGTGCGGTTGCTTTGTCGGCGCAATCGCAAGGTATCTTCTCAAAGGAATGGAGATACCTGGTTATCGCGAAAATATTCCCCTCATCACGCTGTTGATTAATATTTCGGGCGCTTTTCTCATGGGATTTCTCCTCACCCTCTTCGGTGAGCTTCGGAATTTTGACACCGACCTCCGCCTTGGTCTCACGACGGGTCTTCTCGGCGCCTACACCACTTTCTCCACCATGTGCAAGGAAACTTCAAGCCTTTTATTTGGCGGCGAATATTTTTCCGCCCTCTCCTACCTCACCGTGAGCACCGTTCTCGGCCTCGGAGCCGTCTCTTTCGGCACGGTTCTGGCCCGGGAACTTGCCGCACGGCTTCTTCAGAAACAGCAGAAAATGATTCCGGTTGAAGCGGAGGAGGAAGCGCATTGAACTTTCTTCTTGTCGGATTCGGCGGAATTCTTGGAGGGTTCTGCCGGTTTCAGCTTGGAAAAGTAGTTTCTCGAAAATCGCACTCGTCGTTTCCGTTGGGCACCCTTCTCATCAACATTTCCGGCGCGTTTCTGCTCGGGCTTCTCTCCAGCCATCCCGTGAACAACCGCGTTTACCTGCTGCTCGGAGATGGTTTTCTCGGAGCCTACACCACGTTTTCCACGTTCATGTACGAAGGCTTCCATCTTTTTGAGGAAAACAAAAAACTCAATGCGTTTGTCTATGTCCTCGGCTCGCTTGTCATCGGCGTAGTCGGATTTGTAGGAGGTTTCGCATTGCCTCTGTAACTTTGCGCATGGTATAATGTTGAAAGGTATATTCCTTTCTAAGGATAATCTTTAGCGGTGGTGTGACGATGAAAGCCGGACGCAACAAAACAATTGATATTACCGTGGAAGACGGCAGACAATATCTGGACAGATGCCTGAGAATTTCTCAGGACGTTACCGTCAGCGACATCACGGATAAAACAATCCTCGGGGATTCTTTCGAGGTGCTGTCTCATTTTCCGAAGCAGTTTGTGGACCTGCTGATTGTCGACCCGCCGTATAATATTGATAAGGATTTTCACGGAAACAAGTTCAAAAAGACAACCGACGAAGACTACGCGGCATTTACGGAAAAGTGGATTCAGGCGGTTCTCCCGACGCTCAAGGAGACTGCCTCCATTTACGTCTGCTGCGATTGGAAGTCCTCGCCGGTGATCGGATTGACCTTGAAAAAATACTTCCATATCCAGAACCGCATCACATGGCAGCGCGAAAAAGGCCGCGGCGCGCTGAACAACTGGAAAAACGGCATGGAAGACATCTGGTTCGCGACCATGTCGCGCTCCTATGTTTTCAACGTAGAAGATGTGAAGATGCGGCGCAGGGTAATCGCGCCGTACCGCGTAGACGGCAAGCCGAAGGATTGGGAAGAAACAGAAGAAGGCAATTTCCGAAATACATATCCGTCAAACTTCTGGGATGACATTTCCATTCCTTACTGGTCCATGCCGGAAAATACGGCACATCCGACGCAAAAGCCGGAGAAATTGCTGGCGAAGCTGATTTTAGCCAGCTCAAACCCCGGCGATATCGTGCTGGATCCGTTCCTCGGCTCCGGAAGCACGTCGGTGACGGCAAAAAAACTAAAGCGGCATTACGTCGGCATTGAGCAGAACGAACAATACTGTGTCTGGGCGGAAAAGCGGCTTGAAATGGCGGAAACAGACTCCTCGATTCAGGGCTATGCTGACGGTGTATTCTGGGAGAGAAACACAAGCGGACTTCAAAAGAAAAAGAAGAAATGACGTCGTTTTCTCTCATTGAGGAGGAGTAAGGTGTATAACAAGTCGAAAATCGACCGGCTCATTTCGTTCATCACGGAACGAAACGGCATCGGCGACAAGGAATTGCTTGCCGACGCTGTTCAGCGGGAGTTCGGGCTAGAACAAGACCGCAAATTGTATTATTGCGATGACTTCGCCCTCCGTTTCAGCAAATCCGAAAAGAAACGAATGAGCAATACGGTTTTGGCACTCTCGGCGCTGCAAAAATATGACGACAGGCCGGTAATCGTATGCATCGTTTCAAAAGCCACGAATTATCTGATGCTTGCGAATACGACGTTTTTGCAGAAGATAAGCCATTCTTCCCAGAACCTGCGGGTCGACAATATCCGAGGCAGCTTCAACGGCAGCGATATTCTGGAATTTGTAGACGGAATCGAGAATTCGCCCGAAAATTTTCCCGAATTATTCGCCATGCACAGTTCTTTTACCTTTCAAGAGAATCTGGAGCGCTTGGTGGAAGCGACAAACGGCATCGCCGGCAGAGCCAGAAAATTCGTAATCGGCGATTTGGAAAAGAAACGGATTGCGGAGGCTCCGGAACGCGCCAAAGCATTTCTAGAGTCCGCGGAATACCGGGATTTGCAGGAGGATTTGAACCGGCGCGTCGCTTCCGTACAAAAAGAAATCGCACTTGCCGCCGGTATCGACAACGTCAACATCCGCGGCCGCATCATTGAATATCTGATTACGGAGACTGACCCTTCCCTCAAAGACCAAATCATCAAGGCGCTCCAAGAGAATACTCCTCTCCCGCCCTTTCGGACGGAAGATAAACTCGGCGATTACAAAAAAATCTATCCGAATTTCCACACGGAAACCGATATAAAAACCAAAGTGCGTTTTTTGGACGGAAATCCGAAGGCCTATAACATTGATAAGTTGCTGGAATTCTTAGCAGCGGAGAAGTCGGTTTATCTAATTTATCTTCTCGGAATCAATCCCGACGGTTCCGTCACTGCCCGCCTGTGTTCTGTTTTTGATGCCCGCCTGCTCCGTGCGACGCATCTGATTCGTCACTGGTCCGGCAGAAACTCCCGCGGTGTCGCCCAATTTTACGGAACGGCATTGTCCGACATCCTTCAGGATAAAGAACCGCCTCGGCTGGATATGCAACAATCCAGAGAATACCTTGAGAAGCTAATGGAATCATAAAAACAGCCCCCAGAGCATCCTGTTCTGGGGGCATTTTATCGCTGTGGGAAGGTGAATACCGAGGCTGTACGGTTTTCAGATGATACGGAAAACTTCCTTGAAATTTACTGAGCCTTTTTGAACATCTTCAAAAGGCGCAGGTAGTGGTTCGATTCACGCAGAACGTGGTCGCCCAGCAGCGGAACAATAATCGACTTCACTTTGCAGCCAAGCAGTCCTCTTGTCCCTGCTGCGTTGAAATCCCGAATTCTCTTTGTCGCGTCCAAACTTCTATTTGTGACATCGTCCGCTGGCATGGTTTTGTCCATCGCCTGCAGAGCATCTTTTGTAAGCTGGTCAAATTCTTTGCCGAAATCGTTTGCCGCGTTGAAGAGTTCATTTTCGGTCGGGTCAAGAAGGCCGCGAATAAACTTGGAGTGTTCTGCCATGATTCGGTTCCAGAAGGATTCCTGTTTATATGCTTCCTTCTCCAGATTCATATCTTCCATGCATTGCAATTTCTGCAGCAGTGAGACATAGAGCTTCGCTTCCCGCATAATATGGTCGATTAACAACGGATAATTCAGGGTAAACATCCGGCAGGACAAAACATTCGAAAGGATTTTCGCCTTAAACTCAATCAGGGAATTCGTCAATTTGATTGCTTCATTATTCAGGTCCTTCACCTTTTCCACAATCCTTGAACCGGCTTTTCTGTCGTCGCCGCACAATCCGAACTCAGCTTGTGTCAGTCTGGTCGGAATGCGGACACCGGTATAGAAAGACGACAGCTTCTCGGCCTGGAGGGTATATGGGGTCACAACCTCACCGGATTGCAGCACCTTCTCGCTCACAATGCCGTTGGAGAGGGTAATTGCCTTCTCCAGCAACGAATCAAATGCTTTGCGGAATGAATCCGCTTTTCTGGTGTAGTTTGCGTCTCTGGGCGTAAAGGCGACCTCCAGGAAAAAGGAGTGCTCCTTCATGATTCTTCCAAAAAACAAATGCAGTGCAAGCGACTGCTTAACAAATTCGCTTGATGTCAATTCATCACACCTCGCTGATAAACTCAGGTAATCCATTATATGTAAAAGTAGCAGCGAAGTAGCCAAGCGAGAGGTGAAGGACGTTCTAACCACGGAAAGGCCTGCAATCGACAAAACACCCCTGATGCAGCATCACAGGACTGCATCAGGGGGTTTTGTAAGACTTTACGGGAAAATCCACGCTCCCGCATGGGGAGCGACATGCAGCGCAAGGGCGTGCATCTTGTCAGTCTCAAGATTTCAATCCACGCTCCCGCATGGGGAGCGACCCGACAAACCAGCTAGATATGCCCAGTTCAAAAGATCAGCTATCTCAATCAATAGTTTTTGTTGAGAATCAGAAACAGCACAACCATTGATCTTTTGATATTCTTGTTTCAGTTGTTCGATGGTGATAGGATACTTCATAATAATCACCCTCCATAAAAAAGCAGCATTAATGTAAAATTTTTTGGTTCATATTAAATAATAGCATGACTTTTTCAAAGTTCAAGACCAATACAATACCAATAATGGTGCAGTAAATTTATATTTTTGTTGACAAATTGAACCATATATATACAATAAAGGAAAGGAGGAATTTCCATGGATATAGGTTTTGTTCTTGGAATTTGTTCGTTTTTAGGATTTATTGCTTGCTTAATCTGGCTTATTGTTATGGTTGCTCAAAAGCGAAGCAAGAGATACAGTTTAATTGGAATTGGAGTATGCTTTGTTTTATTTATTGTCGCACTTTCCATTCCATCCAGTAAAGAGAGTGTTACAGTAAATACAAAAGCACAGTCAAGCAGTATTGCAATATCGAATAGAATGGCATCATCAAGCAGTACAGAATTTACAAATAATGACGATTATACAGCATACACAGAGCAGGAAGATTTGAGCAAAAACGAAGAATATATTACGAAAGACGAATACGACAAAATAAAATCTGGAATGACATACGCACAAGTCGTAAAAATCGTGGGAAGCGAAGGAGAAGCATATTATGAGTCTGGAGATAAAGGAACGGATGATTATGTAGTTAATTATATGTGGCATGGGAAAGACGGATTCAGTACAGCATCTATTACTTGCACGGGAAAGAGCCAAAAGGTGATAGCAAAGTCACAGGGCGGCCTGAAATAACAAAATGCGGGGTGAAATTGATCACTCCGCATTTGCTTTATTTGGCTAAATGGTATTGCCTTGCAATCTCAGTGTTTCCGCGCTCAGCAGACTCGGCAATAATGCGGTCATCGGTATAGAGAGCAATTCTCATGTTACGGATTGCTTCTTCAAGTCTATCTATTCGCGCAAGAATTTGCTCAGTATAATCTGTTCCGCTGTTATTGCTTTTAGAATTACGCAGAATTCCCTGTGCGATCTGTGAGAACACTTGGTCGTTTAGAGGAAGTGCAGCTTCGGGGCCTGCTTCACCTATACCGATAATAGATGGAGAATTGAACAAAGCACCTTTTGCGTGCCACGATACGCTTAGAGTTGGAATTCCGGGAAGGCCAAGCCAGCTCAGCGCATCTGCAGCCCAGCTAGGAGTTTCATATGTAATTGAGAAATGTGGCAGTTTAATTTTTGGCAGGCTGATCTGAGGCCATTGAATATTTTTGAATGGGGCTTTTAAGCTTTCAATGGCATCTTTCGCTAACTTATCCCACTTTTCCTTAGTGAACCACGGTTTCACGTTGTTATTCCACCATTTTACTGGTCCCCAAGAATTCCAACCAGATTGAAATTCATTCCATTTTTGCTGAACGCCCTTTAGTGCTCCGCCAACCTTGTTCTGAATCTCATTCCAATTGATGGCTACCGTTGAGACAAGACCTGCACCGCCAGCAATTATCATTCCGATTCCAAGAGGTAGCATAACCCCAGTACAAACAAGTAAAACGCCCAGAGCAAGCAAATTTCAATCCACGCTCCCGCATGGGGAGCGACCTTATACATTGCAGACAATGCCTTTGTAGAAAGTATTTCAATCCACGCTCCCGCATGGGGAGCGACCGGAACGGGATTTCATCGGCTGGCTGCTGAAACAGCGCGGAATTATTGACGAGTTGAAACAGGACGATTGAAAAATCAAAGTCAAGATATACTTGATGAGAAAATATCTCAACTTAATGTATCAATTTTGTATTTTTGCCGGTAAAAGGCTTTTGCAAAACTCAATATGCACAGTATAAATGCAGCAAATATTCCTACAAAGCCACAGACGAATCTCCACTCATGCCCAGAAAGCTGGAAACCGGTCACTATTCTGATCGGATTAAAAATATTCCACGAGTTGAATCGCAAAAATCGTCCTATATAAATTGCTATTCCACCCAAAATTGAGCATATAAAACGTAATAGTAGATTTTTACCTTTCCCATATTTATTTATGAGGATGTTTTCAAAAATCATTTCTGAATTAATTCCATTCATAATTCCATATAAAATCCCTAAAACAATTATGACTCCTTTTGACCATAATAGAAGATTATCTGAATATATGATCTGAGGCTGTTCAACATAGGGAATACCTTTTACTACTTGAAAAAAAGCATCTCCTGTAAAATGAACAATATCTGTTGCCATATAAAACGTATTGGGCCAGAAAATAATCCAAAGTAATGCCCATAATATCCAAAAACGCTTATGATTACTTAAAGAAGAAACAGTAAATTGTGAAAAAAGCACAGGTAAAAATGATAAAAAGGCATTCCAAACTAACATAATAAAAAGGCCGCCATTATCTGATAAATACCATAGTACAAAATTGCATAGCGAATACAGTATAAAGAAAATTAAATGCGGCCTTGAATGCTGAACTTTTATCATACCGACCTCTCCTTATTTGTTTCATTTTACTACTTAAAAAATATATAGTAAAGAGGTCAGAGGATCATAAATCCACTGACCTCCTGAAATTATCGAAATAGACTACTTTAATCCAGTCTTGTCCGTTGGAACCAATTTATTTTTCACAATTCGTCTTAATTTCCCGGACTTGACTAATGAATTTCAATCCACGCTCCCGCATGGGGAGCGACTCGGCATCGGCCCGCTTCCACAAAATTGACAATCAAATTTCAATCCACGCTCCCGCATGGGGAGCGACCCTTCTTCCTCGGCGTCTTTTTCTCTGTTTTTTCTATTTCAATCCACGCTCCCGCATGGGGAGCGACCCGCCCGCTCTTTTAGCGGGCGGTTATCAGAGAGATTTCAATCCACGCTCCCGCATGGGGAGCGACTCCCAGTTCTTGACTTTCTTTTTAAGAGCATCAGTAATTTCAATCCACGCTCCCGCATGGGGAGCGACATTTCGCGGCGGTCGTTATAGCCGATATGGGCCACAGAATTTCAATCCACGCTCCCGCATGGGGAGCGACGGTTGCATACATGCCATGCTTTCTTATTGAAGGCAATTTCAATCCACGCTCCCGCATGGGGAGCGACCCGGATTCCTGTTTGAAGATTCAACCCCAACAGTATTTCAATCCACGCTCCCGCATGGGGAGCGACTTGTCGCAATTGTCATTCATCTTTGGCAGACAAATATTTCAATCCACGCTCCCGCATGGGGAGCGACTTGTCGCAATTGTCATTCATCTTTGGCAGACAAATATTTCAATCCACGCTCCCGCATGGGGAGCGACGCTCACCTGGATGGCATAGGCGGTTTCAGAGGGCTCATTTCAATCCACGCTCCCGCATGGGGAGCGACTTTTTTTGAGATAAAAAATTAGTAATTATTAAATTTCAATCCACGCTCCCGCATGGGGAGCGACCAAATATAATCCCCTTCCGCACTAGCAAGCATTATATTTCAATCCACGCTCCCGCATGGGGAGCGACAGGATGAAACTGAATATACAGTAATGGTGGTAAGATTTCAATCCACGCTCCCGCATGGGGAGCGACGCTAAGAACACCCACATCATTTGTTCTGCTCACATTTCAATCCACGCTCCCGCATGGGGAGCGACTTAGCACCATCTTCGTACTGCTTTGCTACATCGAGATTTCAATCCACGCTCCCGCATGGGGAGCGACTATCCAATACCATCAGTGATTGGTTCCAATTGTATTTCAATCCACGCTCCCGCATGGGGAGCGACGGGAACAAATCGAGCGGTTTGCCCGCAGGTCAGCATTTCAATCCACGCTCCCGCATGGGGAGCGACTCGTTATATTTAGTCCCAAATGTGCCGGTCAGCATTTCAATCCACGCTCCCGCATGGGGAGCGACAAAACAGATTGAACTAATTTTTATGCCCAAAAGGGCTTTCAATCCACGCTCCCGCATGGGGAGCGACGTGCCGAATCGCGTTTTTGTCGCCCTCAAACTCAACTTTCAATCCACGCTCCCGCATGGGGAGCGACGCGGCACATAATAACGGGCGACTGACTGTCAGAATTTCAATCCACGCTCCCGCATGGGGAGCGACCAAATATAATCCCCTTCCGCACTAGCAAGCATTATATTTCAATCCACGCTCCCGCATGGGGAGCGACAGGATGAAACTGAATATACAGTAATGGTGGTAAGATTTCAATCCACGCTCCCGCATGGGGAGCGACGCTAAGAACACCCACATCATTTGTTCTGCTCACATTTCAATCCACGCTCCCGCATGGGGAGCGACTTAGCACCATCTTCGTACTGCTTTGCTACATCGAGATTTCAATCCACGCTCCCGCATGGGGAGCGACTATCCAATACCATCAGTGATTGGTTCCAATTGTATTTCAATCCACGCTCCCGCATGGGGAGCGACGGGAACAAATCGAGCGGTTTGCCCGCAGGTCAGCATTTCAATCCACGCTCCCGCATGGGGAGCGACTCGTTATATTTAGTCCCAAATGTGCCGGTCAGCATTTCAATCCACGCTCCCGCATGGGGAGCGACAAAACAGATTGAACTAATTTTTATGCCCAAAAGGGCTTTCAATCCACGCTCCCGCATGGGGAGCGACGTGCCGAATCGCGTTTTTGTCGCCCTCAAACTCAACTTTCAATCCACGCTCCCGCATGGGGAGCGACGCGGCACATAATAACGGGCGACTGACTGTCAGAATTTCAATCCACGCTCCCGCATGGGGAGCGACCAAATATAATCCCCTTCCGCACTAGCAAGCATTATATTTCAATCCACGCTCCCGCATGGGGAGCGACAGGATGAAACTGAATATACAGTAATGGTGGTAAGATTTCAATCCACGCTCCCGCATGGGGAGCGACGCTAAGAACACCCACATCATTTGTTCTGCTCACATTTCAATCCACGCTCCCGCATGGGGAGCGACTTAGCACCATCTTCGTACTGCTTTGCTACATCGAGATTTCAATCCACGCTCCCGCATGGGGAGCGACTATCCAATACCATCAGTGATTGGTTCCAATTGTATTTCAATCCACGCTCCCGCATGGGGAGCGACGCGGCACATAATAACGGGCGACTGACTGTCAGAATTTCAATCCACGCTCCCGCATGGGGAGCGACCTGTATTATATATAATTTTCCGGCGGGGGGCGCGGATTTCAATCCACGCTCCCGCATGGGGAGCGACTGGAATTGTTTGTAATTTCTCTACTTCGTTTTCTGTATTTCAATCCACGCTCCCGCATGGGGAGCGACGTTTCACATGAGCTGCGGACACACCCAAGAAATTATTTCAATCCACGCTCCCGCATGGGGAGCGACCTCATTCCGACGGTCATGTGACAGTCAATCGAACATTTCAATCCACGCTCCCGCATGGGGAGCGACATGCCTTCTCCCTATCGCTCATTTCTGCCAGGGTAATTTCAATCCACGCTCCCGCATGGGGAGCGACCCGGTTGTTATCCTGGCAGAAAGAAGGATTTGTATATTTCAATCCACGCTCCCGCATGGGGAGCGACCGTGAATTCAACCACGGGAGGAAGCTGGCGTGATATTTCAATCCACGCTCCCGCATGGGGAGCGACCTCCGCTCCTGGGGAGGTTCATGCGCTTTGTATAAATTTCAATCCACGCTCCCGCATGGGGAGCGACGAAAGAATCGCTGTGTGATGATTTTAAATCTGTACTATTTCAATCCACGCTCCCGCATGGGGAGCGACGAAGGTGGATGCCTACCTGTGTCAGTCATAGATATTTCAATCCACGCTCCCGCATGGGGAGCGACCTCATTCCGACGGTCATGTGACAGTCAATCGAACATTTCAATCCACGCTCCCGCATGGGGAGCGACGCATGCAACACGAATTTAGCCAATGAGATAGGCGATTTCAATCCACGCTCCCGCATGGGGAGCGACGACAAGACATTGAGATATTACGTAAGTGTTCAGAAATTTCAATCCACGCTCCCGCATGGGGAGCGACACTAACGCAACGTTAACCAATGCAGACTTAATGATTTCAATCCACGCTCCCGCATGGGGAGCGACCCCCTTTAGGTCCTCCACCAGCCCCAAACATCATATTTCAATCCACGCTCCCGCATGGGGAGCGACCAGGAGTACTCCACCAACCACACATATTCCAAAAGATTTCAATCCACGCTCCCGCATGGGGAGCGACCAACCCCATTTCTAACAAAAGCGGGATGAACCTTATTTCAATCCACGCTCCCGCATGGGGAGCGACATTGTTCCCCAGCCGTCTGTTTTGACCGCATCCAAATTTCAATCCACGCTCCCGCATGGGGAGCGACCCTGACCGTTTCATCCTGCATGGCACAACCGCAGATTTCAATCCACGCTCCCGCATGGGGAGCGACCACGGCAGACGGAAAAGGGAATCCAATCGATACCATTTCAATCCACGCTCCCGCATGGGGAGCGACGAATCAGCTTAGCGACCAGCGTAGTTTCAGCCGTATTTCAATCCACGCTCCCGCATGGGGAGCGACATGATTTCGACGTTTCTACGGCGTTTGCGAATAGATTTCAATCCACGCTCCCGCATGGGGAGCGACCCGGATTGTCCCGTTGACGCCCTTCAGCGCGGACGATTTCAATCCACGCTCCCGCATGGGGAGCGACAGTAGGCAATCGATATTCAAAATCTTTCCGCCAATTTCAATCCACGCTCCCGCATGGGGAGCGACCGGAATAATAGCCGGCTCATTTTAATATTATTGCCAATTTCAATCCACGCTCCCGCATGGGGAGCGACTTACTCGCACGTAAAGCAGCTGACATCCCGGAAATTTCAATCCACGCTCCCGCATGGGGAGCGACGCGAAAAGCTGACAATTAAGTGAGGCGATAAAAATATTTCAATCCACGCTCCCGCATGGGGAGCGACGTCTTTGGTCATCCCAATCCCACGTAGAGCTTCACATTTCAATCCACGCTCCCGCATGGGGAGCGACCCGGGAAGGGCTTTGGCTTGGTAGACGCGAAATTTATTTCAATCCACGCTCCCGCATGGGGAGCGACGCTTTCCGTGGCACATTACGCGGACAGTATTCAAATTTCAATCCACGCTCCCGCATGGGGAGCGACTTGCGCAGCAGCCCTGCAAATCCGGGCTGGACAGTATTTCAATCCACGCTCCCGCATGGGGAGCGACAGCAAAAAACTCCAAATATGATATATTATTTATTTTGAAATTATGTAAAAATGCTAAATAAGGACAAACTCGGATGGATATATCGGCTGAAATTTTCATCAATCTTGCATAATTAGAATTAATATTTGGTGCGAAGGAGGTAGAAGAACAATGTGTGCTTCTGGTTCGCACCCAATGTCATACAATTAATGGGTCCTCTACGTTAAAAGTTGGTTTTGCTCCAAAATGCTCAATTTTTGTTCTATAATGATCACCAAGATAGTAAAAACGTAGGCTGTCCTTTTCAGGATTAATCACCTGCTCAAGCTTATGTTTAACTGTGCAACACAGAGCAGGATCCATAACACACTCAAAAACTGAATTCTGTACACGCTGGCCATAGTTGACACAGATTTTTGCTACTTTTCTAAGTCGTTTCTTGCCAGCTTCCGTCTCCGTATTCACATCATACGTAATCAGAACCAACATCAATATCGCCTACTTCCATAAAAAAGGTGGGTAAGCGTCTAGGTCTCCCCTCAGATATCTCGCCAGCAAAAGTGCTTGTGAATAAGGAACAAGCCCCCATTCAATTTTTTCGTTGAGCATAGGATGTGTAATAAATTCTTGCTTCCTCCCTTGCCAAGCAATTAATATCTTTTTCCGAGTGTCATCGGCAATCAATACTGCTCCATTCTCTTTCTGAACAAATCCATCGCTACTGACCTGACGAGTATTAATGAGAGTCAGGACAAATCGGTCTGCAAAAATTGGGCGAAATTCTTCCATCATATCTAACGCAAGAGACATGCGCCCTGGACGGTCCCGGTGAAGGAACCCAACATATGGATCAAGTCCTACGGTCTCGAGCGCAGCAGCAGTGTCGTGGGCTAGCAGTGTATAAACAAACGACAAAAGAGCATTTACATTATCCATAGGTGGACGTCGGTTCCGGGTACGAAAGAAAAATTGTTCTTTTTGTTGCAGGATCAAATCGTCTAAAACAGAGAAATAACATGTGGCGGCTTCTCCTTCGATGCCTCGTAGCTCATCAAGTGTTTTCGTAGCTGAAATCTGTTTAAGTGATTCAGCTATCAGGCTGGATACATGCTTTAGCTTCTCTGTGTTCAACCGTAGGGCATAATCGCGTGCTGCCCTCTCGATAACCCACCGAGAATTAAACAACTTTCCCGTAATCATTCCCTTCGCAATGGCTAAACTTTTTTCTTCACTGTCTGAGACTCGGTACTGTTCTTTCCGCAATAATACATTTCCCTGTTTCATGCCGCAGACCCGTGCAAGAAACCGTCCGTGCATCGTAAGAAAACTCAGAGCTACGCCGCGCTCGGCACAGGCACCCATCAAAGCCGGACTGGCGCCTGTGTATCCGAACGCTACAATTCCGTCGAGATTATGCAGTGGAATTCTCCGCAGTTCATTTCCGCCTTTTTGGATGACTATATTTTCACCGTCCAATGACAGGTACGCATCTGGAGTTGTCACATATAGTGTGTTTCCGAGAATTCTCATAGGGTTTCCCCCAGTCGCTTTTGAACATATTCCGCCGCAGAACTTACCCGGTAAAGTCTTGGCAGGCACAAATCTTTAAGCGAGCAGGCGTTGCAACTTTTACTTGGTTTTACGCGCGGAGTATATTTGCGTTTGTAAAGTTCATGCATTTCCGTCAGCAGTTGTGTTACTCTTTTTCGAAGGGGATCGCCCAACACGACCGCAGTTCGCCGTGCTGTTTCACCATAATAGATGTATGCTTTTTCGATACGGTCGCACAGCAGCATTTCTTCCAGACACATTGCCTGGCAACAAAGTTGCAAGTTGTCGGCGTCATTTTCTTTCGGCCGACCCCGCTTGTATTCAACCGGGACGGGAAGCCATTTGCCTTCCCGTCCGGCAAGTTCTATTCCTTTAGGCGACGCATGGAATTCTACAACATCACAAACTCCGCTTACTCCCAGCTTGCGCGAAAAAACTGCCATCCCGCGTGAAATAATTCGATCCACACGTTTCTCCGTAAAGAATGGATCATGTGCGTTGTCGTGAAGAATATGTCCTTCCACAGTGCGAAGATTTTCATCCCATTGCATTTCGATGTATGCCAACGCCCACTGACGGCGGCAGAAAGCAAAATGCTGGAGGCCTGAGAGATTCAGATAATCCTCTTCCTTATATTCCATTGTAAACATCGGGCGTCAACCCGTCCAGAGAATCTACGGTGATATCATAGTAATCATCCAGCCTAAACGGAAGGCCTCCGCTGGGGATTCGCTTGCCTTCTTTCGGCTTAACATGTAGGGTGCGGTGAACCTTAGCTGATGAATACTGACCGGATTTGCAGTTATGTTTCCACCAATAAACCCGGCAGACTTCCATGCTTCCATCGGGTCTTGCGGAAGAGCAGTCATTTTCAAACAGCGTAATTAATGCCTTATGGATGTATTCCGCATCTTCTTCGGCGAAGCCGGTCTTTTCCGCGAGCTGGCAGTTAATGCTGCCGTAAAACACATAAACGCCAAACGGAACGGTGTGCTTCATGCCCATGGTGTCAGGGGATTTTTTATCTCCTGTTACGCTGTTGACACTCTTCGTAATCTTGATGCTCGAAATATCGATCGGCTGAACGCTGAACGCGGGATGAATCGAAACCGGCCCCCGTACTCCAACCGAAACGTCCTCCCCTCTGAAGGCGAACACCTGGCCGAAGCTTCTCACGTCAATCCATGTTTTGCACGCAATCTGTGCAAACTTTTCCGGGTCTTTTTCCTTTTTTAATTCCTCAATCGAGTCGGCGCGCTCCCGCAGGCTTTTAAAAGAATCCGTGCGCTTATCATCGGACTGGACAAAGACTGGCAGGCCCATGTCGAGCAGGCGGTTACGGATTTTCCGCTTGATGCAGACATCTGAAATTTCTCCGTAGCCGTCATAGGTTTCGCGAGGACGGTTTCCGTTCAGAGGGTCACCGTTGGGGTTTGCGTTTTTTACGGAAAGAACCACCGCAAAATCAATTTTGTTCGCAAGAATACTCATTGTTTTTCCTCTCCTTCGCTATTCATCATGGTTTTTTCTCGGTTGGCTTCATACTCTTCATGGAATTTCTGCATCTGGCAGGCATAGCCCAAAAGATAGAGCTCATTCAGCGGTTCATTGGTGAAATCCTCTTTGGCGATTTTTGAAATGACCTCATTCAATTCCTCGCGATAACGAGCCCCTCTTTTGCCAAGCCTCTGCAGATACGGTGAAAGCGACTCATATAATGTTTTCCACATCCTTGCGGGGTGCTGGCTGAAAGCCATTTGCATCCGTTCCGCATTGGTGCTTCGCTTTTCGCCCTGCAAGTTGAGCGCATAGCTTTCCAGCTGCTGCGCATAGGCAAGCGCCCGCCCAAAAAGATAATTCCGGTCGGTTTCTTCGGTATCTAACGCCATTTTCCATCTCTCCTTGTACTCATCTGTTTTCAATATTCCTAAATTTTCCCTGTCGTTGTGATATTTCCGAATCAGCGCGCATGCAACGGCAAGCGTTTTTCCATTGTCATTTTTGTCAAGCCCCGCCGGATTCGATGCGCGCCTTGCTGCGTTAAGCATGATGTCCTGCGGCAAGGCCGCCCGATCGACAATGCACGGCAAAAGACGCTGCACGGTACTTTTTTTCAGCTTGTCGTTTATTTGTCTTCCGTAAGCCGCTTCTGCTATGGTCTCCGGCGACGGTGCGCCGATAAACGGAATCGGTTTTGCATTTTTTCCAAATGCCTTTTTCGGGAATTCTTCAAAGCGCCACCGGCAAGTTTCATGCCAGAACCGGATTCGGTCCACAAGGTCCTTCTCCGGCATTTCGCGGTAGTAAAACACCGAAAGCCGTCCGGGCGTAGCAGAATCCAGTCCGAGGATGCAGGCTTCTTCGCCGCCTTTCAGCTTACCGCCGTACCCCGCGATGGCGTTGCGGAATCTTTGGGCAAAATCTTCGCCTGTCGTAATAACGGGATTATCCGGTTCAAGGTCGAACAAAACATCCAGCGAATTTTCGCAGAGGTCCGGCGTCTTTGCGCCGTCTGTCCGCCATGAAAGAATCACTTGATCCCCGTTAAAATACGCCTGCCGCTGGATAAGCCATTTCAGCGCATTGTGTGCCTTCTCGTTTGTTTCCCTTCCGATGGAGTAGGCCTGCGACGGCGTTTCAAATCTGCCCCGGTAGGTGAATCCGGATGTATCGTTTGCGGAAATCAGCTTTGCCCCGTCGCCGGGACGCCGGATATACTTGGGGCTAAGCTCGGAAACCGGCATTTTTTTGCCGAGTATATAGCAGAAGTCCGTTTCCGTGGACAAGCTGTTTTGGTAATCGATGTAACTCTGCCAGACCGATGGGTCCTCCCAAATGCGGCTGTGAAGATCTTCCGAACCATCTGCCGGAACCACCTGAAACCGAACAAATGCATTAGCTTGGTCGCCCGCAACCGCTTTGAAAATCGGCGGTGTATCATCGCCGCCCTTCCATTTTTCCGGCATATTGCCCGATTCATCGACATACAGAACGCCGGCGGCGATGAGGTCATGCATCAGGCAGCCTTTTTTCAGGTATTTCAGCACAGCTTTCACCTTCGGGTGGGCATAAGGTGAACTGCACCATTCGGAAAGCTGAGCAATATATTCCGGGTAACGCTCTTCCTTCAATTTTCGGTATTGTATATAGTCACCGGAAAGATAAGTCAGATTGTCGAACAAAGGGTGCGCAACAGGCTTGCTTGTCCGTGCCGCCGATTTTTCCGTGCAGGGAATCAGCGTCGTGCGCTCCCGCTTGTCCTCCAAAACTCGAGCCGTGCGAAAGCAGCCTTCCGTGTCGATCGTCGCTTCAATCTGAGCCTGCTGCGTCATGTGGTAAATCGGCATCAGAGGCGTTTGATTTTCATCCTCCACAACACCGACGAGGCTCTTGCAGTTTTCGTAGGTATCATACAGTTTTTGCATCCATCCCATTGTATCCGGCCTCCTCTGCTAGAAAATCACAACAGGTCAGATTTTTACCCTCAGAAAATTGTTTCGGTTTCTGCTTTTTCACCGTGCGGATAACCGGACACTCCTCCGGCCGGCAAAACTCAATGACGCCGTTTCGCATTTTCGGGTACCAGAACCGAGCCTGCAAAAGATTCTTGCCGTTTTCGTCCGGATAAGTGAACCCGTGGAACATCAAACCGAAAGAAAGCTCCGGCAGGTCGTCGAATGCACCCTTTCCGCTTCCGAATTCACACGGCTCTACGTATGCCTGGCATTCTCGCGTTCCGAGAAAAACGTCGCGTCTGCCGCCGCATTCAATCATGCGCTTGGCAATAAAATAGTGCTTGTTCTCGTTGCGGTCATTCGCGAGGTCCGGCCGGTTTTCATTCCATTCGAAATGTGCCTTCACTTGGTAGGCGACATCGGTCAGATAGGTATAGATGGAAAGCGTATTGCCTCCCCCGTAATTGATTGGCCGGATGCCTTCGGAGCGGCTTGTGATGGGCTTTAAGACACGTACCGCATCGATGTACCACATCAATGTAGGCTTCCAATAGATGGATTCCGTCACCCCCTTGAGTGCCTGATAAGTCGGCACCTGATAGCTGCACTTTTCACCGCCTGCCCGCGTGATGGGATCGCTGAAAAGCGCCATTCTCCCATAGACAAGAAAACTTACGCTGTTGCTGTATTTCACACCGATTCTCCTTTCCGCTGCTTAAACAATCAGTGAATCCATTTCTTCGCGTTGCATCTGCACTCCTAAATCCATGCTGTAAAATTCCTTTCGAAGCACCATGACGCCGACATCCTCGATGATGTCAATGGCACGAAATTCTTCGAGTTGACTTCTTTCATAGGGAAATAAATTGACAGAATAACGCTGCGCCTGCCTGAGAAGCTTCGGAAGAACAGACAAATCCGGTTTTGCGTAGAGTTGCTGAATCAAGTCCTCTCCTGCCCCGTAAGGCACGATGACATCGGTGCCGCTGTTGTCAATTGCCTGAAAAATCCTTCCTGCCGTCGCATACGCCTGATGAATTGGGTGTGCCGGAAGGCTGACTCTGTGCTCCCTAGTGAACTTCTTTGCCAGAGAGTTAACCGACAGAAGGTCGAACAAGCTTGTCGGTGCGAAAAGAGCCGGGTCGTCTTTTTCCGTTACGGGGTAATTCAACTGTGCCCTCTGCAAATCAAAATAGTAATGATAGTATCGTCTTACCGCCTCCGGCGAAAGCAGCTCCTCATGAAACTGTGCGGAGTTCCCGCGGAAATCCTGAAGGACTTGGTCGGCAGCTTCCTGCGCCCTTTGGATATCCTGCAAACGGGAAAGATTTTCTTCCGCACATCGCACCAGGAACACATCGCGGCAGGTTGATTCCCCGTGGCGGTTGCAGCGCCCGGCCGCTTGAGCGGCGCTGTCAAGCCCGGCAAAAGAACGCACCACACACTGGAACGACAAATCCACTCCCGCTTCAATCAACTGCGTGCTGACACAAATCATCCGATTCGCCCGGGGTCTTCCGTCCGCAAGCCTGCTCTGAATTTCTCGAATCAAATCCATGCGGTGCTGGGCGCATTGGCTGGTAGTCAGGCAAAAAATCGGAATACGCTCTTCCGGAGGCTGTTGATTCATGCGTTCCGTCAGTGAGCGATACACTGCTTTCGCCGCAGCTTTTGTGTTGAAAACCATAAGGAGATTATCACAAAGCGCCAGCCGCTCCAGCGCAAAGTCCGCCAGCTGCTCCGCAGACAGCGGGCCGTCAGATGTTTTGTCGACGGTTCGGGTGCGGCGGAAGGCAGCAAAGGTTTCCTCCAGCCGGCTTGTCATCTGCGAGGGCTCACCGAACAAAAGCGGCACCGGAATTTCCTCCGATTCCGGCTGTGTGGCTGTGCACAGCACTACGGAGCAGTTGCAGGCATAAGCGAGGAAGTTCAAAGCGGCATTGAGCATGTCCGTGCATTTGACCGGGAACGCCTGAAATTCATCCAAAATAATCACAGAGTTTGCCAAGCTGTGCATCCTGCGGGCACAGGCGGAACGGCCGTCAAACAGTGTGTTGAGAAACTGCACCGCTGTTGTCAAAATCATCGGTGTGTTCCACCGCTCCGTAAGCAGCCGATACCGCGCCGCTACCTTCGCATCATCCGTGTCAACTACTACGTCGCTATGATGCTCGAGCAGTATCGTATCGTCGTGAATTTTCAGCGCCTTGCGAATTTCTTCGGCGTTTTGATCCAAAATGCTTTTATAAGGAGCGATATAAAAAATGCGCTCTTTGCCGTTCTGTTTTGCACAGTTTAGGGCATAGCGCAAAGAAGCCATTGTTTTCCCGGAGCCGGTAGGCACAGAAAGGCGGAAAATACCCGTAGCATGACGGCTGAAAGCATAGCATTGATCGGAAATTTCGCGGCGTTTCCGATTGATTGGGGTATCTAGGGGAAAATTCTTCAAATGTTCTTCCAGATTTGCGGCAAGCCTACTCCAAAGCTCCGGCAAATTCGGTTCCGGTTCCGCTTTTTGCTGTGCTTCAAACAGGAATGTGTCATAGCGGTCAGCATCAATTAAGCAGCTAAACAAATATCTCTGAATGAGGCCAAGCATAAAGTAAAAAGTCTGATTCCTTGTCGCAGGCGGGATTTCTCCGCAGATATTGCGTATTTTTGTACAGAAATTTGCTGTTTCCTTCTGTGCTTCTTGGAACAGCAAGGTCAGGCTCTCCCGAGGAATATCCCGAAAAAAGCCCTCCAACGCTTCTTCGTAATGAACTTCTTTTTCCGGCCAAGCACGGCGGTGAAGATTATCCGAAGCATCCACTCCGGTCACATCCGGCAGCCCGCTGTGGTGTGCACAGATCGCCGTCGCTAAAAATTCAGCCGTCAGTTTTTCAATCGCACTGTTACTTTCCCCCATCTGCAAACTGTATCTTGCGCCGCAGAATGAATGAGGGATTTTTCCACGCAGGGACTCGTTGCTTGTCTCTAAATACTGTTGAAACGCATTGGTCGCTTTTCCGCTGTCATGCAGCAGTCCAACAAGCCTTCCGAGCTTTGCCATCCCGATTTTTTCGCAGTATTTTTCGCAAAGCCGCGCTGTTTTTTCGCTGTGCTCTGCCAATGTTTGTTCCCGGCGAGTAACGGGGTCAATATGCGCTAATATGACGGAGGAATTCATCATTTTCTCTCCTTTTCCATGTCAGCAAATGTACCCGCAGTTAAGCTAATTCTTCCAAAATAAATCGAATTATTCAAATAAAATTAATCTTTTTTCACAGTATATACTTCTAATTTGCAATATTCAAGCAGTATTCCCAGCAAGTCTTTTCAAAGTACCAAAAAGTGGTCTCTTTCGGCAATCCTGTGACTAAATAAGCAGTTAAAAAAGCCATATTATCCGCCTAATCACCGGATAATATGACTTTTGCTGTTTTTATACGGAGCTTTCCTCGAGCGGCGAAGAAAGAGGTTTCATTCGCTGCCGAGTTTTTCTTTTACAATAGGCAATAAGTCTATGCCGTCTTTTGTGTCCCGAGAAATAGTCAACAAATCAGCCAATAGGAATTTCATTGAAAAAACAATCAGCAGACCAGAAAATCCGGTCTGCTGATTCTTCATTTCTTCGTGCTCACAAAGATTTCCTGATAAAGCGCAGTAAACTTCTCCACCGTGGAAGAACTCTCCCAGACATCTTTTGCCATCTTTTTGTTTGCCCAATCCCTCGTTCGCTTAATAATCAAATCTTGCTTGCCGTCATTGATCACAAACCTCACGGAGTCTGCATTTTTGATTAACGCAAACATCAAAATGGCGTTCTGGTCGAAAACGGTTTGGTTCTCGTCCTTTGAAAAAGAGGCCCTGACCGCGGGCGTTGTCTTGTAAACAATGTTAAGAGAATACGGAGCCTTGCTCGTATACAGTTCAATTCCCGTGTGTGTTAGCGATTTCGGCATCTGCAGTCGATACGAGATATTGGCGACCTTGCTGTTGTCGCCGACATATTGGGTGCGGTATCGATAGATGTCTTGGACAGCATTGCTTACGGCGGTACTGCTTTTGCCGGCCGCATTGATTCTCGGATTGGCCACAAGCCCAACCCCGATACCGATAACAGCAACTACGGCAATCACTACACTCCAAAAAGCGGGCTTTTTATAATTCAGCACATTTTTTATGCGGGCTCGAACATTTCCCTCGCCGAAAGCAAGGGCGCTGCCGCTGATCATGCGCTTTTCTGTCGCCAGCGATAAAAGCGACATCGAATAAGCTTTTTTAATTTCTCCGCCCATTTCTTTCAGCACGCGCTCATCGCAGGAAAGCTCCATATCCGTGCTCATCAGAACAAACGCAATCCACACCAGCGGGTTAAACCAATGGATACTCAGAATCAAATACGCAAGGAGCTTTACAACGTGGTCGAACCTGCGAATGTGTGTCTGCTCATGCCGAATGATATAGCTCTTTTCTTCCGTCGAAAGCCCTGAGGGTATCATAATTTTCGGCCTGAATAAGCCAAGCACGAACGGCGTTTTCAGATTGTTGGCTTCATATAGATTACTCTCGATACAACGCGCATTCTTGAGGTTCTTTTTTAGTATCAGCGTCGAAACAACACTGTAAATCAGCATAGCTGCAATTCCGACAAGCCAGATATAGGAACCGATTTGTGCGCAGACTTGGGACGGATTCACGCTTGCCGCGGCAGTCGTCGCTTGCAGCGAGTGTGCCGCGCTGATTCCGCCGCCAATCCTCGTTGTCTGTTGACCCGCAATATTCTGCGAAACCGGCGAGACAGCTCTTGGAACCAGGCTCAGAACACTTTCAAAGGAAACGGGGCACAAAAGTCTGAAAGCCGCCGCACTCCAGAGGGCATACGAAATGACTTTCGGCGTCTTTTTCAGCGGCAGCCGAACGAGAATAATAAAAAGAATCACATAGCTCGCGGTCAGGCTCATGTTTAAAACTGTCAGAAATTGATCTGCCACGCTTATTCCTCCTTGTGTTCGTCAATCAGTTTCTTGAGTTCCTCGGCCTGACGAGCGCTGATTTTCTTGCCGCCGATGAAGGCTGCAAGGAATTTGGGGAGTGACCCGTTAAAGGTATCTTCCACGAAACGTCTGCTTTGTCTGGCATAAAACTCGTCTTTTTTGATTAAAGAGGATACAACCGCGTTTTCATTTTGAAAAATGCCTTTGTCGCACAATTTCTTAAGAACCGTATATGTGGTGGACTTTTTCCAGTGCATTTCTTTCTCACATAGCTTTACCAGTTCACCAGACCCAATCGGTTCATGCTGCCAGATTAAGTCGGCAAATTTTGCTTCGCTTCGAGCAAGCCTGTAGTCATTCATCGATTTTGCCTCCTAGGTCTATATATTATAGACTCTTGCTATTAGTCTATTCTTAATAGACCAAAATGTCAATGGTTTCCCAAGATTTTTTCTCGCGAATCTGCTCCGATGTCTGGTTCTTCAAGGTTGAATCAACGGGCATCCTGCGCATGAAGATAAAATCAAAGAGCCCTGTAAAGCTTGCGGCATCGTTTTATTTCGGAATTTGTTCTGAACATAAAAAAAGCTCACTAACAATCGAGTGAGCTTATAGAGTACACAGAAGAACATATTTCCTTTTATGTACGAAGTGTTTCTGTTTCTTTGTTGTTTATAGCTTGTTCGCATTTGCTTTTTTCTTTGGGTTTTTCCTGATTTACATAGAATTTTTCCAATTCCAAATCATAGTTTATCAGAGAATTGAAAATATCTGCCGTGCGATCCTCTTCTTTGGAAGGAAAGAGGTTTTCTGCAACGACTTTTGGCAGCACAATAAAAGAAGCTACAATTCCGCCTACTGCTGTGATTACCGTTGCGATGTCTGAATACGTGATATCCGGTTTTTGTGTGATGTTGATAAAGGCGATGATGCAAGTTGAAACCATTGCCAAAAGAAAAATCATAATAAACGTGAAGAAGATTATCTTCATCACTTTTGTCACTTTGGCTCTGCTGACATAATTCTCTACATACTTGTTCAGGAAATTACTGTATTGCGTGTTTCTGTCCTTAACGGAATCGAGCGCATGTTCCCTATAATAGTTATCGCTTTTTATTTTAACCGGCTTATTTTTTATTGTGGCATTTCTTAAAAATTCCAAAGTCTGAGTAAACTGACTTTTCATAGCGCCATCTTCTTAAATAATGTGTAATTTTTTCAGCCGTATTGCCGCTGCCGACTGGGATACATCGAACTCATTGGCAATATAATTAATCAACTCAGAATCTGGCTGCTCTCCAATCTTAGTTTTCTTAAAATTGCCTACCTCACGGATTATTTCATCCTCCGGCATTAAAAGAGTCGAAGCAAAATTGTTCGCGTATCTTTCTTCCAAACTGTAATTTCCGGCATCTCTGTGAGCAAAGCAGTGCGAAGGTTTATTCTGAATAAAATAGTGGCCTAATTCGTGTGCAATCGTAAAGCGTTTTCTTGTGGATGAATGTTTGGAATTTACGACAATAATCTGTTTCGCGTCAAACCCTTCGATATTTTTATCATCGGCCATAATAAGTCCGGAAACACTGTCGTCCATCGGCATTTCATAGACGGAAAATCCGTAGAAATTTGCAATCGACACAATTGCAATCGGCGCAACATTTAAGTCCGTCTCTTTTAGTACTTTCTCAACCATATTTTTGATTTCTTCGTCGTTTACCTGATGCATATTGTCGGTATGCGCCCCCTCATTTGCGTTAGCATTGGTTAAATTATATACTGGAAAATTACTTTTTGTTAATGAGTAATTTTCATGATTTTTCAATGCGTTTTTATGAATAATATACCAATTTTTGGAATTTTGCAATAGCACACGCAAAAAATTATATGCTCTTTCCAACACATTCATTCACCTTCTATATCCGAATATCATTCCCATCTTATTCCTTTTTTATTATACCCGTGTTTGTCCTATAATAAGCAGTTTATATTTTCTATACAAATTAATCGGATGATAATTATAAAATTTTATTTATGTTGCAGAAAAGAAGAAAATCACGAAAAGCAGCCAAGCTATATGGCTCGGCTGCTTGCGAGGTGGACAAGCAGGACTTGACCTGCACGAAACTGCACAAAACATATTTGCGAGGGACAAAACGACTTGGGGTCTCTCTATACAGTAATTAATATTTGCACAAAAAAAGATAATGTTCCGTGTGCTAGCAAGGCTTTGAGGATATGGTGGTTCTGCTTTATACGAAATCATATTGGGATCCCATAATTTTTGTTATATCAATTTTAAAATCAAAAACTTCATCTTTGTTTATTATTTCGTCATTATATCTTTTATAATAGAACCATTTTCTTTTATCGTTCCAAATTTTAAAGAGCTGCACCATTTCCTATATTCTTAATACAAAGAAAAACACCCCAAAACAACGACAATAACACGACGATGTCTTCGAGCGACTCTTAATATTTTCTGGAAGAACCTTATGAATCTATTTTTGCTATATTCCTTTACAAATGCTTCCTTACGCATTTTAACAAATCACCCGTTGTTCATATAATATTACCATATCAATCCAATTTCAATAAAATAGTGCAGCCGCAGAGTTCTTTCTCTATTATTATTACCTCTTATTTCACAGTCCCAAAATAAACAACAAAAACCGGTGTCCACGAACTTTTGGTTGCACCTAGTTTCGCAACAGCGGTTTTCTGCAAGAATTTCAATGAAAAGCTTATGGTTCAAAAAAGAGTTGACTCCAATGACTCAAAGAAAAAATACCACAGGCACTAAAGATTCTTGACGGAAGCGCAATAGAAGCGCAATTTTACCAAGGTAAATTTGCTCATGAACAATCAAGCGGCGGAACCCGGAAAATCCGGATTCCGCCGCTTTGTACTTTAATTATCAATTGGAAACTGTCACCACTATATCTATAGTGGTCAAATAAGTGGTCAAAAGCCTGCGGTTGATTCAATAAGCCGCATGAATACTGGACATTTTATGGTGCGGGTGACAGGACTTGAACCTGCACGGTTGCCCACAAGAACCTAAATCTTGCGTGTCTGCCAATTCCACCACACCCGCATAAAAGCGGCGGGATTTCCGCCACTTACCGGTCTATTATACAGGAAAAAACTCAATTGCGCAACCGTTAAATGCGAAGGATTCCCTGCTCCAGCATAGACTGCGCAGCGAGCATCGCGCCAAGGCGGCCGCTCGGATAGTTGAGTCCTCCCTGCATCCACGCGGCATAAGGCTCGCGGAGCGGTGCGTCCGCGGAAAGTTCAATGGAAGCGCCAAGCGTAAACGCGCCTGCCGCCATGATGATTTTGCAGTCGTAACCCGGCATATCCCACGGCTCAGGAGTTACGAAAGAATCCACCGGGGCGCCCTTTTGTACGCCGCGGCAGAACGCAATGAGCGATTCCTCGTCGCCAAGCTCCACGGTCTGGATGATGTCTGCTCTCGGCTCGTCATACCGCGGCGTTACCTCGTAGCCGAACAAATGGAACAGTGCCGCCGTAAATACCGCCGTCTTTAAGGCTTCGCCGGTCGTAACCGGCGCATGGAACGCACCCATGAAAAGCTCGCGGTTGTTGCCGAGCGTTGCGCCTATTTCGCGGCCGGTTCCCGGCGTTGTCAGGCGATAAGCACAGCTTTCCACAAGGTCCTTGCGCCCTGCGATATATCCGCCCGTGGGCGCAATGCCGCCGCCCGGGTTTTTAATCAGCGAACCTGCCATCAGGTCGGCACCGTGCGAAACAGGCTCGTCCCTCTGGACGAACTCGCCGTAGCAGTTGTCCACCATCACAATGCAGTCGGACGCCTTACTCTTGACAATGGAAGCGATTTTTTCAATCTCCTCCACGAAAAGCGAAGGACGAAGGGCATAGCCGCGTGAACGCTGAATATATACCATGCGCAGGCCGGGCTTCACGCGCCGCGCGATTTCCTCATAATCCGGATGTCCCTCCGGCGTGAGGTCCACCTGCTCGTAGTGTATCCCAAATTCCTTCAGCGAACCGTTGCCGTTCCCCGTAATGCCGATGACCGAACGGAGCGTGTCATACGGCATGCCCGTGACGCAGAGCATCGTATCCCCCGGGCGCAGCACGCCGAACAGGGCGACCGTCAGCGCGTGCGTACCGCTGACGAAATTATGGCGCACAAGTGCATCTTCCGCGCCGAGCGCATCGGCAAAAACGCGATCGAGCGTATCGCGCCCGCGGTCGTCGTAGCCGTATCCCGTAGATGCCGCGAAATGACTCTCGCTCACGCCGTTTTTCACAAAGGCCGCAAGCATTTTCTGCTCGTTCCAGTCCACCGTTTCTTCAATTCTTTTGAAATACGGTCGGGCAAGTTCTTCTGCTTTTTTTGCCGTCTCTTCGATGCGCGCATCAATCTTAAAATATGGATACAAAACGTCTTACTCCTTTTTCCTGTATCAAAGCGCCAATGGGGATTTTTACTCCCTGTTTGTAGATTACCTCAAAGCGTTTATCTCTCACGCCTTAACGCCTCCCGGTCCCGATTCCGGAATTTAAGTATTCTGAAAATCGACTTCGACCCAGCGTCCATAAGATTCAAAGCCGAGTGAGCGGTAGAATTCCTCGTTTTCGCCTTCCGCCCGGAAAATGTAGATGTTCTCGCGTTTCAGCCTGCCCGCAAGTGCGTTCACAGCCGTTCTGCCATAGCCATGGCGGCGAAGCCCCGGCACACACGCAACTGCGGAAATCACCGCTGCGCGCTCCGTCATAGCGGTGCAGACAGCGCAGGAGACAAGCCGCGCGCCTTGGTAAACGCCGGCGGAAAGAGCTGCGCCGTGCCTTGTACGGTAGGAAAGGTCCATGTAAAACGGCTCAAACTCGGGCACACGGAAGGTATTGGTTTCCGATTGTTTGAGGACCGAGTAAATTTCCCGCGGGCTTGGGTCGAATCGAACATCGGCGTAGGCTTCTTCCTTGTGGTTTTGTGCATGCAATACCATGATTTCGCCCCAAGCGGACGGGGCAAGCCCCAAGTGCTTTGCCGTTTCCTCAGAGCAGGAAAATTTTTTGACGTCGAGCGTACGAAGAAAAGCGAGAACCTCTTCCGCATCCATCCCGTCTTTTTCCTCAATGAGCGCAATGTCATCAATTTTTGCCAGTACCGTTCCGCCGTCCTGAACCCAGAACTGCTCAAACGGTCCACTTTGTCCGTAAGTTGCCGCCGCCGAAGCGATTCTGCAGCCAAACGGTGTCTCCGGAGATACGTCCGGTGCGTTGTCAGTTAAAATTTTCAGCATTAGTCGTTTTATTCCGGCCTTTCTTCTTCGATCAATTCTGCAAGTGTTTCAATAAGCTTTAGTGCAGCAAAATAGTCCTCTTGGCTGATAATACCCACTGCGGAGTGCAGATAGCGGCAAGGCAGCGAAACAGCAGCCGTTCTCACGCCGCCGCGCGACGGATGAATCGCTCCGGCGTCGTTTCCTCCGGTAGCCGCCTGCTTTGCCTGACATTTCACGCCCGCTTTCTCCGCCGCTCGAAACGCCAAACGGTAATATTCACGGTCATAAACGGTGCGGCGGTCCATAAACGAAACGGCAGGGCCGCTGCCCAAACGGCACACCTGCTTCGCTTCTTCCACCCCGGGCACATCCGCCGCCGTGGTGGCCTCCACCACAATGGCAGCGTCCGGCTCAACGGAATAAGCGGCTGTCTTTGCCCCGTTCAGGCCGACTTCCTCTTGAACCACAAACGCAAACACGGTGTCGTATTTTGGCTCGCAGCGCATCAGCTCAATCAGGATTGCACAGCCCGCGCGGTCGTCGAGCGCGCGCCCCATGATGGTACCATTTTCCGCCTGAAAGACAGAGTCGAACGTCGCCGTATCGCCCGGCAGCACAGCCGCCTGCGCCTCTTCGCGCGTCAAAGCTCCGATGTCGATGTAAAGTTCCTCAAGCGGAACACTTTTTTCGCGCTCGTCTTTCTTCAGGACATGAATGGGCTTCAGGCCCACAACGCCGTGCACGTTTTTCCCGATGGTCACCGATTTTCCGGGGAGCACGCGGCGGTCGATTCCGCCGACGGTGCTGAATTTCAGAAGGCCGTCGTCCGTGATATGCGTCACGATCAGGCCCACCTCGTCCATGTGCGCGCTGATCATCAGCTTTTTCGGCGCACGATTTTTCCCTTTTCGGAAGGCGATGATGTTTCCCAGCGGGGTGACCTCGATTTTCTCCGCGTAGGGGCGGATTTCCTCGAGAATGATTTCTCGCACCTCGTCCTCATGTCCCGAAACGCCGCGCGCCTCGCTCAGCTTTTTCAGCAGTTCCCAGTCCGCCATCACTCCACCTCCCGCACATACGCCGCAATCAGTCTTGCGGTTGCTTCGATGTCGCGCAGGTCGATGATTTCGGCCGGAGTGTGCATATTGCGCTCCGGCACCGAAATGAGTGCGGTGGGCACGCCGGTTTTTGTCACGGCAATCGCGTCGCTGTTCGTTCCGGTTTCTCCGCCCATCACATCGCGCTTATACGGAATTTTCTCCCGCTCCGCAATCGCCACAAGGCGTTCGCTCATGGTTCTGTCCAGCACGGGGGCAAAGCCGATCATCGGCCCGCCGCCGAGCTTTCCGCACTGCTCCGGCCGCACGCCGGGCTGCATGGCAAACCCGACGTCCACGGCAATTGCCTGCGTGGGGTCGGCAAGGTAGGCGCCTGTCACGGCTCCCTGACCGCCGACTTCCTCCCTTGTGCTGCATAGGAAAGTTACGCGGCAGCGCAGCGGCTCATCCGCGAGCATCTGCGCACAGCGCACCATGACGGCGATGCTGGCGCGGTTATCGAGCCCCGGTGCGCTCACGCGCCCGCCGAGCAGTTCCTTCGGCTCGGTGCGGAACACAATGCGGTCGCCGGGATGGACGAGGCTTTTCACGGTTTCCGCGTCGCATCCGAGGTCGACCGTCATTTCCGCAATTTCAGGGATTTCTTCCTCTTTTCCGCCCGTCAGGTGAGGCGGCATACAGCAGACAACCCCGCAGAGCGGCTTTTTCCCAAGAACCGTTACCGCGGTTCCGGGCATGACACGCCGGTCGGTTCCGCCGCAGCGGTCCACATGGAGGAATCCCTTGTCATCGATTCTCGTTACGATGAGTCCAATCTGATCGAGGTGTGCATCAATCAGAAGGTGCGTTTTTGCGTCCTTGCTGCCGATTTCCGCCGTCAGGTTGCCGAGCGCATCGGTACCGGTCTTGGCATACGGCGCGAATTCGCGCTGCACCACGGCACGGACTTCCGATTCGTCGCCCGGCGTTCCTGCTGCGCCGCACAGGCGGAACAGCATTTCCTTTAAATTCTGAAGCATGACTGTGGTCGTTACTCCAATCCGTTGACAATCTCGCGGAAACGTTCGCCGCGTGTCTCAAAATTCGGGAACATATCAAAACTTGCGCAAGCGGGCGAAAGCATAACAATATCGCCCTTCACGGCTTCGGCGCGGCAGATTTTCACCGCCTCTTCGAGCGAGGACGCGTGAAAAATCTTCGGGTTTCCTTCGCGGTAGCCGGGTGCCGCCTTGACCGCAGCTTCGATTTTCGGCGCCGTTGCTCCGATGAGGACGAGCGTCTTTACTTTATTGACGATGGCTGGTCCCAGCGGGTCGAACGGGATGTTCTTGTCGTAGCCGCCCGCAATCAGCAAAATCTTCTGGTCGAACAGCGAAAGCGCGCCGTTGATGGTGCGGCTCGGCGTCGTGCCGATGGAATCGTTATAATAGGAAACGCCGTCAAGTTCGCGCACAAATTCGTTGCGGTGCGCCACGCCCGGGAACGAGCGGGCAACTTCCGCGATTTCTTCCGGCCCCGCAAGGCCCCAGACGGCGCACGCCGCCGCCAGATAATTTTCAATGTTGTGCAGGCCGGGAATACGGATGTCCGCTTTGTTCATGATTCGGGTCGTGCCCTCGGGCAGAGAAAGGAAGATTTCGCCGGATTCGTCCATCCACGCGCCGTATTTCACCGGGTGGCGGCGGCTGAACATCAGGCACTGGCCGCGCACATCTTCCGCAAACGAAGCGGTGATCTCGTTGTCGGCGTTGAGCACGGCGCGCCCGAAAGCGTTCTGGTGCAATATGATGTTCTTCTTTGCACCGATATATTCTTCCATATCCTTATGAACATCGAGATGATTCGGAGAGACATTCGTCACAACCGCGATATCCGGACTTTTGCGCATGGAAATCAGCTGAAAGCTCGAAAGCTCCGCCACCACAACGTCTTCCGGCTTGATTTCGTCGATGCGCGGCAGAAGCGGCGTTCCGATGTTCCCGCCGACATGCACCTTCCTGCCCGCGGCCTCAAGCATTTTTGAGATGATGGTGGTCGTTGTCGTCTTGCCGTCGCTGCCTGTTACAGCGATGATGCGGCAGGGGCAAAGGTCAAAAAATACCTCCATTTCGGAAGTAACTGCAGCCCCGCGTGCGCGGGCCTCTTCCAGCTGCGGCAGATGATATTTCATACCGGGGGTGCGGAAAATAATCTCTTCGCAAAGGCCGTCAAGGTAGCCTTCTCCGGTCACAAGGCGAACGCCCAGCGCTTTCAGCTCCTTTGCAATGTCGCCGAGCTGTTCCTCCGTGCGGCGGTCGCGCCCTGTTACAATTGCTCCGTGCTTCGCAAAAAGCCGCACGAGCGGCAGGTTGCTGCCTCCGAGCCCGCAGAACGCCACCGTTTTCCCTTTGACCGATTTGTAAAATTCATCCGCTGTCATTAAGCCGAATTCCCCCTGTTTGATTTTCAAGACTCAGACCTTATTATACTTTTTCTGCTGGCAAATAGCAAGCTGAGCTTTTCGCCGAAAGAAGGTGAAAAACGTCCACAAACGGTTTTTTGCCCAACTGTATCCGCTCCAGCACACCGTAGAATAAGCCCCCACTACCATAGTTCTGACGGTGAATATTCCCCAAATAAGCAAAATCGGGAGGGGCATCAATGCCCTTCCCGATTCATCTTCAACAGAAAACTTTCAGACGACTTTCCGCCCGAAATAATCGCCGACTTGGCTGACCGGCATCGGACGCGCGTAGCGGAACCCCTGAATTTTGTCGCATTTGCATTCACGGACGAAATCATCTTGTTCCTTCGTTTCAACGCCCTCGGCAATAACCGAAAGGTTGATGTCCTTAAACATCTTTGTCAGTTCGCGAATCATGATGTTGCATTTGTGGTTCTCCATAGATTCCCAGATGAGGCTCTTGTCGATTTTCACCACGTCGAACGGCATATCGGTCACGTGGGTAATGTTCGAGTACCCGGTGCCGAAATCGTCCAGTGCAAACTGAACTCCCTGTTCCTTCATCTCGTGCAGTTTCCCGCTGATCAGTTCATAGTCGCTCACAAGCGTGGATTCGGTCACCTCAAACAAAATGCGGTTCGGTGAAATGCCGTTGCGGCGGATAATATCCATCAAACGCGAAACCACATTTTTCTGCATGAGCTGCACTACGGAAAGGTTCACCGAAATCGTGTCGATGTCTGCTCCGCATTTCAGCATGCTGTGAATATATTTGCACACCTGGTCCAAGACAAAATTGCCAATCTCCATAATCAGGCCGCTCTGTTCGGCAACAGGAATGAATTCATCCGGCGGAATAAAGCCGCCGTTGCGGTCATGTAGGCGCAAAAGTGCTTCCGCCTCGGTGAAATTGCCGTCGTAAACATTGTAAAGCGGCTGATAGTAAATTTCAAAGCCACCGTTTTTCAGGGCATGGTGGAGCAAATCTTCTAATTTGGTAATACGGCGCGGATTGCTTGACATCACAGAACGTGCCGCAGGCGCTTTGCCGCCTCTGGGCGGTTTTGTACCTGCCGACACAGACTTGATTTTCGCTGCCGTCTCCGCCATAATTACTCCCTCCATGTTGCGGTTTATTCAGGCACGCATCCTTGCGCTCCTCCGATGGCTTCTTACAAAGTTTGTGATTTCCATTTTTTCAATAGATTGATACAGAACCAAAAGTAATAATAACATATCAGTTGCAAAAAGTACAGAAGTTTGCGATAAAATTGGCATAAAAACTGGGGTTTTTTTACGAAAAAAAGCATTTTTGGTCACTGTAATAATGGGAAATTGCCCGCACAAAAGCGTATTTCATGCCGCTGAAGGTATATTCTCCCCGTTTCAAAGAAAAATAACGATGGGGTGAAAGATATGAGAAAACAAACAGCCATGACATACTTCTGTGTCGTTTTGCTTGTGCTGGCACTCGGCGGGGCAGCGGTTTACAACGGAATGCAGGCAGAAAGGTATAAACGCACAATTGAATACAACTACCAGCGTGCTCTGAATGACCTTGACGACCATGTGGGCAACATTGAAACCGCGCTTGATAAAGCCACTTATGCCAACACCATCACCGAACAGAATATCCTCGCGGCGAAGCTGATCCGTGAATCCGGCATGGCGCAGTCCTCCCTCGCCACCCTTCCCGTCGGCGACAATTCCCTCGACAACGTGAGCAAATTTATTGCTCAGGTGGGCGATTTTTCCTTAGCAATGGCAAACCATGTCTCCGCAGGCCAGAAAATCACACCCGATGAGTTCAAGACCATGCGTAGTTTGGAGACGTACTCCAAGAAGCTCACGTCCGACATGCAAAACCTTGACCTCGACTTTACCGGTGCGCAGACCTTCCACGACGCTATGCAGGAAACGGCAAAGGATTTCAGCAACTTCCCCTCTTTGATTTACGACGGCCCGTTTGCCGACAATATCATGAACCAGAAACCCAAATTGACGGAAGGAAAAGCCACCATCCCTCAGGGCAACGCGCAAACCCTTGCGGCCCAATTTCTTGGGACAACCCAAGACAAATTGACGCATGTGCAGGACACTGCAGGCAACCTTCCGACCTATAACTTCACCGCAAACAACGGTGAAATCCGCGTCTGTGTCACCAAGGCAGGCGGTCTAATCTCTTGCATGACAAACAGCCGCAAAACGGGCGACACAAAACTCGGCTATGATGAAGCTCTCAAAAAAGCTCAGGCCTTCCTCCGTGAAAAAGGCATGAGCAACATGAAAGAAAGCTACTACGCCATTAACGACAACATCTGCCTTATCAACTTTGCTTACAGCCAAGACGGCATTATCTGCTACCCGGACTTAGTAAAAGTCGGCGTCGCGCTCGACAACGGCGAGATCGTGCGGTATGATGCCGCGGGGTATATCATGAACCACCACAGCCGCAATCTCTCGGCAAAGCTGACTGCCCAGCAGGCACAAAAGAGCGTCAGCTCGAACCTCAAGGTTCAGCAGTGCCGCATCGCGCTGATTCCGACGGCAAGCAAGAGTGAAAAGCTGACGTATGAATTCCTGTGCACCGGCATGGACAACGAAGAAATTCTTGTCTATATCAATGCGGAAACAGGCCTTGAACAAGACATTCTCATTCTTCAGAAATCCGACAACGGCGTTCTGACAAAATAACTGAAGCAACAAAAAGCGGTGGAGTATCTCTCCACCGCTTTTCTTATGATTGATTTCCGAGCAGCTTCACGAGCACAGCCTTCTGCGCATGCAGGCGGTTTTCCGCCTCGTCGAAGATTTCCTTCGCATGCTTCTCGAACACCTCGGCGGTGATTTCTTCCCCGCGGTGCGCAGGCAGGCAGTGCAGAACCATCGCATCTGGCTTTGCCTGAGCAAGAACCTCGTCATTCACCTGGTAGCCTTGGAAGGCCTTGCGGCGTTTCTCGATTTCGTCTTCCTCGCCCATGGACGCCCAAACGTCGGTGATGACCACATCGGCGCCCTTGGCGGCTTCCATTGGGTCGGTCGTCATGCTAAACGCCGGGTGAACGGCGGCAAAGTCGCGCACAATCGGGCTTGGGCGGTAATCCTGCGGGCACGCTACGGCAACCTCCATCTTCATTTTCAGTCCGCCCACAATCAGCGAGTTCATCATGTTGTTGCCGTCGCCGATGAAGCACAGCTTAAGCCCTTCGAGCGAGCCCTTGTATTCACGAATGGTCATTAGGTCGGCAAGCACCTGGCAGGGATGCGCAAAATCCGTCAGGCCATTGATAACCGGAATCGTTCCGTTCTGGGCAAGCGCGTCTACCTCGGACTGCTTGAACGTGCGGATCATGATGCCGTCGAGGTAACGGGAAAGCACGCGGGCCGTATCCTGCACCGGCTCGCCGCGGCCGATCTGCAGGTCGTTGGCGGAAAGGAACAGCGGCAGTCCGCCGAGCTGATACATACCGACTTCGAACGAAACACGCGTTCTGGTCGAAGCCTTCTCAAAAATCATGCCCAGGGTTTTTCCTGCAAGCACCTTGTGTTCGATTCCATGCTTCTGCTCATATTTGAGCTGGTCTGCAAGGTTGAGGATTTCGGTGATTTCCCCGCTCGTAAGGTCCAACATTTTCAGTAGGTGTTTCATTTCATTAGCCCTCCCGTTTTCATAGGTTTTCCGGCCGGTTTTGCCGCCCGGGCTTCTTCATGTGTTCAGAACCGTTTCAAGAATCGCGAGGCCGCGGTCCGCTTCTTCATTGGTGATGGTAAGCGGTGGCAGAAGCCGCAGCATTTCTTTCGCCGTGAGGATAAGCAGCCCGTTCTCCACGCATTTTCGGGCGATTTCGCCCGGTGTGCCGGCTTTCGGTTTCGCGCCGAGCATCAGGCCCATGCCGCGCACTTCGGCAATGCCCGGCATTTTCTTCAGGCGCTCCGCAAAATAGTTTCCCATTTTGCGGACGTTTTCGAGAAACTCCGGTTTGCTGACGCGGTTCAGAACAACAAGCGCGCCCGCACACGCAACCGGGTTTCCGCCGAAGGTGGAGCCGTGCATTCCGCTGCCGAGCACATCGCCGAGTTCTTCTCGGCACAGGCATGCACCCATCGGAAGGCCGCCCGCAAGCGCTTTTGCGCTCGATACCACATCCGGCTGGATTCCGTAGCTCTGGTAGGCGAAAACTTCGCCGGTGCGGCCTATGCCCGTCTGCACCTCGTCAATCATTAGAAGGAGCTTATGTTCCGTGCAGAACTCGCGCAGTTCTTTGACGAACGCAGGGTCAAGCGGAATTACGCCGCCCTCGCCCTGAATCAGCTCTGCCAGTACGGCGCAGGTGTTTTCCGTGACGCACGCTTTGACGCTTCCTATCGCCGCGCCCGCCGTTCGGAATCCCTCCGTCAGCGGAAGAAAGTGCTCATGGAATACCTCTTGCCCCGTCGCGGCAAGCGTTGTAATCGTCCTGCCGTGGAACGAATTGTTTAGCGTTATGATTTCCGGCTTTTCGATGCCGAGTTTCTCCTCGCCGTACTTTCGCGCCAGCTTGATGCTGCACTCGTTTGCCTCGGCGCCGGAGTTGCAGAAAAAGACTTTTCCCATGCCGCTCACGGCACACAGCTTCTCGGCCAGCTCCGCCTGCACCGGACTGTAATACAGATTGGAAATATGCTGAACCGCCGCGGCCTGCTTTGCGACCGCCGCAGCCCATTCCGGGTCGGCATAGCCGAGGCAGTTTACGCCGATTCCGCTGGTAAAATCAATGTATTCTTTTCCCTGCACATCGAAGGCAGTGGCGTTTTTTCCGGAAGCAATTGCCGCGGGAAAGCGGGAATAAGTCGGCATGGTTGCGCCGTCGAGCTTCTTCTTTACTTCTTCAAAGGTCATCCTCATTCACCCCTTGCCCTCAGCAGAACATTGTTCCGATGCCTTCATCGGAGAACAGTTCAATCAGAATTGAGTGCGGAATCCGCCCGTCGATGATATGTGCGCGCTTCACGCCGCGCCGGACAGCGTCCACACAGCAGCTGACCTTCGGAATCATTCCGCCGGAGATGATGCCTTCGTTCTGGAGCTTCGGCACCTCGCTGACGTTCACGACGGGAATCAGCGATTCTTCGTCGTCCTTGTCGCGTAGAAGGCCGCGCACATCGGTCATGAGAATCAGTTTTTCGGCTTTCAGCTCCGCCGCAATGCGCGATGCGGCAATGTCGGCATTGATGTTGTAGACTTCGCCGTTCTCCCCGCCCGCAATGGTCGCCACCACGGGAATATAGCCGTTGTCGGTGGCATTGTTGATAGGCGCGGGATTGACCTTCGTAATTTCTCCCACATAGCCGAGGTCAACCGAAGAGGACAGTTTTTTCGCTGTCAGCATGGCGTCGTCAAGCCCACAGAGTCCTACGGCCCTGCCGTTGTGCCGCTCGAGCAGCTGAACCAAGTCTTTGTTGACTTTTCCGGCAAGCACCATCTGCACGATGTCGATGGTTTCGCGGTCGGTGTAGCGCAGGCCATCCACAAAGTGGCTTTCCTTGCCCACCTTGTTCAGCATTTCGTTGATTTCTTTTCCGCCGCCGTGCACAAGAACCACACGGATGCCCACAAGGCGCATCAGCACGATGTCGCACATCACGGCGTCTTTGAGCGCTTCGTCCAGCATGGCGCTTCCGCCGTATTTCACCACAATCGTCTTTCCCGCGTGCGTTTGAATATAGGGCAGAGCCTGAACCAGCACTTTGGCTCTGTCGCTGTTTGAAATCTGCATTTTCCCATCTCCCGCATTCGCCTTCGAAAGCAGGCTGAGCCTGCATGTACGAGCCCTTGAAAGAGCCCGATGCGAAATGTAAGCGCCGATTGTTTCTCTGCGAAAAAGTCGTGTCCGCCATAGGGCGGAAAGATTATGTTCGGTAGTCGCCGTTGATTTTCACATAATCATACGTCAGGTCGCAGCCGAACGCCGTTGCGGATGCATTGCCGTCGCCGAGCGAAACATGAACGGTAATTTCATCTTCGGAAAGGATTTTTTTCGCTTCTTCCTCGCTGAACGGAATTCCGGCGCCGTTTTCACAGACCTTGACCGAACCTGCTTTTGAGGAGAACGAAACGCCTACCTTCGTCACATCGGTTTCTGCCCCGCAGTAGCCGAGTGCGCAAAGCACACGCCCCCAGTTTGCATCCGCACCGAACATTGCCGCCTTAAACAGTGACGAGCAGATGATTCCCTTTGCGGCCTTCTTTGCGTTTTCCTCGTCCTTCGCTCCAGTGACTTCGCAAACGAGGAGTCTCGACGCGCCCTCGCCGTCCTTTGCGATTGTGCGCGCAATTTTCACGCAAAGCTGCGTCAGTGCCTCGGTAAAGGTTTTGTAGTCCTCACCCTCCGGCTCGTTGATCTTCGGATTTTCCGCAAGGCCGTTTGCGAGAATCGCACAAGTGTCGTTCGTTGAAGTGTCGCCGTCGATACTCACCATGTTGAAGCTCACGTCGACCGCGCTGCGCAGAGCCGCATCGAGTGCTTTGGCCGAAATGGCCGCGTCCGTCGTCAAAAAGCAGAGCATGGTGCCCATGTTCGGGTGAATCATGCCGGAGCCCTTCGCAATGCCGCCGATTCTGACTTCTTTTCCGCCGAGCGTGCAGGAAACCGCAAAATTCTTGATGACGGTGTCGGTTGTCATAATCGCGCGCGCCGCATCTTCGGAGCCGTGCGTCGTCAGCGACGCCGCCAATCCCGGAATAGCTGCCGCAATCGGCTCAATGGGCAGCACCTGACCGATGACGCCCGTCGAAGCGACGATAACGTCCTTCGGGCGGACGCCGAGCGCATCCGCCGCAAGCCAGCACATTTTCATGGCCTTCTGCACGCCGTCGGCGTTGCAGGTGTTGGCGTTGCCGCTGTTGCAGATGACCGCCTGCGCCGTTCCGTCTGCCAGATTTTCCTTCGTCACAAGAATCGGCGCACCCTTGACGAGGTTCTTCGTATAAACCGCAGCAGCAGCGCACGGCACGGTGGAAACTATCATGGCAAGGTCGGGTTTCCGCACATTTTTCCGAATCCCGCAGTGCACTCCCCCTGCTTTAAATCCTTTCGCGGCACAGACGCCGCCGGAAATATACGGATATTCAGCCATTTAGGTCCCTTCTTTCCTTTCCGCCGTGATCAAATACCTTGCGTATTCACGCAAATCTTTTCTTACATAGATTTTGTAGAGGGCTGTCACTTTCGGGTTTTCACCCCATCGGCTTCCAATGTCTCTGCCGCCCGTCAAGTAGCGGGCAGAACCGCTTTCGCCTGTCAAACCCAAGCTTGCGGAAAACGGTTCAGAACGCCGGAGGCATTGCGGTAAGCCCTGTTCTTTCGTCGATGCCGAACATCAGGTTCATGTTCTGAATCGCCTGGCCGGCCGCACCTTTGACCATATTGTCAATGGCCGATATTGCCACAAGCATTCCCGCGCGCGTGTCCACATGGATGGAAACGTCGCAGAAATTGGAAAGGCGCACGTTCTTGATGTCCGCAACGCGTCCTTGCGGCAGGAACCGCACGAAGAATTCCTCTCCGTAACGAGCCTCATAGGCTTCCCGGAGTTGTTTTTCCGTTGTGCCGGGCAAAAGCTTTGCATAGCAGGTTGCCAGAATTCCGCGGTTCACCGGAAGCAGGTGCGGCACAAACGTAACCGTCACTTCCCTGCCGAGAATCATGCGGAAGGTCTGCTCGATTTCCGGCGTATGCCGGTGGCATGCGACCTTGTAGGCTGTCATGCTCTCATTCAGTTCCGGGAAATGCGTGTTCTGTGTCAGCTTGCGGCCTGAACCTGTTACGCCGGAGGCGCAGTTCGCTATGATTCCCTCGGGGCTGACAAGTCCCGTTTCCAGTGCCGGCACCAAGGCAAGCGGTACCGCCGTCGTGTAGCACCCCGGGTTTGCCACGAGCTTTGTACCCGCGATTTTTTCACGGAACAGCTCCGGCAGACCATAAACCGCTTCTTCGTGTAAATCCGGATACTGGAATGTGTTTCCGTACCAGCCGTGGTAGTCGGCTTCTCTCTTCAGCCGGAAATCGGCGCCCATGTCAATGAACGCTTTGCCGGCGCCGCGGCATTTCTTCGCAAGCGTCTGGGAAAGTCCGCTCGGCAGCGCGGTAAAGACAACGTCGCTCTTTTCGATGACCGCATCCTCCGGCTCGCACGTCATGTCACAGAGGCGGTAATACGCCGGGTAAACGTCGCTGATGGGCTGCCCTTCGAAGCTGACCGAACCGACGGCGGCAAGCTCCACTTCCGGGTGCCCGAGCAGGAGCCTAACCAGCTCCGCACCGGCGTAGCCCGTCGCGCCGATGACTCCCGCGCGAATCATTCTTTCACCCCCAGCAAAGCGAGCACTCGTTTTGCCTGAGCTTCCACGTTTTCGGGCGCTGGTCCGCCGAGAACCTTTCGGCCGTTTACACAGCGCTCCAAGGAAATGGCATCGTAGATGCCTTCGTCGAAGTTTTCGCTGAATTTTTTATATGTTTCAATCGGCAATGTTTCCAGCGTGAGATTGTGCTCGATGCAGTAAGCCACAATTTCGCCGGTGATTTTATACGCCGTGCGGAACGGCACCCCTTTGCCCACGAGGTAATCGGCGCAGTCCGTCGCATTGATGAATCCCTTTGCGGCGGCGGCGCGCATATTCTTCGTGAGCACCTTCATCGTCGCAATCATCGGCGTGACGGTTTTCAGGCACATCGAAAGCGTATCGACGGCGTCGAAAATTGCTTCCTTGTCCTCCTGCATATCCTTGTCATAGGCAAGCGGCAGGCCCTTCATCATAGTGTAAAGCGTCACCATGTCGCCCACGGCTCGGCCTGTCTTGCCGCGAACCAGCTCGGCAATATCCGGGTTCTTTTTCTGCGGCATGATGCTGGAGCCGGTGGAGTACGCATCGTCCAGCTCAATGAACTTGAACTCCCATGAGCACCAGAGGATGATCTCCTCCGAAAGGCGGGAAAGGTGCACCATACAGATGGCGATGGCCGACGAAAGCTCCAGGCAGAAATCGCGGTCGGAAACAGCGTCGAGGCTGTTCTGCGTCGGGCCCGCGAATCCGAGAAGCTCCGCGGTGCGCTCCCTTTTGAGCGGGTAAGTCGTCCCTGCCAGTGCGCAGGAGCCAAGCGGGCAGTAATCCATGCGTTTGACCGCGTCCTGCAGACGTCCCGCGTCACGCAGGAACATTTCGGCGTATGCCATGAGATGATGCCCGAACGTCACGGGCTGTGCGCGCTGCATGTGTGTGTAGCCCGGCATAACGGCGCCTTTGTATTCCAGTGCTTTGCGGCACATGGTCTCCGTGAGGCCGTTGAGGAGCTTAAGAAGCTCCGCACATTCCTTTTTCAAATAAAGCCGCAGGTCGACCGCGACTTGGTCGTTGCGGCTGCGCGCGGTGTGCAGGCGCTTGCCGGTGTCGCCGAGGCGCGCGGTCAGCTCCCCTTCCACGAATGTGTGAACATCTTCGGCCGTTTCGTCAATCGAGAGTTTGCCGCTTTCAAGGTCGGCGAGAATATCCTTTAGTCCCTGGCAGATTTTCGCGGCTTCTTCCTGTGCGAGTACGCCGCTTTCGCCGAGCATTGTGGCGTGGGCGATGCTGCCCTGAATATCTTCCTTTACCATGCGGCTGTCGAATGAAATGGATGAATTGAAATCGTCCGTTGTTTTGTCAAGCTCCTTGTGGAACCTTCCGGCCCAAAGCTTCAACAGAATCACCCCTGTTGTATTACATTGTCATATAGGAAAAACGAGGGCGGACGGATCCGCCCCCGAAACAATCCGCTGGGATTATTTTTTCTCGGCTTTTAGCTTCTTCATCGCCTGCACGGTAATGGGAAGGCCGAACAGATTGATAAACCCGCTTGCGTCAGCCTGATTGTAAACGTGGTCTTCGCTGAAGGTTGCGATTTCTTCGTCATAGAGGGAGTACGGGGAAGTGACCCCTGCGTCGATGATGTTGCCCTTGTAGAGTTTGAGCTTCACGTCGCCCGTCACGGTCTCCTGCGTGGAATCGACGAACGCGGAAAGCGCCTCGCGCAGCGGGGTGAACCATTTTCCGTCGTAGACAAGCTCGGCGAACTTCTGGGCAACGCCCTCTTTATAGTGGAAGGTGTCCTTGTCGAGGCAAATTTCCTCGAGCTTCTTGTGTGCATGGTAGAGGATTGTGCCGCCCGGGGTCTCATACACGCCTCTCGACTTCATGCCAACGAGCCTGTTTTCCACGATGTCCGCGATGCCGATGCCGTTTGCCCCGCCGATTTTGTTCAGCTTGGCAATGATGTCAACGCCGCAGAGCTTTTCGCCGTTTACCTTGACCGGTATGCCCTTTTCAAACGAAATGGTGACGTACTCCGGCTTGTCGGGAGCCTTCTCCGGCGAAACGCCGAGTTCCAGAATCTTATCATACTTCGGCTCGTTTGCCGGGCTTTCCAGGTCGAGGCCTTCGTGCGAAAGGTGCCACAGGTTCTTGTCCTTCGAGTAGTTGGTCTCTCTTGTGATGTTTAGCGGAACATTGTGCGCCTCGGCATAGTCGATTTCTTCGTCTCTCGACTTAATGTTCCAGATTCTCCATGGGGCGATGATGGTCATGTCCGGCGCAAAAGCCTTGATGCTAAGCTCAAATCTCACCTGGTCGTTGCCCTTGCCGGTGCAGCCGTGCGCAATGGCGTCGGCGCCCTCGGCCTTGGCAATCTCCACAAGGCGCTTTGCAATCAGCGGCCTTGCGAACGAGGTGCCGAGCAGATATTTTCCTTCATAAACGGCGTCTGCTTTCAGCGTCGGCCAAATGTAATCTTCCACAAGCTGTTTTTTGAGGTCTGCAATATAGAGCTTCGAGGCGCCTGTTTTCTTTGCCTTTTCTTCCAGGCCGTTCAGTTCTGCGCCCTGCCCAACGTCAGCCGCCACAGCAATGACTTCGCAGTTGTTGAAATTCTCTTTCAGCCACGGAATGATAATCGAGGTGTCCAGTCCGCCGGAATATGCAAGCACTACTTTTTTAATTTCTTTTTCCATATTAAAAACCGCCTTTCTTTGTGCTGCAGTAGAAATTACTTTCCATTGATAAGATAATTATACACCGTTTATGCAAGAAATCAAGTGTTATTTGCATATTTATTCAAATTTTTCGCAAGGTGATTTGTTAAAGTGACTCGCTGCCAAAGTCGTCAATAGTATTTCCTCTTATTTTAGATTTCTGCAAAAAAGTGTTTTTCGCCGTGCGGAAATTCGTGTTTTCTTTCGCCGTCTGGAAACTAGAATCGTGGTATAATAATGAAAAAAGAATTCTGTCATTTCAGAGGAGGCTTTCCCATGAACAGTTTCAAAGAGACCGACCTGAATTCTCTAAAATTTAACCCCTTCACCATGATTAACGACGAGTGGATGCTTCTCACCGCCGGAAACGAGCAGAAGTGCAACACCATGACGGTAAGCTGGGGCTCCCTCGGCATCTTGTGGAACAAGCCTGTTGCCACCGTATACGTTCGCCCGACCCGCTACACGCTTGAGTTCCTTGAAAGGGAAGACACGTTCTCACTCTGCGTTCTTCCGAAGGATTACCGTGCAGCGCTCAACTACTGCGGAACCCATTCCGGGCGCGACGGCGACAAAATCAAAGCTGCAGGCCTTACGACTGTGTATGACAACGGAACGCCATATTTTAGCGAGGCAAAGCTTGTGCTTGTCTGCAAAAAGCTCTATAAGCAGGACTTTGACCCTGCCTGCTTCATCGACAAAAGCCTCGACGCCGCAAATTACCCGAAGCACGATTACCACAAAATGTTCATCGGCAGCATCGAAAAAGTGCTGGTCAAGGAATAACATCTGCATAAGAACAAAAGGTGCGTTTCCGCTTTGGAAACGCACCTTTTTGTTTCTTTAGGAATCAATCATATAATCCCGCAGAAGCGGAGCAAGCGACTGCGGAACCCGCGCCGTCAGGCGGCAGCCTTCGGGCGTGTATTCCTCGCTTTCCACCAAGCCGTCCTGCCGAACCCGCTGGGCAAGCGCTCCCGCCGAAAACGGCAGCAGAACTTTGACGGGCAAAAAATCGGGCAGATTCTCTTCAATGGCCCGCAGCAACTGCGGAAGTCCTTCGCCGGTTTTTGCGCTCACGCGCACCGCCGTACCGATCATCGGTACATTTTCCAGCTCCGGCACAAGATCGCATTTGTTCAGCACCGTGATAATCGGCCTGGCGCCGCAGCCGAGGCTTTCCAGCAGGTTGCGCGTCACTTGGAGGTGCACCGAAGCTTCCGGGCTGGAAATATCGCACACGTTCAGAATCACATCGGCGTAGGCCGCCTGCTCCAGCGTAGAATGAAACGCCTCCACAAGATGGTGCGGCAGGCGGCGCAGCAGACCTACCGTGTCAATCAGCATAACCGTCTCGCCGCCGGGGAGCTGAAGCGCGCGTGCCGTCGGGTCTAGCGTGGCGAACAGCCGGTTTTCGGCCAGCACGCCCGCTCCGGTTAAAGCGTTCATCAGCGTGGATTTTCCCGCGTTTGTGTAGCCTACAAGCGCCACCGTGAGGGTGCCCGTCTTTTCCCATCGGCGGTTGATTTGTTCTCTGTGCCGTTCCACATCACGCAACTGCTCGGTGAGCGACTGAATTCTTCTGCGGATGTGGCGGCGGTCCGTTTCCAGTTTGCTTTCGCCCGGGCCGCGTGTTCCGATTCCGCCGCCGAGGCGGGAAAGATTCTTTCCCATTCCGGAAAGGCGGGGCAGCATATATTTAAGCTGCGCAAGCTCCACTTGCAGCTTGCCTTCGCGTCTTGTTGCCCGTTTCGCAAAAATATCGAGAATCAGCATCGTGCGGTCGATTGTGCGCACTCCTGTTAATTCTTCAATGTTACGCAGCTGCGTGGGGGAAAGTTCGCAGTCGAAAATCAAAAGGTTTGCTCCGTAGTTCACGCAGAAGTCTTTAATTTGGCCTATCATCCCGCGGCCCACGCAGGTTGCGGGGTCGGGTGCGGGTCGTTTCTGCGTCATGCAGCCCAATGGCTCCGCGCCGGCACTTCTGACAAGCTCATAAAGCTCCGCCAGCGATGCCTCTGCATCCCACTCGCCTACATCAGGTTCCACAAGAAGAGCTTTTTCCTGAATCGGCTCATTTTCGTGGATTGTCATGCACGGCTGCCCCCTTATTTCGTTTTATTTCACTCACTCTTTACAAAATATCGTATTTTATCGTAGAAAACAATCCTATTTTGTCGTTTTCCTTTTATTTCTGACAAATTTGGGGCATAACAGAAAAACATAATAAAACACCCGCGTTTAGGTTTCCCGAATTCGAGGAAAACGGCCATGCCTCTTTCTGGCTAAAAATTTTCCTGATATCGGTTCCAACGCGGGTGTTTTTTATTCCATATCTTCTGGATTATTGGGTATCAGCTGCGAGTAATCCCAGACTGTTTCGATGTGTGCCGGTACAAACCTTTCCACAACCTCTTCCCAATCCTTTGGATAATTGATCGGTTCCTTTTTTACGTGGATGGTGAGCTTCCTGTTGGCCACATCCTCCGTAAGTTCCGCCTCAATGCCGAGATCGGCGAGCAGCTTTTCAAACGCGGCCTTGCTGCAGCCGTGGGCTCCAACCGATCCAAGCGCATAAATGATTCTGCGGCGGTCTTCATCTTCATCCTCTGGCCAAAGCACTCCGAGCGCAAGTTCACGGTACCGCAGGCCGTAATCAGTGGCCGTTGGCACAAAGCTTTCGTTCTGCAGGGTCTTGATGTCTTCGTAGAGCGGGTCAAGAACCTCTGCGTACGCTTGAAGTTCCTTGTCAACGAGCGTACTTCCGTCCAAACGATAAAGGCCGGTGGGGAGCATACATTTTTTCATCGAATCGTAAGCGCTCATTTAAGTTGCCTCCGAAACAACCATGATGCCCTTGACTGCCAGCTCACCGGCTCGCACCGTTTTCCCCGGTGTGGTAAATGTGCAGTCGTCCACAAGCCCTGTTTGAAAGACTTCCGCCGTCATAGCGGAATTCACAACAGGTTCGCCCACGCCAAGATCTAAGAAATACTGGCCCAAAACCGCGGTGGTATATATCTTGGCGGCAATTGTGTTCTGCCCTGGCTTTGTCTTAATCTTGCAGGTTACATCTACAGGGACCGGAACAGCCGGTTTCACCGTAACTTCCGTACAAAGCTCCCGCTGCTCGTCGAAAGCCTTTTGCACCTGCTCCACCACTTCGTCCGCAACAGGCTCGCCCTTGCCTGCCAGGTAAACTGTGACTGTGCCCGGACCGTTTTCCCGCGGAACAACCTGCGCCGAGTTCACGCCGTCAAAACTCTCGGCAAGCTGGCGGTACCATGCCGCGTTTGCACCGTTCGCCGGTTCTGTCCAGCAGTCCATAAGCCTTTTGCGCAGGGATTCGTCGTCTTCGGCATCCTGCCCGCCGGTAAAGGCCTCTTGGTTCGTCACGGATTCAATGGAGGCGGGCGGCGTCACCATAACCGTTATGGTTCCCGCGTCGGCATTTCCCGCTGTCCCCGGTATTTCGGCCTTTGCAGGCACGTCAACGCTCAGTTCTCCCAGCGGCAGCTCCGCATCCTGCGTCGTCACATACCGTACGGCGTCCACCCCCGAGGTAGCGCAGACAGTCCCCGCCGGAATCGGCACGTCATACCAGAGGGAGGTCTTTCGGCTGAAGGTCAGCGTTCCAACTGCGGGGGCGGCGGGCTTTCGTGTGATTCCGCGCTCCATGGCGCGGTATTCCAGTTGTTTGCCGGTCGCACTCTGCGCAAATGTCTGTTCCTTAAGCCAGTCGATTGCCTGCCCGAGCGAACAGACTTCCTCCGCAAGCACCCTCATTCGGATGCCGATGTCAGAAGCATCGTCCGGCGAATATCCGGCAAGCTCGGTGAATTTATCCTTCATCCGTTTGAGGATATTCTCATAGGAATCCGCAATTCTTTCAAAAATTTCCGTTACAGCTTCACCTCCACGGTTCGTTCGGCTCCGTCACATTCCAGTGTAATCTTCACGATTTTCTCCGCAGCAAGGTATTCTGCCGCAGACGCCGTAACGCCGGGCACGCTGCGCAGTGCCTCCTGCGCCAGTCTCAGGGCCGCTGCGGAAGGATCTGCTTCCGTTCCGGTCAGCGAGGAAAGCCGGCTGCCCAGCGCAGGGTTGCAGCAAAAGCTCCCCCGCGGCACCGTGAGCCAGATGGCGGCACGCTGGAATTTTTCCTCCGTCCCGCTGATGCGGTAAGGGCGTCCGTTTGCCGCGGGCGCAAAATCTCCGTCTCTCAGCGCAGTATCCGTTACGCATCCTCCTTTGGCGCAAATACCTGCCCGTTAATTTCAATCTCACCGTTGTTCTTCAGGTAGATTTCCGCTCCGCCCGCAGAAAAAAGCAAAAGCTCCCCGGGGCCGATTCCTTTTTCCTCCGCAATCGTGCCAATGCAGGTGTCTCCCGCGTTGGTTGAGACCACCACGGCCTGCGCAGCATTCGGCGGCTGGTAGGCAATCCCCCACGGTCCGGCAAAAACAAGCTGCCGGTAATCGTTTGACCCCTGCGCACTGGTGTCTCCGGTGACACGCGCGGCATCTGCGGCGGCAGAGGTTTTCTGTGCCGCAATCATTTGCTGTGAAATCCACACTATACATTCCTCCTCAGACAATATACCGTCCGAATGCCGTCCTCGTCCCAGGTGCAGCGCACCTGAGCGACCACCATGTCTGCAAACTCCCCAAGCACCGGGTCGCGCAGCGAGGCGGAAGCGCCTGTTTCCGTGGCTGGCGTTCCCGGACATTCAGCATAAACGGAAAAGGCGCTCCGCTCTGTTTTTCGCAGAACCGTTGAAGCATCGCTTTCCGGATTTGCCAGACACCGGACTCTGTGGACTCCCGTGATGCTCTCGTTTTCTTCTGCGGCAAGGCGGTAAAGTCCGGTTCTTGTGTCGGGGGCATAGATTTTCGTCAGAATATCGCAGTTTCGCTGCCGCACCTCCGCCCGGAAATAACGCATTCCCGCGGAATTGTCCAGCAGCAGCGGTTCTGCCGCGGCCGTTCCGGAAGCATCGAACACCATTCCCTTCACGCGCGGTTCGGTGCGCAGAAATTTCCTGCAGAATTCCGCCGCGGCCTGCCACTCGCTCATACCCTTGCGCACGCATAGCTCCCCTCTGCAGATTGCCTGACTTCCGAGAAACGACGTAAAACCGTATGGCCGAATGTGCCGTTCAAAAATCACGGGGAGCGAAGGCGCATCGTAAGTGCGCGGAACCGCTTCGCTGTCGAGCAAAAGGCCGGCAAGGCTGCGGCAGGAAAGATTCAGCACATTTCCCGTTCCGCAGGTAATTTCCCGCTGAATGTCCACCGTGCCGAAAAAGAGGACAGACCCGTCCGTACCGGAAACACGCAACTTTGTCAGCGTGCCGCAGGATTTCGCCAGCGGAAACTCCGCCCGCAGTCCGTCGGCAGGCGCATCCTCTGCCGAATCATATCTGCCTCTCACCGGCATGGGCAGAATCACTTCCGTGCCGTCCGGCCGAATTCCCGTGAACCGCACATTCATACGATTGTCACCTTCTCCCCTTCCTCAAGCGCGTTGGGCCATTCAATCTGCGGATTGGCAGCCAGCAGCGCGTCCACGTCCGTCCCGTAGCGGGCTGCAATCTCCCACAAGGACTCGCCGCCCTTGCAGACGTATTCTTCATGCGCACCCGAAGCGGTGCCGGAAGAAGAAACGTCCTCCAGAAACACAAACTCATACTCCACACAATTCGGGCGCGGCACGCCTTTCATGGAGAGCGACACAAACATCGCCGGAAACGGATCCATTCCCGGTATGCTCAGCATGGCGCAGCCGCCCGCGGAAAAAGCCTTGGAAAGCCGCCCGAATTCCTCAAGGCAGCCGTTGCCCGTAAACTTTCCGCTTCCCGTAACCTTCCTCGGCGCCGTGCCGGTATCCTGCACCGTCGCCGTGCCGCCCGGATAGAAGAACTGTGCCGTCCCGCGTGCATACTCCACCTTGATCGTTTCCGGATTGCAAGGCCAAACGCAGGAGCCGAAGCTCATCGGTGCAAGGTTCATTGTTCCTCCTCCGTCGTCAGTTTCCGCGGCCTGCGGAGCCAGTCAAATTCCATTTCCTCCGAAAGTTTTTCGCAGTCGTCATCCATCGGTTACCGCCTCCGTTTCTTCATGCCCTGCCGCAAGCGCCTCCATGCGGAAGGTACCTTCCGTATCCATGCCTGCCGTCCTGCGGGCCGACGTCCACCGGCATCCGGTGTAAACCGTTCTGCCTGTCTTTTTGTCTTCTACAACACGAAACGTGTCCACGGCAAACAGGTCGATTCCGTTTTCCGCCTGCACGCCCTTCAGCGTCAGCTTCCACTGCACCGCGCCCGGTGCAACCTCCTGCGGTGCTCCTTCTCCCCAAGGAATAACCGGTTCCGCGCTGCACACGGCTTCGGCCGTGCAGCTTTTGGCATGACCGAGCAGAATTCCGTCCCGCTCGAGCTTTATCTCCGCTGCCGCCGGAGGAACAAGCGCCAGCACCGCGCGGACAAACAGTTCCACACCGTCAAGAAGTACCGTCTCGCACCGTTTTACCGTGTAGTCATTTCCGCCCGAAGATATCTTCTGCCCTACCGTCAGCTTGTGAGCCGCCGGGCCGACATAGGAAAAGCGCTGCCGCCCCTCATCGTCCTGCCCCTGCGTGTTTTGAAACCCCATGGGGCGGATGAATGCGGGGAAGCTGTCTTCCCCGCACTGCACCGTGCTGCCGTACCGAGCCAAAAAGGCCTCCGTCTGCGCCCGGCGCGTCATACCGAAGTCCTCCGGAAAAGAAAACAGGTGTCTTCTAGATATGGCGCTGCGGCGGCGAGCGATTCGCGCCAAAATCTCCTCGCGGAAGAGACATTCGGCTTTTCGGGCGAAACCTTCAGGTCTCCGGCTTCAAAGGAGCCGCATGGAACACAGGCGCCCGCCAGCACAAAGCGGTAAAACGCGAGGGCGGCAGCGGCCGCGGTGAGCGGGCCGGAAGCCTCCGGCCCGCACCCGCTTTTCTGCATGCGCTGGATTTCGAGCGCCGCGTCACTGCAGAGAGTCTCATATTCCGCTGCGTCAACACCCGCGAGCGCTGCGAAGCGCGTTTTCACGGCTTCTGTGTCAATCGCAATCATGATGTGTAGGTCAGCACGCGGACGGCGTCGTCAAAGATGCGCGAGAAGCCAGCAATCACGCTGATGCTTGTGCGCTCGAGCTGGCGGTCAATCAGGCGGTCGGAATCCGTCTGCACGCCGCCGGCCTGCACCATTTCCAGCGCGCATGTCTTGTCGAGGCCGATAATCTTTCCCGATGCCATGTCGGGGTCATGCAGGAGGTTTGCGCCCATCGGGGTGATAAGCTTGCCGGTGCCTTGGAAATTAAGGCCCGCTTTCGCGTCGCGGAATTCGCTGATGCAGAGAATGTCTTTCATCGCATCGGTTGAGGCGAGGATCGTGTTCAGACGGTAAGGCGGCAGCGAACCCCACAACGCAATCATATCGGCGTATGTGGGTTTCTCACCCGCGCAGGCGACCGTCTTGGCCGGCGAAGAACCGTCGTCGCCGTTTAGCAGCACATTGACGGCATCTGTCAGCTGCGTGCGCGCGATGTAAGCACCGATCTGGCGCAGCGTTACCGTAAAGAGGTCGATTCGCTGGAAGCGGATTGCCTCATAGCTTGCCACCAGCATGCGCCCGCGCTTTTTCAGATGAACCAGATGGTCCTTTGTGCGCACGGCGGTCTGGGGCAAGGCTGCGCCTTCGGCAACGGATTTCAGTTCTTTTCCGCTGTCCGTCGGCACGGATTCAATGGTGCGGTAATCCATAGAGTCGATTTCCGTTACGGTCGCGACAAGCGACGGCAGAAGGTTCTCCTGCTCCATGCCCTGACGGACGGAACGCGCGACATATTCCGGGAACAGCGCCGCGGAGTCGCTCGTCTGGAAGAATTTTTCGATTCGGTCGGAGCCTGCCCCACCCACATGGATTCCAAAGCGCTTGAGCTGGCGTTGGTAGGCGTCAAGTCCCTCAAGCGGCGTTCCTATGTAATTTTCCGAAGGGTCAAGGCTTTCCAGCACTTGGGTAAAGGTTTTACCCGGCGTGGCATACATGCCCTTTTCAAGTTTCAAAGATTCATAGCGAGCCATCGTTTTTTCCTCCCTGTCTTAAAGAATCACGCCGCAGGTTCCCGCGGTTTCGTCCACATCCACAACGAGCAGGCTTCTTCCGCCTGTCGAAGCGACCTGGATTTTTCCGTCTTTAGCGGCTTTGAAATTCTGCCAGCCCACAGACGGCGCCGTGCCGCTGTAAGGCAGACTCACATAGCCGGAAAGCTGCACGGCGGCACTGCCGCAGCGAACGTTGAGTGCTACGCCGCAGAAATCGTCACCGTCTGCGCAGGCTCCCACGGTTGCGTTTCCGGTCATTTTCACCGGGATTCCTGCCGTAACATCTTCACCGGCACGGAAGGTTGCTGCATTTTCTCCGAATCCGCTGAATGAATATTCCATTCTATACTCCTCCTTTAAATACGGAACGGCTCGTTGCCGTCCTCACTTTTCGCCTTGTCGTTTCCCGCAAGCTGCGGCGAAAGCGGTACGGTCTTTTCCGCCTGCCTGCGGAAAGCGGCGTTCCAGTTCTTGAGATCCTGCACGCTGAGCGCCTTTGAAGCCGTTTTCAGGCTCTCCCACGGAAGGCCCGGCTGGGCCAAAGCGCCGTAGCGCAGGAAGTCTTTTTCCAGCTCTGCGCGGTACTCCCGTCCGTCCGCGGCCTGCTGTTCCAAGCGGTCGAACTCCGCCACCAGCGCCTCGCGCTGAGCGGGGGTCAGTATTGTCTCGCCGCCGGTTTCACGCAGGAATTTCAGCACATCGCGGCCGTTGGGGACACCGAAGCGTTTTAGCACACCTGCCTCCCTCTGGGCGGGAACCGCCACGAACGACCATTCATAGGCGTCGCTCGGGTCATCAAGCACGGCACAGCACAGCACACCGCCATAGATTTGGCCGCGGCGATGTTCGCAGGTTCCGTTTCTCAGGTCAGCACCGCAGACGCTGCATTTCACACTGCGCACCGCGCACCCGACGCTGACCTCTTTTTTGATTCCCGCCTCGAGTGCGGAAATAAACTCGCGGTTCGCTTCGGTCCTCGGCAGATACGCATCCGCCACAAGGCGCGTGTACGGCTCACCGCACGAAGTCAGGCGGCTTTTGTCCTCTTCCACGTGGCAGTCGTAGATGCGAGCGGTCTGATTCTTTGCCATGGGGTCGTGGTCGAAGACACCCGTCTTGCCCACAAAGAGTTTTGCAAGGCCATGCAGTGCTTGCACGGTAAAGCGTTCTCCGTCGCGGTCGACCTCATTGTCACAAAGCGCCACGGGGAAGGTGTAAAGCTCCTCTGCCCGGAATTTTCTGCGGGTATAGCGGTTGATTTTTTCCAAAGCCGCCTCGTCGGGAATACCCGACAAAAGCTCCGGCTGCTGCGCCCCCACAGTTTTATTTACCGGAATTTCAGTCTGCGTCCGAATTGATACCATCTCCTTTTTAAGTAACTGGTTTTCAGCGTAACCATTGCTGCCGGCCGTGCCTCGCAACGCTTCGCAGAATCGGGGCCCCATGCAGATGCACTGCTTCGTGCGCATCTGCGTTACCCCTAAACTGCTCCGCTTTTGCGCAGTCCCGGCCGGCAGAAGGCTGATACATTTCCTCAATGCGAAGCTGCTCCACATTTAGTGGCGGGCAGAAAAAGCAGATTCAATCTGCTCTGCCTTCGCGTTCTGGTAGCGGGCGGAAGCAAGCTCAACGGCGTCTTGCAGGGTAATGTCGTCCCACTCCACGGTAAACCTGTTCGGAAAACCCGAAAGGGTGAGCCAAAGCGAACAGATTTTGCCGATGACGGGGTTCAGCACTCGCCGATATGCCTCCAGCTCGCTCGTGAGAATATCTGCCTGCTGGCTGGACATTCGCTCCGTAGAGGACCATGTAAGGCCCAGCAAAAACGGCGGGATTCCGAGCTTTGCCACAATCTGCTCCAAAAGCGCGCGGATTGGAACGCTGCAGTCCGGAATCTGGCAGTCGCTGCCGATGGCTTTGATGCTGACGTCGCCGACCGAAACAAAGTCGCTCACCTCTCCGCCGCGCATCGCGCGCGCCCACTCGCCGGCTATCTGCTCCGCGCGCTCCTTGGCATAGGCTTGGTCTGCGGCGTCCGAAGTCGGCCGGTAGGTGACGGCAAACCGTACGTTTCCGAGGCGCTCCCAGTTCAAGCCGATGGTCTGGTAAATCTGGAGCAGGATGTTTGAGACAAACGGCAGTCCGCGCAAGATGGACACGCCTGCCGCGCTGCCCGAAGGCGGATTCAGCGCCGAGCACAGCACCAGCTGCGGATATTTGACCGGAACGGCAGTGCCGTTTTCGCGGCGGAACACGCGAAGCTCCAGCGGCGTGACCGCTTGCAGTTCAACATCTTCGAGCGAAGCATTGTAGAGGGCCGCAAACCTGCCGCCGTGCACCACCATCTCGCCCACCGCGTTACCGTAGGTCAGAAGGTCGGAAAGATAACCGTCGAGGAACGTCTGCACGCCCGCGCCGGCGGAACCTACGGGGACATTCTGCAGGAACTCGTTGAGCGCTTCTTCCGCGGCGGCACTTGGGCATCGGACACGAAAGCTGCCAACCAAGCGCAGAATCTTGCCGATGGCTGCGTCTATAATCGGGACCGATTCGCGCAAAGCGCCGTAAAGGCGGCGTTCTGCCGAAGAAACCGGAACCCAGCTTTCCAGACACGAAAACGGCTGTTCACGCGCCGCAGTCTGCACCGCCGTCACCGGAACACTGCCGGATTTGGGCCGCTTCCTTTTTTTCGGGAACAATTCCGTTCACCCCCTTTCCCGCGGCGCCGCTACCGCAAAGATACCCGCAGACGGACGCAGGACGGTCGTGACGAAATAGCGGATGTCGTCCATAGCGTGGTCGTTTTCCTTCACGGGTGCGTCGTCGGCTCGGCCCTCGTCCCAGCGGTAGAGGCCGAACTCGCGAACGGCATCGGTACAGCAGCGGCAGATGCGGATTTTCCCCTCGCGAAGCGCCACTGCCGTCTGGCGGATTCCGTTGAGCACGCTGTTTTCCGCCTTGCGCACGCGGAATTTCCCATGCCGGCGGATCACCTCAATAAAGGAAGCGGCCGAAGGGTCTACCGCGATACAGGAAACCTTTTTCCCCTCACACATGGCCGCAATGGCGGCGTAATGCTCCTCGTCCGTTCTTTGAACGCCCGTTCTGCGCGAGTCATAGTAATACTCATCAATGCGGTACCACACGCCGCCCTTTCTGCCCCAAAGTCCGGCGGAGCAGGGATTCACCGTGCCGTAATCGCACGAGACGGCATATTCGTCAAATTCTCCCGCGGGAACGTCGCAGAACATTGCGTCCGTCATGAACGGGTAGACAAGGCCCTCCGCCGCGACCCATTTCCCCAGCACAAAGCGCTCGTAGAACACGCCGGAATACAGGCTCTTGTAACGCTTGCGCACGGCGCGGCTCAAGGAGGGGTTGTCCTCCATGGTGAAATGTAGCAGAAGCGCGTTTTTTTCCTCCGCCTTTTGAATCCACTCGCGGTAGAACCAATGGTTCGGGCTTTCCGGGTTGCAGTTGAACCAGAATTTTGAGCCTGCAACGCTGCACCTTGCGAGCGCCTGCTCCACAAATGAACGCGGCATCAGCGCCGCTTCGTCGAAGAATACTCCCGCCAGCGTGATGCCCTGAATCAGCGCCGCCGAACCTTCGTCTTTTCCCCCGAACAGGTAGAACCGGTTGCGGTTCTTTCCGTAGCCGATTTCAATGAGGTTTTCGCCCACCTTGAACTTGCAGGAAAACCCCGCCTCCGCCAAAGCCGGTAGAAGCGTCGTTACAAGGTTTCGCTTCAGGGAGCGCACGGTCTTGCCGCACAGTGCGAACGACTGTCCGCAGAACATGCCGCACGCCCATGCGACGAACGAAATTCCGAGGCACAGGGTCTTGCCGCTTCGCACCGCCCCGTCGCAGATAATGGCGTCGCGCTCCGCATCGGGGCTGCCGGGGCACCACCAGTTCAGCGCGCGGAGCTGTTTTTCCGAAAACGGGCTAAACTCCACTTTCTTCCGCCTCCCCGCGCTTTTTCACGCTCTGCATCAGTGCGCGGTAAAGCGGTGACTGCCCGGCGCCGTCTTCTTCCATCTCGCGCAGGCACTCAAGCGCCTTCATCCTGTCGTAGAACTTGATTTCCAGACCGTCTTTCGTCTGCTTCAGTTCTGCCACATTGTTGAGGTTCAGCTTTTTCAGCTCGTCGGGGCTGAGGTTGTCTCGGAACATGAGGCTCACCGCATCGTTGATTTTTCCAAACGCAATTTTTCGGTAGCCCCGTTCCGCTCTGCCCAAAGACGGGCGGGCCGATTTTCTCTTTTTCGCCATGAACACCCTCCTTCCAATTCCCCGCTTTATGCGCCCGAAAATTACCCTTTTTGATGCAACTTTTACGGCAAATTTTTCAAAAAATCCTTGACAACCGTTATTATTGATAATACTGTATATACACAATATATACAGTAAAAATACAGATTGGGGTTTTACGATGATAGACGTCGTCATCAGCAATTCCGATCCGAAGCCGATCTATAAACAGATCACGGATCAGATTAAAAATCAGATTATTACAGGAGTGCTGCAGCCTGGGGATGTCCTGCCTTCGATGCGTGTTCTCGCAAAAGAACTGCGCATCAGTGTCATAACCACAAAGCGCGCCTATGCCGAGCTGGAGCATGACGGCTTTGTGGAGACGGTCGGGGGCAAAGGGTGTTTTGTAGCAGCCAAAAACCGCGAGTTTCTGCGTGAAGAGTATCTTCGCAAGGTGGAAGAAAGCCTGCAGACCGCGGTGGACATTGCAAAGCGCGGCGGCATTACACTGGACGAAATGAATGAAATGCTTTCGCTTCTCTACGGGCAGGACAATTGATTCCTGACCCGCAACCGCAGCCGGCGGCAGGAGCATTTTCCATGCCGCTGAAACATGGAAAAGGAGTAATCTTCATGGAAAACCTTCTTGAAATCCGTGGACTCTGCAAGCAGTACCCGGAGTTTTCGCTGAAAGATGTGAGTTTTTCGCTTCCTGCCGGAAGCATTATGGGTAAAATTCTTCGCCGCGTGTTTCCCGCATGGGATCAGCGTATGTATGAAAAATATCTTGACGATTTCGAGCTTCCGAAAAAGAAGAAAATCAAGGAATACTCCAAGGGCATGAAAATAAAGCTCTCCATTGCGAGTGCGGTCTCGCACCACCCGCGCCTAATGCTTTATCTGGAAAAAGATTGCAATTTAATTTTTCTTTGCTATAATAATTTGCTATAATAAAAATATAATTTGTGCCCGCTTTTCGCTTGCACACCTGGGGGGATTTAATTGGATAACGAACAAGAAAAACAACCTGACGCACAACAGGCATCTTCCTGTAACCCTGCAGAACCTTATGCACAGCAGTCGCCTTACTGCAACTCGGCACGGCTGCCGGCGTATCGCAATCCTGCAGTGTCTTATTCCTCGACATCTTCTCCGCAGGCATCTTTTAACCCATCTCTTTATTCTGCACCGTCGGATACGGAAAAGGAACCTCGCATCTTGCTGCGCAGCGCCGGGAACAGTGCCTCCTTCGTTCCGATTCTGGAGCAGCTTATTGCGGTTCCTATACTCTTCGTAGCTGTCCTAATCTGGTTTTCTGCAAATATCAACCAGTTTCAGCCCTCTATTCAAAAAACCGGAACGGTGTACGCTATAATACAATATTTCAACACTTCGGAAGGTATTTCCACTTTGCTCATACTCAACACCGTTATCACTACGTCTGCCACGATATTAACCATTTTCATCACGCGTTCCTTCCTTCACCGCAAAATAAAAGAACAGTTAAAACGGCCCTCGCTGAGCTTCCTGGAATATGTAAAATATCTTGTGTTTGCCTTCAGCATAGCCGGAATCGGCGCTTGCTGGAGCACCGGCATTCAGACTCTTTGCAAAAACGCCGGAATCAGCATCGCCATACCGGATTTTACTATCAAGGACGATCCTGCCGCAACCACGATCTTGATCATCTATGCCTGTGTGGTCGGGCCAATCCTTGAGGAAATTCTTTTCCGTGGCTTGGTTCTGCAAAGTCTGCGCCCGTGGGGAGATAAGCTCGCCATTATTGTTTCAAGCGTACTGTTTGGCTTGATGCATATGAATGTAATTCAAGTCTTTACTACTACCTTGCTGGGCCTGTTACTCGCTTATGTCGCAATAAAAAGCGACTCCATCATTTCGACAATTATTCTGCACATTCTGTATAATTCAACCTTGATGCCTTGTGAGCTGTACGGGAACCAGAATCATGCCTCCATTCAAATCTTCTACCAAATTTTCCTCGCCGTTATGATTTTAGCAAGCCTCGTTCTTATTTTGACGCGTCGCATTCCATTCCAAGAAATCAGCAAGCAATCCGCTCCAAACATCGTACTGCCGAAACACCCCTACCGGGTGGTTTTCCTACAGGCCGCCGCTTTTTGGGTGGTCGTCGCGATATTTATTATCAATAGTTTTGACCCAGCTATTGTGGGTTTCTTCGAGCGCATGTAACTTTGCCACCACTCGCTCCCGCCAAAAAGCGGGCACTTGCCGGTATAGTTTGTGCCCGCTCTTCAGCTTGCACACCTAGGGGGATATAAACTTGGAAAACAAAAAGGAAAGACAACCTGACTCACAACAGCC